>DAOUEP010000109.1:0-13313 GCA_034430515.1 Dehalococcoidales bacterium | reverse complement strand
GACATCCCCACCTGGCCGCAGCTGCCGCGCCGCTCGTTTCTGGAGAACATGTACGTCCAGTACGCCGAGGGCTTCCCCGGCGTGGTGGTGGACGAGGCGGCGGGGCGCATTTACGTGGATACGAGCCAGGACTACAGCCAGTCTCTGGAAGCCCTCTACCGGGCCTTTCTGGAGGACGACGCGGCGGGATTCGGGGTGAGCCGGGAGCGCGCCGCCGGGCTGTACGAGTTCCTCCGCCGGGACGACTTAAGCCCGCTGGCCGTCAAGGGCTGCGTTACCGGGCCGGTGTCCTGGGGGATGACCGTCACCGACGAGAACAAGCGCGCCATCCTCTACCACGATACCCTCGGCGACGCCGTGCCCAAGCTGCTCCGGCTCAAGGCGGCCTGGCAGGAAAAAGAACTAAAGAAGTTTTCCCGAAACACCATCATCTTCCTCGACGAGCCGTACATGGCCGCCTACGGGTCGTCGGTGGCCGCCGGGCCGTTCTCCTCGCCGGACAAAGTCGCCGCCATGATTGACGAGGTCTTCGCCGGCATCGCCGGCCTCAAGGGGCTGCACTGCTGCGGCAATACCGACTGGTCGGTGCTGCTCAGGACGAAGATGGACATCCTCAACTTCGACGCCTACAGCTACGCCGACTCGGTGGCCCTCTACCCCGACGAAATCAAGCAGTTCATCAAGCGGGGCGGCTGCATCGCCTGGGGCATCGTCCCCAACGAGATGGGGCCGGTAACGAGCGAGAGCGTGGCCAGCCTGCGCGACCGGCTGGAGGAGGCGATAGCGCCGTTCACCCGCCACGGCTTGCCCTATAAAGAGCTGCTGGCGCAGAGCCTGATTATGCCCGCCTGCTCCCTGGCCCCCCTCAGCGAGGATGGCGCCGCGCGGGCGCTGGAGCTGCTCACGACGCTCTCGGGCGAGATGCGGAAGAGACTCTAGCTTAATCCGGCCGCCTCGCGGTATAATGTCCCCGTGCCCGGTACCGATATGATTCTGGTCGGCGTTATCGTCGTCGCTGCCATGGCCATGTTCGTCTGGAACAAAGTGCGCATCGATGTCGTCGCCCTGTGCGTGCTGGTGGCCCTCTTCGCCGGCCGATTCATCACCCCGGAGCAGGTGCTCTACGGCTTCGCCAACCAGGCCACGCTGACCATCGCCGCCATGTTCGTCCTCAGCGCCGGGCTGGTGCGCACCGGCCTGGTAGAGTGGGCCGCCCGCCAGCTCGACCGCATCGCCGGGCGGACGGAGCTACGCCTCATGCTCGTCCTCAGCCTCACCGCCGCCATCCTGTCGGCCTTCATCATCAACGCCGCCATCGTGGCCATCTTCATCCCGGTGGCCATGGTGCTGGCCCGCAGCCGTAAAATCGCCGCCTCGCGCATTTTGATACCGCTGTCCTACGCCAGCCAGTTCGGCGGGGTCTGCACCCTGGTGGGGACGTCCACCAACCTCATCGTCAACTCCATCGCCGTCGATCGGGGGCTGGCGCCGTTCGGCTTCTTCGAGTTCCTGCCGCTGGGGCTGGCCATGGTGGGGGCGGGGATGGTCTACCTGGTCGCCGTCGGGCACTGGCTGCTGCCGGTGCGCAAGGGCGAAGCTGAGCAGGTAGACCGCTACCGCCTGGCCGACTATTTAGCCGAGATGCAGGTGGGCGAGAAATCCGCCCTGGTAGACCAGACCTGGGACCAGAGCAAGGTGGAGGGCGAGACCAAGGTGGAGCTGGCCAACCTGCTGCGCGGGGCCAGGGCCGTCTCGCGCCCCGCCCAGACGGTCATCCGCCCCGACGACATCCTGCTGCTGCACGGCAATGTCGAGCAGATAATAGATATGGAAGGCAAGTACGGCCTCAAGATGCTCAAGGACGCCCGCGTCAGCGATCGGGAGCTGAGCGCCCACGACATGAAGCTGAGCGAGGTCCTCATCCCGCCCGGCTCCACTCTCATCGGGCGCACCCTGGGGGAGGCCGTCTTCTTCCGCCGCCACAAGCTCACCGTGCTGGCCATCCAGCGGCGCGGGCGCACCCTGCGCCACCGCCTGGCCGACGTCAAGCTCAACGAGAACGACACGGTGCTCCTCCAGGGGCACAAGGACGACATCGCCCACGTCATGAACTCGCCCAACGCCGTCGTCACCAACGAGCTGACCGACCTCTACCTGCGCAAGAACCGCGCCTTCATCGCCTTGGCGATAGTGCTGGGCGTAGTTCTTCTCACCACGCTCAACGTCCTGCCCGTCATGGAGGCGGCCATCGTCGGCGCCGTGGCCATGGTGGTCACCCAGTGCCTCGGCATCGAGGAGGCCTACCGGGCCATCGACTGGAAGATAATCTTCCTGCTGGCCGGGGTGCTGCCGCTGGGGCTGGCCCTGGAGAGCAGCGGCGCCACGCTGTGGCTGGCCGAGCGTGTCCTGGAGCCGCTGGCGGCGCGGGGGCCGGTGGTGCTGCTGGCTGTTCTCTACATCGTCACCGCCGTCTTTACCGAGGCCATGTCCAACAACGCCGCCGCCGCCATACTGGCGCCGATTGCCTTTACCACCGCCGCCTCGCTCAATATCGACCCCCGCCCTCTTTTAATCGCTATCACTTTCGCCGCCTCCACCAGCTTCGCCACGCCCATCGGCTACAAGACCAACACGATGATATTCTCGCCCGGCGGCTATAACTTCCTCGACTTCACCCGGGTCGGCGCCCCGCTCAACATCATCTTCTGGGGCATCGCCGTACTCTTAATCCCCCTTATCTGGCCTTTCTGATAGTGCTAAGGAGCGGTTTGCGGCGCTTATCGGCGGGAAGTAGCGTAAAACGCTGATTTAGGTTATATTATTAGAGATGAACAAATCAAAACGGGTCGCCTGGTACAAGCACCTCAAGGCGGCCAAAAAGCACAAGGAAAAGATGAAGGCCCAGGCCAAGGCGGCCAAATAGGGCCCGAATCGTAAGCGGCGGTGCCGGCATGTCCGAGCTACCGGAACTCATCCAGGCTTTGCTCAACCCGCGGCTCTACCCCGAGCCCCCGCAGCGGGTGGAACTGGTGCAGACCCAGATGTCCTACGTGCTGCTGGCCGGCGACTACGCCTATAAGCTCAAGAAGCCGGTGAACCTGGGCTACCTGGACTACACCACCCTGGAGAAACGCCGGGCGCTGTGCTACAAGGAGACCGAGCTCAACCGCCGCCTCTGCCCCGACGCCTACCTGGGGGTGGTGGAGATTACCTACCACCACGGCCACTACGCCTTGGGTGGGGAGGGCGGTATCGTCGAGTACGCCGTCAGGATGCGCCGCCTGCCCGCGGCGCGCATGCTGGACTACCTGCTCCCCCGCGGCGAGGCCACCCCCGCCATGCTGGCCGACGTGGCCCGGTTGCTGGCCGATTTCCACGCCCGGGCGGCCACCGGCCGGGAGATAAACAAAATCGGCGGGCTAAATGCCGTCATCCAGAACACCGAGGAGAACTTCGCCCAGACGGAAAAGTACTTCGGGGAAATCATCGCGCCGGAGACTTACGAGCACCTCAAGGGCTACACCCGTAATTTCATCGCCGCCAACGAAGACCTCTTCCGCCAGCGCGTCGCCGCCGGGCGCGTCCGCGACTGCCACGGCGACCTGCACGCCGCCCACGTCTGCTTTACCGAGCGAATCTGCATCTACGACTGCATCGAGTTCAACGACCGCTTCCGCTACACCGACGTCGCCGCCGAGGTGGCCTTTCTGGCCATGGATTTAGACCATTACGGCCGCGGCGACCTCTCGCGGGCCTTCGTGGTCGCTTATGTGACGGCTAGCGGCGATCGGGAGCTGGTGAAGCTGCTCAATTTTTACAAGTGCTACCGCGCCTACGTGCGCGGCAAGGTGGGCTGCTTCCAGTACGACGACCCCCAGATACCCGCCGCGGAAAAGGAGCGCATCCGCCGCAACGCCCGCGGCTACTTTAAGCTGGCCGAGTCCTATATTGAGTAACGGATTTTTCGGATGCAAGCAATATCAGTCAGGCCGCTGACCGGGAACGACAGCCGCTGGGTAGGCCGTCGGCTCCGGGAGTGGTGGGCCGGCCCCGATATAGTAACGCGCGGCAGGATTCACGATGCGGCCAGCCTCCCCGGCTTTATCGCCGTCAGGGATGGCGAGCGGGCTGGCCTGGTAACGTATAATATCTCCGGAGACCAGTGTGAAATCGTCACCCTGAACAGCCTCGTCGAGGGGGCGGGTATCGGCACGGCGCTCATCAACGCGGTCAGGGATGTTGCTGTCCGGGAGGGATGTAAACGCCTCTGGCTGGTCACCACCAACGACAATACGGCGGCCCTGCGGTTTTACCAGCAAAAGGGGTTCCGGCTGGCGGCGCTGCGCCGTAACGCCCTGGAGCAATCGCGCCGATTGAAACCGGAAATCCCGTTAGTAGGCAACGACGGCATCCCGCTTCGCGATGAAATAGAACTGGAGATGATATTATTATAGAAATACCCAAAAGATGTATACCTGCGGAGGAGTATCATGCTGACAGGACTGCATTTTCTGCTGTCATACAAGTGTAATGCGGAATGTGACCATTGTTTCGTCTACGGCAGCCCGCGAGCTCAGGGCACTTTTACTTTGAGCCAGATACGGCGGCTTCTTGATGAAGCGGTCAAGATAGGCACCATAGAGTGGATATATTTCGAAGGAGGGGAGCCCTTCCTGTTCTATCCGGTAATGCTCGAAGGGATTAAGACAGCTCGCAACCTGGGATTCCAGGTTGGCGTGGTAACCAATAGTTACTTTGCTACCGATGCGGACGACATCGAGCTCTGGCTGAAGCCTCTCGCCGAACTGGGAATCGGTGACCTGAGTATCAGTAACGACCCTTATCATTATGAAGATGAAAAGCATAATCCGGCGGTACTCGCCCGTAAAGTGGCGCAAAAACTAAAGCTGCCCGTCGCCGAAATCCATATCGACGCACCCTCGGTCACCGCCGCTACCAATGCTGGTCAGAACAAGGGAGAGCCGGTTATCGGCGGCACTACCAGATTCGTAGGTAGAGCCGTGGAAAAACTAATCGCCGGCCTCCCCCGTAAAAGATGGGATACCTTTACCGCGTGCATTCACGAAGAGCTGGAATCCCCGAAGCGAGTCCACCTCGACGCTTACGGCAATGTTCATATATGTCAGGGATTGAGCCTGGGCAATGCCTGGGAAACGCCTCTTTCCGATTTGGTCAGGGGCTATGATGCCGGTGCGCACCCCATTTGCGGCCCTTTGCTCAAAGGAGGGCCGGCCCAATTAGCGAAAGAATACCAGGTTAACCATGACGACGAATACGTGGATGCCTGCCATTTTTGCTATCTCCTCCGCCGGGAGCTGCTGGATAAGTTCCCGCAGTACCTAGCCCCCCGGCAGGTTTACGGACTGGAATAATCTCTACGATGGGGAAAATGAGAGAACCTCTGGCGTCATTTATTAAAGCCGAGCTCAAGCCGCCCTTCCTGCTCGTCACCTGCGGCCTGCCCGCCACGCTCAAGACGACCGTGGCCGGCTACGTCGCCGGGCTTAAGGGGTGTGAAATCCTGAGCACCGACGCCGTCCGGCGCGAGCTGCTGGCGGACGAGGATATCTACGATGAAAAGGTCGCCGGCGACGCCGCCAAACGGGGGCTGGTTTACGAGGAGATGTTCCGCCGCGCCGAAAAGAGCCTGGCCGGGGAGGGCTGCCTCATTTTGGACGGCACGTTCTATACCGGCGCCTTAAGGCGCCGGGCGGCGGCCCTGGCCGCCGGGCGTGGCCTGCCCTTCGTCATCCTGGAGACTACATCCCCGCCGCCGGTGGCCCTGGCGCGGATAGAGGGGCGCACCCGCGCCGGCACCGCCTCCAACGCCATTACCGAGCGGGCCTACCGGGAAAACGAAAAGGGCTTTGAGCCGGTTGATTTGGCCGGGCTGAAGCGGGCCTACCCGGCCCTTGACATCATCCATCTGGTCGTGGATACGACGCAGGTGGCGCCGGAAGGCTGGCGCATCGTCGGCAAGGTGAAAAAGTAGGACGGGGCAGGCATGGCCAGGTTGAAAATCGCTTTAGTCCAGATGCGGTGCGAGAAGGCTGGCCTGGACGAGAACCTCCGCGAGATGGAGCGGCACATCCGGGAGGCCGCCGCGCGGGGGGTTGACATCGTCGGCTTTCCCGAGGCGAGCCTCACCGGCTTCGCCGACCCCACTAAGCACCCCCGGGCCGTCATCCGCCGCGACGGGCCGGAAATGGCCGCCGTGCTGGCCATGACGCGCGGGCACGATATGACCGTGCTGCCCGGCTTCATCGAGGCCAACCCCGCCGGCAAGCCGTTCGTTACCCAGGCGGTCGTCCGCGACGGGCGCGTCATCGGCTACCACCGCAAGCAGTTCATTATCGAAGAAGAGGACGAGTGGTTTACGCCGGGGGAACGGATTGCCACCTTCCGGCACGGCGGCCTTGGCTTCGGTATCGCCATCTGTGCCGACCTTACCACCGAGGCGGTCTACGCCGTCTGCGCCCGCCGGGGGGCGTGCATCGTCTTCCATCTGGCCGCCCCCGGCCTCTATGGCGACCGGGCCAGCCGCGACTGGCGGGCCGGATATGAGTGGTGGGAGGGCGTCTGCCGCAAGTACTTCGAGGGCTACGCCCGCAAATACGGCATCTGGATTGCCGTGGCGACCCAGGCGGGCCGCACCTGCGACGAGGACTTCCCCGGCGGTGGCTACGTCTTCGCCCCCGACGGACGGCGGCTTTACGCCACGCCGGACGGAAGCGCCGGGGCCGTCTACCTGGAGCTGGACATGGGGAGGCAGAAGGTCAGAGAGATATAAGCCCCTAAATATTCTCCCCCTGGTAGACCCCGTCGTACCCCTCCGAATCGCCGGTAAGTTCCATAAAAACAAGCTGCGTGAGGCGGGCGTTGCGCTGCAAGCGGAACCCGCGCGGGTTATAGACCACCAGCAGCGACTGCGAGCGCCCCGCATATCCGGCGTCCCAGACGGCCGTGCCCACCGTCACGCCGCAGCGCAGCAGGGACGAGCGCGGGCGGCCCAGCGCCATGATGTTTTTGGGCAGGTGGACGACCTCGTTATAGCTGACGATGTAGATGCCCGCCGGGAGGTCGATGTAGCCCAGCGCGTCGAAGACCAGCGGCGAGGTATCGGCTAACACCCGCCCGGCGTTATCGGCGGCGAGGCAGCCCGCCGACTGGGGCACGGCCACGTCGCGCAGGGTGAGGTCGAAGCCGTTGGCCTGCACCTGCGTCTTAAGGTCGAGCCAGCCCTTGATAAGGGGCGGGTCCTGCCCGATGAGGCGGCGGATATCCTGCCCGGAGAGGACGGCCACGGTCATGCCTCCTTTCGGCTACTTGGTCAGGCGCCGCCGCATCGTCACCAGGGAGAGCGAGAAGAAGACGAGGATGTAAGCGGCGATAATGGCCAGCGGGACGAGTAAGTCCCAGCTGAACTCGCCCCGGAAGAGGGCGCGGTTGAGCTGCACCGCCGGCGTCAGCGGGATGAACCGGCTAATTTTCTCCAGCACGGCCGGGAAGGTGTCCAGCGGGAAGAAGACCCCCGCCAGGAAGAACATGGGGCTGATGAAGAGGGTAAAGAAGTAGTTAAAGGTATAGATGGACGGCACGATGGAGGTATAGAACATGGAGATGGCGCCGAACATGACGCCCTCCAGCAGGGCCACCAGCGGGACGAGCAGCGCCCACCACGACGGCACCAGCCCGAAGGCGGCGGCCACCGCCAGCACCACCGAGCCGGTCATCGCCGAGCGGGTGGCCCCCCAGAAGATTTCCCCGGCGGTGAGGTCTTCCACGTTGAGGGGGGTGGCCAGGATGGCGTCGAAGGTGTACTGGTGCTCCATGCGGAAATAGCTGCCGTAGGTGCATTCGAAGGAGGCGCTGAACATGGCGTAGGCGGCGATGACGCCGGGGGCGATGAACTCGATGTAGCGCTGGCCGTCGACGTTCTCGCCGATTAAGCCGCCCATGCCGAGGCCGAAGGCGACGAGCAGGATAATCGGCTCGATGACCGAGGCCGGGGCCTCGGAGTGCCAGAGGCGGAAAAAGACGTCCCGGTTGCGCTGCCAGACGCGGTAGAAACGCCAGGTAAAGCCGTGTATCATTCCAGCGACCTCCCGGTAAGCTTGAAAAAGACGTCCTCCAGGGTGGCCTCCCGCTGGAAGCCGGGCAGGCCGGCCACGGCGGCGCCGCTGAAGTTGAAGATATGAATCGTGTCGGCCGCTTCCTCGAACTGAAGCTGGCGTTTTTGCAGCTCGGCGACGAGGCCGTCGCGCTCAGCCGGCATAAAGTCTATCTCCCATATCCACTTGCCGATGTGCTCGGCCACCAGGTCGCGGGGCTGGCCGATGGCGATGACCCGCCCCTGGTGCATGATGGCGACGCGCTGGCAGAGGTAGGCCGCCTCGTCCATGTTCTGGGTGCAGAGCAGCAGCGTCACGCCGCGGGACTTGAGCTCGCGGAGCCGCCGCCAGACCATATGCTTGGCCTGGGGGTCGAGGCCGATGGAAGGCTCGTCCAGGATGAGGATGCGCGGGTTGTTGATAAGCCCCCGCCCGATGAGCAGGCGGCGCTTCATGCCGCCGGAAAGCTCGTCGATTTTAACGGTGCGTTTTTCTTCCAGCTGCATCGCCTTAAGAATGTCGGCGGCCCTCTCGCGGGCCACGGCCTTGGGGATGGCGAAGTAGCGGGCGAAGGTCATCAGGTTCTGGACGACGTTGAGGTCTTCGTCCAGGTTGTCTATCTGGGGCACCACCCCGAGGATGGCCTTTATCTGGCGCGGCGACTTGGTGACGTCCATGCCGGCCACCTCGATTTCGCCGGCGGTCGCCGGCGAGACGGCCGTTATCATGCGGATAAGCGAGGTCTTGCCGGCGCCGTTGGGCCCCAGCAGGCCGAAGCACTCGCCCTCCTCGATGGACAGGTTGACGTCTTCAACCGCTACGAGCGCTTTGAAATGTTTGGTCAGGTTGGTGGTTTTGATGATGGCCATGGTAAAGGACTCGCCAGGGAAATGCCCCACCATGATACCAGATTTGCCCCGCCCCCACAATGGGTTGGGCGGCCATTTCGGGGGGGAAATTCGCCCGCCCCCGCCGATTTGCCGAAGGGGCGGCTCTTGTGGTAAGATTACTCGGTATAGTCACCGGAGCGCCTAGTCCTTTAGTACGATATACTGATGTTAGTCGTCGCCTGCGTCAAGCAAGTCCCGGACACCACCCAGGTCAAGGTAGACCCGGTGACCGGCACCCTCATCCGGGAAGGCGTCCCCTTTATCATGAACCCCTACGATACCCACGCCCTGGAGGAGAGCCTGCGCCTCAAGGACAAGTACGGCTTCCGCGTCGCCGTCATCTCCATGGGCCCGCCCTCCGCCGAGGTCACCCTGCGCAAGGCCCAGGCCCTGGGCGCCGACGAGGCCATCCTCCTCTCCGACCGCGTCTTCGGCGGGGCCGATACCCTGGCCACCAGCATGGTGCTCACCGAGGCCATCCGCAACCTGGCTAAAAAAGAAGAGCTGGCCGCCGTCATCTGCGGCCGCCAGACCATCGACGGGGATACCGCCCAGGTAGGCCCCGGCATCGCCACGCGGCTGGGCTGCACCCAGCTGACCCTGGTCGACCGCATCGAAGAGGTTGACGTCAAGGCGAAGACGATTAAAGTCCGCCGCCGGCTGGAAGGGCGGCACGAAATCGTCAGCGCGCCCCTGCCGGCGATGATAGCCGTGCTGCGCGAAATCAACACCCCCCGCTACCCCAACGTGCCGATGCGCCTCGCCGCCGAGGACGCCGAGATTATCCTCTGGGACAACAAGACGATGGGCATCGACGAGCAGCTCATCGGCCTCAAGGGCTCGGCGACGCAGGTACGCAAGATATTCTCGCCGGAGCGCGCCCAGGGCGAAATCATCGGCCACGAGACCGACAAGCCCGCCGATGTGGCCCGCTCCCTCATCGAAAGAATGCTGGAAAAGGACTTGCTGTCCTTGTAGAAAGGTAATACCGACTCCCGATGGCAGAGCCCCAGAAAATCAAGCGCCCCCGCGGCGAGGCCCGGCTGATACCCGGCAAGTGCATCGCCTGCGGCGCCCGCTGCGAGAGCGAGTGCCCCAAGGGCGCCATCACCATGAACGACAAGGGCGAGCCCATCATCGACCTGGAGCTCTGCACCCGCTGCCGCCGCTGCGTCAAGGTCTGCCCCGCCCAGGCCATCGAGATTTACTACACCCCGGAGGAGCAGAAAATCCTCGACGAGCTGGCCAAACAGAAGGCCGCCCCCGCGCCGGAGGCCGAGGCCGCCCCCAAAGACCCGCGCCTGGAAAAGCTCAAGGAATATAAAGGGGTCTGGGTCTTCGTCGAGCACACCGAGGGTCAGGCCGCCGGGGTCTCCTGGGAGCTATTGGGCGTCGGGGCGGAGCTCGCTAAAAAACGCGGCGTGGAGCTATGCTCGGTCTGCATCGGCGATAAAGTCGAGCACCTCGCCCGGGAGGCCTTCGCCTACGGGGCGTCCAAGGTCTATCTGGTGGACGACCCCGTCTTTCATTACTACCGCACCGAATCGTATTACAAGGCCTGCTGCCACCTGGTGAAGAAATACAAGCCGGAAATCGTCCTCATCGGGGCCACCGGGCTGGGGCGCGACCTGGCCGGGGCCATCGCCACCAGCCTCCAGACCGGCCTTACCGCCGACTGCACCGGCCTAGCCATCGACGAGGAGGGCTTCCTGCTGCAGACGCGCCCGGCCTTCGGCGGCAACATCATGGCCACCATCCTCACCGAGTACACCCGCCCCCAGATGGCCACGGTGCGCCCCCACGTGATGCCGATGCCAGCGCGCGACGAGAAACGCAAAGGCGAGATTATCCGCGAGGCCGTCCCCTTAAAGGAAAAGGACATCGCCGCCAAGGTGCTGGAAATCATCGAGGACAAGGACCTGGAGGCCGTGGACGTGGCGGCGGCGGAAATCATCGTCTCCGGCGGGCGGGGCATGTGCAACGCCGAGAACTACGCCATCCTCCAGGAACTGGCCGACGAGCTGGGCGGGGTGGTGGCCTGCTCGCGCGCCGCCGTCGAGGCGGGCTGGATGCCGCTGGAGCGCCAGGTGGGCCAGACGGGCAAGACGGTCAGGCCCAAGATTTACATCGCCTGCGGCATCAGCGGGGCTATCCAGCACCTGGTGGGCATGCAGGACTCGGATATCATCATCGCCATCAACCGCGACAAGCAGGCCCCCATCTTCGAGGTGGCCACCTTCGGCATCGTCGGCGACCTCTTCCAGATTGTCCCGGCCATTACCGCTTACGTCAAGGAGCGCCGCGCCCAGCGAGCGGCGGCCAAGTAAGATGATAAGGAAATTATTACTTTGACAGCCAACGTAATCGCCTTTATCTGCGTCCTGGCGGCATCATTGCTCTTCTTCACCTGGAGCTGCTACCAGCGCTTCGGGCTGGTCTTACAGGGCCGCCCCGACAGGCGCTTCAACGCCCCCCTGCGGCGCCTGGGCAACATGCTCTACTACGCCCTGGGGCAGCGCCGCGTCGTCAAAAAGCCCTTCGGCGTCAACCACTTCGTCCTCTTCTGGGCGTTCATGATTTTGCTCATCGCCAATACCGAGTTCCTCCTCGGCGGCCTGGCGCCCGACGTCATCTCTTTCGCCCGCCTGCCCGACGGCGCCTATTTCGCCCTGGCGCTCATCTTCGATATCGTCTCGCTGCTGGCGCTCCTGTCCGTCGTCGTCGCCGTTATCCGCCGGCTCTTCTTCCCCCCGCCCCACATCGAGGCCCGCTCGCGCGACGCCTTCATCATCCTGGGGCTGGTGGCGGCGTTGATGCTGGCCTACTTCGGGATGCACGGCGCCGAAATCAACCTCGACCCCGCCTTCGGGCGGGCCGCCGCCTGGATGCCCGTCTCCAACTGGGTCGGCGTTACCGTGCTTGGCGGCCTCGGCGCCATCGCCATGGCGACGGCGGCCAACACCTTCTGGTGGATTCACGCCGTGGTGCTGCTGACCTTCCTCAACTACCTGCCCTACAGCAAGCACATGCACGTCCTCACCTCCATCCCCAACTGCTTCTTCAAGAGCCTGGACAAAATCAAGACCCAGCCCCGCGAGGAGTTCGTCAAGGGGGCCAGCTTCGGCGCCGGCCAGGTGAGCGACATCCCCTGGAAAGGCCTGTTCGACTCCTATGCCTGCACCGAGTGTGGCCGCTGCTCGGACGCCTGCCCGGCCACCGCCACCGGCAAGACCCTGGAGCCGCGGCTGGTCATCCACGATATTAAAGTCAACCTGCTCCACAGCGCCGCCAGGGACGGCGAGTCCCCTCTCCCCCTCATCGGCGGGGAAGGGGAGGGCAGCGTCGCCGAGAACGTGCTCTGGGAGTGCACCACCTGCGGCGCCTGCATGGAGGTCTGCCCCGTCTTCATCGAGCACGTGCCGCGCATCGTGGACATGCGCCGCCACCTGGTGGAGATGAAAGCCAAGTTCCCCGAAGAGCTTTTGACCCTGTTTGAGAACATGGAGCAGCGCAGTAACCCCTGGGGCATCGCCCCGGCCGACCGCACCAAGTGGGCCGCCGATATCGAGGTCAAGCCCTTCGAGGCCGGTAAGACGGAATACCTCTTCTACGTGGGCTGCGCCGGCGCCTTCGACGCCCGCAACCGTCACACCACCCTCTCCATCGCCCGCATCCTGGACGCCGCCGGCATCTCCTGGGGCATCTTGGGGCGCGACGAGCCCTGCTGCGGCGACAGCCTGCGCCGCCTGGGCAACGAGTACGTCTTCGACAAGATGGCGCGGGGTAATATCAAGCTGTTCCAGGAAAAGGGCGTCACCAAGATTATTACCCAGTGCCCCCACTGCTTTACCACCCTCAAGAACGATTACCGGCAGTACGGCGCGGATTTGGAAGTTATCCACCACGCCGAGTTGATTAATGATTTGCTCCAGCAGGGCCGCCTCAAGCTCCAGCCGCAGGCGGCCGGCAACATCGTCTTCCACGACTCCTGCTACCTGGGCCGCTACAACGGCATCTACGACGCCCCGCGCCGCGTGATGGCCGCCGCCACCGGGCAGGCTCCGGCGGAGATGGCGCGCCGGCGCGATAAGGGCTTCTGCTGCGGGGCCGGTGGCGGGCGGATGTGGATGGAGGAGCAGGAGGGCACCCTCATCAACGTGGCCCGCGTCGAGGAGGCGCTGGCGGAGCAGCCGGACGCCGTCTGCGTCTGCTGCCCCTACTGCATGACGATGTTCGAGGACGGCCTCAAGGACAAAGAGGCCGCCGATAAGGTGCCCGTTTTTGACCTGGC
>DAOUEP010000108.1:0-8324 GCA_034430515.1 Dehalococcoidales bacterium | reverse complement strand
ACCTCGCCCACGGCGATGCGGGCGGCGGCCTCCAGCGGGTAGCCGTAGGCCCCGGTGCTGATGGAGGGGAAAGATATACTGACCAGGTTATTGGCGGCGGCCAGCTTGAGGCTCTCGCGGTAAGCGCTGGCCAGCTTTTCCGGCTCGCCGCTGCCGCCGCCGTGCCAGACGGGCCCGACGGTATGGATAACGTATTTTGAGGGCATGTTCCCGGCGGTGGTAATGACGGCCTGCCCGGTGGGCAGGCGGCCCTGCCGCGCCACGATTCGTTTACATTCTTCCAGGATGGCCGGCCCGCCGGCGCGGTGAATGGCGCCGTCCACACCGCCGCCGCCCATCAGGCCGGAGTTGGCGGCGTTGACGATGGCGTTGGTGGCCTGGCCGGTGATGTCGCCCCGGGTTATGGCGAGGCTGGCATGATTAATCTGGTAAGTTACCTCGTCGCTCATAAAACCACCCCCGCTTGAGTTATGAGTTATCGTGCAGGTAATCTATCGCCCAGTCCACGGCTGCCTCCCCGGTGAGGTCGAGGGTCACGTCCGGCTGGATGCCCTGGCCCTCGATGAGCCGCCCGTCGGGGGTGAGCCAGCGGGCGATGGTGATGTAGATGCCGGAGCCGTCGCTGAGCTGGCGCAGGGTATTGACGCTGCCCTTGCCGAAGGTAACGCTGCCGGCGATGAGGGCGCGGTCGTGGTCTTGCAGGGCGCCGGCGAGCACCTCGGAGCCCGAGGCGCTGGCGCCGTTGACTAAAGCGACCATCGGCAGGTCGGTGGCGGCCGTGCCGGGAATGACGTCGAGCGTCTCCTCATCCTCGTCGTGGTAGCGCACCATCACGACGGCGCCGTCGGCGATGAAGCGGCTGGCCACGGCGACGACGGTATCCAGCAGGCCGCCGGGATTGCCGCGCAGGTCGAGGACGATGCCGGCGGCGCCGGCTGCGTCCGCCTCGGCGAGGACATCCGCCAGCTCGTCGTCGGTGCGGCTGGTGAACTCGCTAATCACGATGTAGGCGATGTCGCCGCGCATCTCGTAGTCAACGCTGGGTATCAGGATATGCCCCCGGACGATGGTGATATCCACCGGCTCGGTCTCGCCGGCGTGGCGGACGCTGAGGGTGACATCCGTCCCCTGGGGGCCGCGGATGCTGACGATGGCCTTGGCCAGGCCGATGCCCTGGGTGGACTGGCCGTCGATGGCCAGGATGACATCGCCGGCCCGGATGCCGGCCGCCTCCGCCGGGGAGCCGGCGATGGGGGCGATGATGGTGATTTCCTCGTCCTCGGTGGCGGCCACGTAAGCGCCGATGCCGTCAAACTCGCCCTCCAGGCCGGTTATCCCCAGCTCGTAAAGCTCGGCCTCCAGATAGGAGGTGTAGGGGTCGTCGAGCGCCTCCAGCATCCCTTTGATGGCGCCCTGGGTGAGGGCCTCGGCGTCGAGACTGTCCGGGTCGAAGTAGTTGGCGTAGATGGTGTCCCAGGCCTGCCGGATGACGCCCAGCTCATCGCCGCCGGGGGAGGTATGCGAAGCCCCGAAGATGTAGCCGCCGCCGAAAGCGACGGCGGCGATAATAACTGCCAGCACCACCAGGCCCGCTCTGGAAATATTGGACATTGGTTTCTGCCTCCGAAGTATCTGTTTTCATCATACCACAAAAGCCGGGCGCCCCGGCGAAGATAATTCCTGCCGCCCGGCGGGCGCGCTGGCGTTTCCGGGAGCGGTGATGTAAAATGTGGCCGGGTGGCGGATGAAGGCAGCTATCGGACTAACGGAGGATGGTATGGTCAAGCGAGCGAAACCCGAAGTCTCCCGGGAAGCGGTGCTCAAGCGCCTGAGAAGGATTGAGGGGCAGCTGCGCGGCCTGCAGAAGATGGTGGCCGAGGAGCGAGAGTGCGAGAGCATCGTCACGCAGCTGGCGGCGGTTCGCTCGGCCATCGACAGCGTGGGGGCGCTGGTGCTGAACAACTACGTCAAGATATGCGCTCCGGGTAAAGGGATGGTCAAAGACCCCGACCTCTACGAGTCCATGGTGCGGGTGGTGGGCGTGTGGGGGCGGGTGCGGCTCGGCGAGTAGCCGACGCCGGATTATTTCTTCTTATCCGCAGTTTCCTTGTACCAGAGGCCGTAGTGGCTCTGGGCGTACTTGCGGGATACCTTGCCGTCCAGCATGGAGCGCAGCGATTCCGTCATCCGGGGGTGCAGGACGCCCAGGTAGACGTGCACCAGGAGCATCAGCAGGGCCAGGATAAAGGCGACGTCGTGGGCGATGACCGCCCACTGAAAGACCCCCGTCCCCAGGTTGTTAGACCACATGAGGACGCCGGAGACCAGAAAGATGACTCCGGTGACCACGACTATAAGCTGCCAGGCCTTCTGCCCGGTATTAATGTGCCCCTGCGGCAGCATCTTGTCCTCGGCGCCGCCGAAGTAGTAGTCCGGCGCCCGCATGACCCAGCGGTAGTCGTCGCTCCCCCAGGTAAAGGTCTCCTTGACGAAGTGCCAGGCCACTTTAGGGTTGAAGGCGGCGTAGGCCAGCGGCGCGACGACGAAGACGACGACGGCGATGCGGTGGATGAAGCGCGTGGCGCCCCCGGCGGCGGCCCCTCCCAGGCCGGGGAAAAAGAGGATGGCCCCGGTAATGAGCAGCACCAGAAAGGCGGCGGTGTGCACCCAGTGGAACCAGATGGTGCGTTTTCTAAAGCGGGCTACGGTGCGTGCTTCGGCCATTACTTCTCTCCCCGGGTCATCCTGATACGGCTGACCAGATAATTGAGTCCGAAACCGGCCAGGGCGGCGGCCACCAGGCCGGTGCCGACCCACCTGAAGACATCGCGCACGGTGACGGCGTCGGGCACTTGCGGGTCGGACGGGAGGCCGTACGTTTCCGGCGTATCGTCGAGGACGTACATCACGTGCAGGCCATTCAGCTCGTTGATGCCGTAGACCGAGGCCTGCGGCACGGTCGGCCGGAGCTCGGCGACGCGGTTCTCGGCGGTGGCAATCAGGTCGGCGCGCTTGCCGAACAGGATGGCCCCGGTGGTGCAGGCGGCCGAGCAGGCGGTGGGCAGCCCCTGGGCGACGCGGTCCTGGCAGAAGGTGCACTTGTTCATAATGGCCACGCCGTTGACCGTGCCCTGTTCCATCTGCGGTATGCCGAAGGGACAGAACTCGGCGCAGTAGCCGCAGCCGGTGCACTTGGTCTGGTCGTACTGGACGAAGCCGAGCCCGTTGTAGCTCAGGGCGCCCGAGGGGCAGACCTCGACGCAGGCGGCCTGGGTGCAGTGGTTGCAGGCCTGCTTGCGCGAGACCCAGGCATCGCCCTGTTTGACGGGCTTGAGCGTTGTCCAGACGGAGGCGGACAGCGGCGGCGGCTCGTTGAGGTCGGGCTGGCTAGTCTCCCCCAGCTGGTTGTATTCCTTGCAGGCGGCGTAGCACCACCAGCAGTTGACGCACCTGGTGACGTCCACCAGCATGGCCAGGCCGGCCTGCGTTGACTCGTCTTTGGCCAGGGCCCGGGCCGGCGACGCCAGCATGAGCAGGCCGGCGCCGGCGGCGCCGGCGGCGCCTTTGATAAATTCTTTACGCGTTATTTCCATTTTGGGTCATTCCCCCACGGGCTCCGGAAATTCGGTGATGATGACGCCCTCGTTGGCGGCCCGCTCCTCGGGACGGATATCGTCCTCGGTCAGGAAGATACCGATGTCGGTGTGGCAGGCGTCGCAGCTGGCGTTCTGGGGCGTGTCCAGCTGGATGTTGTGCGGGGTGGCGTACTTCCAGGTGGAGACGGCGTCGAAATCCGGGAGCAGGTTGGTGCCGTAGTAGTCGCAGGTGCCGGTACAGGTCGGCACGTGGCGCAGCACCACGAAATCGTAAGGCCGCTCCGCCGACTGTATCGGGTTGTAGCCGATTTCAAACTGGATGACCGAAGGCTCGCTGACGCGGCAGGGCTGGCCCTCCTCGTCGAGGGCGATGTGGCAGCTGTAGCAGTTCTTGTAAGCCACGGCGTGGCAGACCTGACAGGACAGGTCGTCCAGGTGCTGTTCGTGCTGGGGGTTATCGCTGGTGTCCGCCAGGACATCGGCGTGGCAGTCCTCGCACTGGATGACGGCCGGGTTATCGTAACGGTTGGTCGCCCCGGTGCTGCTGCCGTGGAGGGCGACGGAGTGGCAGTCGGTGCAGAGCATCGTCTCCTGCGTCCAGTGGACGTCGGCCGGCTGGCCTTCGTTCTGGCCCAGGTACTCGTCGCCGATGCGGGAGCCGTGGCAGGCGATGCAGTTATACTGCATGGACGGGGTCTGGCGGAACTCGTGGCCGGAGACCAGGCCGCTGCCCGATTCCTCGGGGCGGCTGACGTGGCACTGCCCGCAGGTGGTGTGGCAGCTGGAGCAGTGGTTCTGGAAGGCGGTGTAGAGCTCCGAGCCCTCCGACATATCGCCGCCGCGGGCCTCCAGGGCGGAAATCATGCCGGTGAGGTTGGTGTGGAGGCTCAGGTCGTTGACGTGGGCCACGTCGGAGTGGCAGGTAATGCAGCTGACATCCGAGGGGTCGCTCACCACGCCGGCGTGGGCGGTGTCTTTATCGGCGGCGGCGGAGTCGCCGCCGTGGCAGATGACGCAGCCGACCTCGCCATGGGTGGAATAGGCGAACTCGGCGTCGTCAACGAAAACCTTTTCCCAGACCTCCAACGGAGGCAGTTCTCCGCCTCAGCCCTCGCCGGTGGTCTCCGCCGAGGTGGTCGCCTCCGGCTCCGGCGAAGCCACCTCCTGGAGGGTCGCTTTGTCGGAGTGGCAGGTAACGCAGCTGCTGACGACGGTATCGTCCGCCCGGGGGGTGGGGCCGACCAGTCCCTTATTGGTGCACCCGAGGACGGCCAATGCCACGAAGAGGACTAAAGCGGGCAGGACTAATGCCAGTCTCTTCACAAGCGGTTCCTCTCCTTCGCCCTATTTGTAGCAGAAACGGCGTTTTTAATCAACCGGGTCTCTGGCTGCCCGGGAGACGAGGCCCGGACAGCCAGATTATATTATCACGTTGCTATTGTTCTACGGCGTAACCGGCTACCGTAGCGGGGTTGAAGCACTTGCCGGCGTTGATGGCCGGGTCGGAGCTCCAGGAGCACATGCCGAACTTGAGGCTGTAGGCGTCGTAGCCCAGCATCTGCAACAGGGCGGTTGCCTGGGCCGCCGAATGGCCGGTGTAGCAGTAGCAGTAGACCGGGGCATCCGGGTCTATCTGGCTGAGGTTATCGGCGAGGGCCGTCAGCCCGATGTTGATGGCGCCGGGGATGTGGCCGTTGGCGTAGTCGGCGGCGCTGCGGCAGCTGATGATGGTCATGTCCTCGCCCTCGGCAATCTTCAGGTTGAGGTCGGTGGCGGTGATATAACTGGGCGATACCGTCTGGGCGGCGGCCAGCAGAATCTCGGCCGGGTCGCTGGAGGCGGTGTTATCCAGGACGGGCAGGTCGTAGCTCCCGCCCGTGTTGGCCGTGGTCTCCACGGCGAAGTTGCCCTGGCTGGTGGCGGCATCAAAGCGCGTCACGTAGACAGCCGGGTCGTCCGACCAGGATGACATGCCGTGCAGCAGGTTCTGGACGTCGTAGCCGAGGGTGCCGAGCATGGCAGCAGCAAACGAGGCCGACTGCCCGGTGTAGCAGTAGACGAGATAGCTGCCGGTTTTATCCAGGCTGGTGAGGTCGCCGAAGGCCATGTTGATGGCGCCGGGGATGTGTCCGTTGGCGTAGTCGGCGGCGCTGCGGAGACTGATGATGGTGGGCGCCGACCCATCGGCGATGGCCAATTGTAGGTTGGCGGCCGTGGTGTTCGCGGCGGTATGGGTCAGGTAGGTGGCGACGGCGTCGACGACGACATCGGACTCGCTTACCGCCGGTTCGGTCGTCGTCGGCGGCGCGGTGGTGGTTGGTTGAGTGGTAGTCGGTTGGGTGTTATCCGTCCCCCCGCAGGCGGTGAGCAGTGGCGTGGCGATAAGAAGAGCCAGCAGAAGGATAACGGTGGTGAGACTTTTCCATAGATTAACTCGCATCAATTCCCCTCCTTTTTGTTACGCGAATATCGAGCTTATCTAAACAACGGCACGCAGGCTGACAGCGGCAACCTGGCGCGTGCGCCGGCGGATGCCAGTTGAGAAAATAAAAAATGGAATGGTAGCAGGTAAAGAATCTGGTAAAGATATAGTACCGAAGGACATTTCAGAACTGAATATACCATACAGGGGTAGACTAAGTCAATAGCTTTGTTTGATACCTTTGTTGACCGCGGGGTAGCCTTGTTTGACACCTTTGTTGACCGCAGAGTAGACTTGAAAACAGGGGTAAACAGCGGTGCGAGCCGGAAGACGAAGACCATGAAGAAGCGCTACCTGATTGGCGGGGCCGTCCTGCTGGCGGCGGTGATACTGCTGGTCTACGCCGGGTTGCAGTGCTTCGGCGTTTATATGGTCTCCGTGGACGAGTTCCTGGCCGGCGATATTGATTACGATACCAGCGTGCGGGTGGCCGGCCAGGTGGCCGACGGCTCCCTCGCCTGGGACGCCGATGCCGTGGAATTGCGCTTTACCGTCACCTACGGGACGGCCAGCATGCCGGTGCTCTACCGGGGCGCGCGCCCCAGCGGCCTCCAGAACGGCTCCGGCGTGGTGCTGGAAGGCAAGTACCTCCCGGAAGGGGTATTTGAAGCCGACCAGATTATCCTCAAGTGCGCCTCCAAATACGAGGCCCTGGTAGAGTAGTTCAAAGAGATGACGCAAGCGGGTCATATCGCCTTAATCATCGCCATGCCGGTGGCCCTCTACGCGGCCGTCGCGGCGCTAACTGGCATTCGGCGCAACTCGGGGCGGCTGGCCGCCAGCGCCCGGGGGGCCGTCCTGGCCGTCTTCGGGCTTTACACGCTGGCGCTGGCGATACTGCTCTACGCCTTTATCGCCCATGATTTCAGCTTTAAGCTGGTCGTCGAGCAGACCAGCCGCGACCTGCCCGCCATCTATTCTTTGAGCGCCCTCTACGCCAGCAAGGGCGGCTCCATCTTCTTCTGGGGGTGGCTCATTTCCCTCTTTTCCGCCGTGCTGGTCTGGCGCCGGAAACCCGACGACGGGCCGGTTTCCCCCTACGCCCTGGCGGTGCTGGCCGTTATCCAGGTATTCTACCTGGCGCTGGTCAGTTTCGGCATCAACGTCTTCGCCGCCCAGCCGTCGCCCCCCGCCGACGGCTACGGCATGAACCCCCTGAACCAGAACTTCGGCATGCTGGTACACCCGCCGCTGCTTTACATCGGCTTCGCCGCCTTCGCCGTCTGCTTCGCGCTGGTCATCGGGGCGGTCGCCGCCGGTCGCCCGGCCGCCTGGTGGGTCCGGCGGGTGCAGCGCTGGACGCTGGTAGGCTGGTGCGCCCTGGGCATCGGCAACCTGGTGGGGATGTGGTGGTCTTACAACGAGTTCGGCTGGGGGGGCTACTGGGCCTGGGACCCGGTGGAGAACGCCGGGCTGATGCCCTGGCTGCTGGGGACGGCCCTGCTCCATTCCGTCGCCGCCGGCCGCCGCGGCGGCTACCTGAGCGGCTGGGCCAGATACCTGGCCGTCTTCACCTTTGTCTTTACTTTGCTCAGCCCCTTCATTACCCACGGCGGCATCGAGTCGCCCCTGCACGGCTTCTCCGGCTCGCCCTTCCCGCCCTACCTCCTGGCGGCCATGCTTATCGTCGTGGCCGGCTCGCTGCTGCTCTTTTACCTCCGCCGCAAGGATATTGATAAAGATAGAAAGATAACCTCGCCCGTCTCCGGGGGAGGCGCCTTTCTGCTGACCAATATCGTTCTGGTATTGCTCGTCCTGATAATCCTCATCGGCACGGTGCTGCCGCGCCTGGTCGAGCTGTTCGGCGGGGAGCGGCTGGTGCTGGAGCGCGGCTTCTTCGACCGCACCGCCGGGCCGGTGCTGCTGCTGCTGGTCTTCCTCCTGGGGGTGTGCCCGCTGCTGGGCTGGGGCCGGGCCGTCGGGCGCGCCTGGCGGCGTTACCTATTATACTTTCTGGCGGCGGTGGCGGTTATCGCCGCCATCGTCCTGGCCACCGGCATCGGCAACTGGTACATCGTGGCCATCACCGCTGCAGGGCTGGGGCTCTTCGTCATCGGCCGCGAGCTGTGGCGGGGGACGGCAGCCCGCCGCCGCCAGGGTATGAATGTCGTCCGGGCCTTCTTTTCGCTGGTCGGCGGCAACCGGGGGCGCTACGGGGGCATGCTGGCGCACATCGGCATTATTTTAATCGCCCTGGGGATTATCGCCTCGTCTTTCTATAATATGGAGAAGACGGTGACGCTGGA
>DAOUEP010000107.1:0-19078 GCA_034430515.1 Dehalococcoidales bacterium | reverse complement strand
GAGTGCGTCCGGCTCTACTTCGACCTGCTCAGCCGCGACACCATCGCCAGCGGGGCGGAGCTGGCTTACGAGACGATACCGACGCAGCTGCGCTGTAACAAGTGCGATAAAGTCTATACCCCGCAGGACGGCTCCTGGGCCTGCCCGGACTGCAGCGAGATTGGCCTGGAGATAGTCGCCGGGCGGGAATGCTATCTGGAAAGTATCGAGGTGGAGTAAATGAGCGTTAAAGTCATCAAGGTGGGCGAGGATATTTTAAGCGCCAACGAGGACAAGGCCGGGGCCAACAAAGCGCGACTGGACAAAGGCGCCGTTTTCACCGTCAACATCATGGCCTCGCCGGGGGCGGGCAAGACGTCCCTCATCATGAACACTATCAATAATCTCAAGGATAAAATGAGAATCGGCGTCATCGAGGGGGACGTGGCCTCCAGCGTCGACGCCGATAAAATCAACGCCCTGGGCATCCCCGTCATCCAGATTAACACCGCCGGCGGCTGCCACCTGGACGCCAACATGGTGGAGTACGCCCTCAACGGCCTGCCGCTGGACGCCATCGACCTGCTCTTCATCGAGAACGTCGGCAACCTCATCTGCCCCAACGCCTTCGTCCTGGGCGAGGACAGGCGCGTCATGATTGCCTCCACCCCGGAGGGCGACGACAAGCCCCTCAAGTACCCCGCCATGTTCGCCGATAGCGACGTGGTCGTCCTCAACAAAACCGACCTCACCCCGCACCTGGACTTTGACGACGCCGCCTTTCGCCAGACCGTTACCGGCCTCAACCCGGACGTGGTTATCTTCCCCGTCTCCTGCAAGACCGGCGCCGGCCTGGACGACTGGTACGCCTGGCTTACGGCCGCCGTCCGGGGCAAAAAGGGCGGTTAATATCATGGCCAGGACATCCACCCTCAGTCTGGCCCGCCTCAGCGTCCGGGGCGTGGTGCAGGGCGTCGGCTTCCGCCCCTTCGTCTACCAGCTGGCCGCCCGCCATAACCTCAAGGGCTGGGTGCTCAACGCCTCCGGGGCGGTGCGCATCGAGGTGGAGGGCGAGCCGGCCGCTATCACGCGCTTCCGCCGTGACCTGGAGCGCGAGGCCCCGCCGGTGGCACACATTGAGGAGATAACCTGCGAGGCGGGCGAACCCGTTGGCTACGATAAGTTCGAGATACGGGATAGTGTCCCCGAGCCGGGCCGCTACCAGCTGGTCTCGCCGGACATCGCCACCTGCCCCGACTGCCTCCATGAGATTTTAGACCCCGCCGATCGCCGCTACGGCTACGCTTTTACCAACTGCACCAATTGCGGCCCGCGCTTTACCATCATCGCCGATATTCCTTACGACCGCCCCAACACCACCATGCGCGTCTTTGAGATGTGCCCGGCTTGCCGCAAGGAGTACGACGACCCCGCCGACCGCCGCTTCCACGCCCAGCCCAACGCCTGCCCCGTCTGCGGGCCGCGGCTGGAGCTTTGCGACGCCCAGGGAAATCCGCTAGCCTGCGACGATGTTATCGCCAGGACTGCCGATTTGCTCAAGGCCGGTAAAATCGTGGCGGTCAAGGGTCTGGGGGGATATTTGCTGGCCGGCGACGCCGCCAGCGACAAGGCCGTCGCCCGCCTGCGGCGGCGCAAGCACCGCCCCGCCAAGCCCCTGGCGGTGATGCTGACCACATTGGAGGAAGTCCGCCGACACTGCGAAGTGAGTGATGCCGAGGCCGACTTGCTCGCTTCTCCCGGCAGCCCCATCGTGCTGCTGCGCTGGAAGCCGGAGTCCACGGTGGCGGCGTCGGTGGCGCCGGGACTGAAATACCTGGGGGTGATGCTCCCCTACACCCCCCTCCACCACCTGCTCCTGCGCGCCGCGGGCCGCCCGCTGGTGATGACCTCCGGCAATCTCAGCGAGGAGCCCATCGCCCGCGATAACGACGAGGCGGTAGCAAGGCTCGGCGGCATCGCCGACTGTTTCCTGCGCCACAACCGCGACATCTACGCCCGCTACGACGACAGCGTCATGCTCGTCGCGGGGGATACGCCCCGCTTTACCCGCCGCGCCCGCGGCTACGCGCCCCATCCCGTCCGCCTGAACTACCCGAGCCGCCAGATACTGGGCGTCGGCGCCGAGGAGAAAAACACCTTCTGCCTGACGCGCGATAACTTCGCCTTCGTCAGCCAGCATATCGGCGACATGGAGAACCTGGAGACGCTGGAGCATTTCAAGGACACCATCGGGCTTTATCAAAGGCTCTTCCGCATCGCGCCGGAGATTATCGCCCACGATATGCACCCCGACTACCTGCCGACGAAATACGCCAGAGAGCTGTCCGCCGCCGATGACGGGCTGAAGCTCGTCCCCGTGCAGCACCACCATGCCCACGTCGCCTCCTGCCTGGCCGATTGCGGCGTCAGCGGCCCGGTCATCGGGGTGAGTCTGGACGGCACCGGCTACGGCCCCGACGGGCGCATCTGGGGCGGCGAGTTTCTGGTGGCCGATTACGTCAGTTATCGCCGCACCGCCCACCTGGAATACCTGCCCCTCCCCGGCGGGGCGCAGGCCATCCGGCGGCCCTACCGCGCCGCCCTTGGGTATCTCTTGGCGCTGGGTCTGGAGGAAGCTATAGAACATAGTTCTATAACTAAGGTCTATAGCGATGAGGTTGCTATCATCCGCACCCAGGTCAAAAAAGGCATCAATACCCCGCTGACCTCCTCAATGGGGCGGCTCTTCGACGCCGTGGCGGCCCTGACCGGCATCCGGCCCGTTATCGAGTACGAGGCGCAGGCGGCCATCGAGCTGGAAATGCATGCCGATGACGCCCCCGGCGAGACCGGCGCCTACCCGTTCGCCCTGGCCGAAGAAGATGATACGATTATAATCAGGGTGCGAGATTTGCTGGCCGCCGTGCTTGAGGATATCAAGCATAAAACCTCTCAGGCCGTCATCGCCGCCCGCTTCCACAACACCATCGCCGGGATGATAGTTGAAGTATGTCAGAAAATATCCGTCCAGACCAGCCTGAAAGCTACGGCCCTCAGCGGCGGGGTCTTCCAGAACCGGCTGCTGGCGGCGCAGGCCGCCCGGCGGCTTGAGTCCGCCGGCTTCACGGTATATACTCACCGGCAGGTGCCCCCCAACGACGGCGGCATCTCGCTGGGGCAGGTGGTAATAGCCGCCCATCAAAAGGAGTGAAGAAATGAAAAAGAAAAAGCTCGGCGCCCAGCCGATAATCTGGCCGCACCCCACCGTCCTGGTGGGGGCGCTGGTGGACGGTAAGCCCGATTTCGCCGCCGTGGCCTGGACGGGCGTGGCCGCCGGCAGCCCGCCCTGCGTTACCGTCGGCCTGCAGCCCCAGCGCCACAGCCTCAAGGGTATCTACCAGAACCGCGTCTTCTCGGTCAACATCCCCTCGGTCGACCTGGTGAAGGAGACCGATTACTGCGGGCTGGTCTCCGGCGCTAAGGCCGACAAGGTGAAAGACTGCGGCTTCAAGGTCTTCTACGGCGCGACGCCGGCCGCCCCGCTCATCGAGCAGTGCCCCGTCAACCTGGAGTGCGAGGTACTGCACATCCTCAACCTGGGCAGCCACCACCTCGTCGTCGGCAAGATTACAGAGGTGCATTTCGCCGAGGACTGCCTCACTGATGGCAAGCCGGATATCACTAAAGTCCGGCCTTTCGCCTTCGTCCCCGCCAAGTACCACACCATCGGCGAGGCCTTCGCCGACGCCTTCAAGGTCGGGCGGGAGATAAAGGGCGGGGGTAAGTAACGATGTGTCTCGCCGTACCGGCCTTAATCAAGACGGTTGACGGCCAGCAGGCCGAGGTGGACATTGACGGCATCTCGCGCGAGGTGAGCCTCCAGCTTACCCCCGACGCGCGCGTCGGCGATTACGTGCTGCTGCACACCGGCTACGCCATCTCCATCATCGACGCCGCCGAGGCCGAGGAGACCTTAAAGCTGCTCAAGGAACTGGGGGAGGCCACTTGAAATTCTCTAAAGAGTTCCGCGACCCGGAGCTGGGTAAAAGGCTCCTGGAGCGGATTCACCGCCGCTCCCGCAAGCCCGCCCGCCTCATGGAGTTCTGCGGCGGCCACACCGTGGCCATCTTCAAAAACGGCCTGCGCCAGCTCTTGCCAGCCAACATCAAGATGCTCTCCGGCCCCGGCTGCCCCGTCTGCGTTACCGCCGCCGCCGACCTGGACAAGGCCATCGCCCTGGCCGTCACGCCCGGCGTCATCGTAACGAGCTTCGGCGACATGATAAGGGTGCCGGGCAGCCGTACCAGCCTCCAGCAGGCCAAGGCCGAAGGAGCCGACGTGCGCGTTGTCTACTCGGCGCAGGACGCCCTGGCCATCGCCCGCGCTAATCCGGGCAAAAAGGTCTGCTTCATCGGCATCGGCTTCGAGACGACCGCCCCCACCATCGCCGCCTCAATCTTGCAGGCCGAGGCCGAGGGGCTTAAAAACTACTACGTGCAGTCTTTACATAAAGTATGCCCGCCCATCATGCGGGCCATCCTCGACCGGGGCGAGGTGGCGCTGGAGGGCATCATCTGCCCCGGCCACGTCAGCGCCGTCATCGGCTCGCGGCCTTACGACTTCCTCGCCAGCGACTACGGCATCGCCGGGGCGGTGGCCGGATTCGAGCCGCTGGACATCCTGCTGGCGGTGGATATGCTCGTCGAGCAGATAGAAAGCGGGCAGCCGGAAATCGCCATCGCCTACCGCCGCGGCGTCCGCCCGGAGGGGAACCCGGCGGCCATCAAGCTCATGGAGCGGGTCTTTGAGGCCAGCGACGCCAACTGGCGCGGCATCGGGCGCGTGCCGGGGAGCGGCCTGAGCCTGCGGCCCGAATACGAGCATTACGACGCCGAGAAGAACTTTGAAATTGACCCCGGCCCGGCCGTGGAGCCGCAAGGGTGCCTCTGCGGGGCCATCCTGCGTGGGGTGAGCACGCCCCTGGAATGCAGGCTCTTCCGGCGGGTCTGCACGCCGCAGAATCCCGTCGGGCCGTGCATGGTCTCCGCCGAGGGCTCCTGCGCGACTTATTATCAGTACGGGGACGATGATTTGAAAGGGGACAAAATTGGGGGAGTTTGAGGGGCGCAGCCCCTCAATGTAAATAATTCCCCCTCTCCTGCGGCACGCCTCGTCAGGAGAGGGGGACACAGGGGGAGAGGTTACTAAACCGTTATGACCGAAGATAAAATCCTGCTGGCCCACGGCAGCGGCGGGCAGCTCAGCCAGGACTTGATTAAGAGCTTCCTGCCCGATCTGACCAACCCCATCCTGGAAAGGCTGGACGACGCCGCCGTCTTCGAAGTCAGCGGGCGGCTGGCCTTCACCACCGACAGCTATACCGTCAACCCCATCTTCTTCCCCGGCGGAGACATCGGTAAGCTGGCCGTCTGCGGCACCGTCAACGACCTGGCCATGAGCGGCGCCCGCCCGCTCTACCTGAGCCTGGCCTTTATTATCGAAGAGGGGCTGCCCGTGGCCGACCTGAAAAAAATCCTCGCCTCCATCCGTAAAGCCGCCGCCGAGGCCGGGGTGAAAATCGTCACCGGCGATACCAAGGTAGTCAACCAGGGCAGCGCCGATAAGCTCTTCATCAACACCGCCGGCGTCGGCATCGTGCCGGAAGGGGTGAACATCTCCGCCGCCAACGCCCGCCACGGCGACAGGATTATCCTCAGCGGCACCATCGGCGACCACGGCATCGCCGTGCTGAGTAAGCGCGAGGGGCTGGCCTTCCGCACCCCCGTCCCTAGCGACTGCGCCCCCCTCGGCGGTTTGGTGGCCGCCATGCTGGCGGCATCAAAGAATATCCACGCCCTGCGCGACCCGACTCGCGGCGGACTGGCCACGACGCTCAACGACTTCGCCGCCGGCTCCGGCGTCGGCATTATTATTGAAGAAGATAAAATTCCCGTGGCCGCGGCGGTCGCCGCCGCCGGCGAGCTGCTCGGCCTCGACCCGCTCTACATCGCCAACGAGGGCAAGCTGGTCGCCGCCGTGGCCCCACAGGATGCGGATAAAATACTGGCCGCCATGAAAAAGAATAAATACGGCCAGAACGCCGCCGTCATCGGCGAGGTGGTCGGCGAGCACCCCGGCCGCGTGGTAATGCGCACGGCTATGGGGGCCAGCCGTATTATTGACGTGCCCGTCGGCGAGCTTTTGCCGCGGATATGCTAGAAATGACGAACTCTGAACCGTCCCCGGGAGAGACCCCGCCCCGCGTCGTCGTCGTCGGCGTGGGCAACCTGCTCATGAAAGACGAAGGCGTCGGCATCCACGCCGTCAAGGCCCTCCAGGAATGCGACCTGCCCCCGGACGTGCGCCTCATCGACGGGGGGACGTCGCCGGACATCATCGCCTATACCCGCGCCGGCGACAAGCTCATCATCGTCGACGCCGCCAGGGCCGGCGGCGAGCCGGGGGCCGTTTACCGCTTCCGCCCCGAAGACCTGAACGACGCGCGCGCCGACCTGACCTCGGCCCACCAGCTGGGGGTGCTGCCCAACCTGCGCCTCATGGAGATGTCCGGTGCTCTGCCGGATGAGGTGGTCATCATCGGGGTGGAGCCCGCCGAGATAGACTGGGGGACGGAGCTGTCCGAACGGCTTAAGGCGCGGCTGCCGGAAATCGTCCGGGTTGTCCTCGGCGAGATAGGGGCGGCCTGAAGCGGTCTTCGTGGACAAGCGCGCCCGGCGCGAGTATAATGTTATTTTAAGCCCGATTAAGCATATTTAATACTCGGCGAGGAGGTATCGCGGATGTTCGGTCGTGGATTCGGAGTCTGGGAAATCGTTCTCATTCTGGTGATTATCCTTATCGTCTTCGGGGTCGGCAAGCTGCCCCAGGTGGGCAACGCCGTCGGTCGGGGGCTGCGCTCCTTCCGCAAGGGTCAGTCCGGCGAGAAAGACGAGGACGAGGAAGAGGAGGAAGAAGAGGAAAAACCCGCCAAGGCCAAGAAAAAGACGACCACTAAAAAGAAGGCCGCCTAGAGGCGGGTCGCCACCCGACCCCCGTTGACGTTATTATCATGCCGCCGCAGGTGAGGGATGGGATTTTCAGGCATAGGCATCTGGGAGATAGTGCTCATCATTGTCGTGGCCCTGATTGTGCTGGGGCCGGGCAAGATACCGGAGTTTGCCCGCAAGCTGGGCAAGGCCGTGCGCGCCATCCGCAAGGCCAGCGCCGACCTCACCACGGCCGTCTCCCGCGAGCTGAACGCCTCCGAGGACAAGACCGCCGCCTCTTCCCCCCAAGAACCTGATAAAACCGCCCCGCCGCCGGAAGCTAAAAAACCCGCCCTGCAGCTGGGAAAAGACCGGCCAGCTAACCCCAAACCCCCTCAGACGCCCCCCAATCCGGGAGAGGCCCCGCCGGCAAAATGAGTGAAGGCGAACCCAGGCTAACCCTGCTCGGGCACTTCCGCGAGCTGCGCCGTCGCCTCATCTGGAGCGCCATCGCCGTCGCTGCCGGCGTTATCATCTGCTTTATCTTCTACGACTGGATTTTCTATATCCTGCGCTACCCCGCCGCCGGCATCGGCTTTACCGCCATCGACATGACGGAGCGCATGAGCTCCATCATGCTGGTCAGCTTCGTCGGCGGCATCATCCTGGCCATGCCCTTCCTCGTCTACCAGGGCATCCTGTTCGTGGCCCCGGCCCTCACTCCCCGCGAGAAACGGATGGTCTACCTCATCATCCCCTGGGTATCGCTCATGTTTATCGGCGGGGTGGTCTTCGGCTATTTCGTGCTGGCCCCCTGGACTATCTGGTTCCTCTACAACTTCGGCTCCAATATCGCCGAGATGCTGCCCCGCATCAGCAACTACATCGGCTTTCTCTCCAAGCTGCTGCTGCTGACGGGCCTCGTCTTCGAGATGCCGGTCGTCTCCACTTTTCTGGCCCGTATCGGCGTGCTCAAGCCAGAGTGGCTCTCCGGCAAGCGCTCCATCGCCATTATCCTGGCCTTCATCGTGGCCGCGGCGGTTACCCCGCCCGACCCCATTACCCAGTGCCTGCTGGCTGTCCCCCTCATCCTCCTCTACGAGATGAGCATCATCCTGGCCAGGGTCGCCTACCGCCGCCGGCAGCAGGCCGCCGCCGCGACCGAAACCCAAAATGCTTAAGAGCCGTCTTGCTGGCGCCGAGCCGGTACGCTATACTTGAGGCGGCAGAGGGAGCGGATGAGTCCCGGTGGGCTTCGCGGACTTCAAATCCGTTGGGGGGCATGAAGAGTGTCTTCGGTGGGTTCGACTCCCATGCGCTCCCGCCAGCTTCGTTTAGCGGGCAGTTTCCCGCGGGGGCTTGCCTTTTTCCCAAAAAGTGTTTATGATAGGTATTCGGAGAACGGAGGAGCGTTTGGAGGTGACCGGGGTATGGCTGTAAGTACTTTATCCAGGCCGAGGGATGCCGTCACTGGACAGCGAGAGGCCGTCACCAGGCCGAGAGACGGCGTCACTCACGAGGAGCTGGAACGCTATCACGAGGACGTGACCGGCGCCCTGCGCCTTTTATCCAGGTCCGCCTTTATCCGCCGCTACGTTGACCGGATGCGCTGGCAGCCGCGCCCGCGCCCGCAACCCCGACCCCGGCAGCGCTACTACGAGCCGGCGCCGGAGCCGGAGACCGTCCTGCCGGCCACCGACCTGTGGATAGGCATGCCGGTGGGCCTGTGGGTAGCGGCCATCCTCATCTTCGGCGTAGCCGATAGCCTGACCGCCGTCCTGGCCGCCGGGGAGGTCGGCGCCTATATCTGGGGACTGGTGGCCATGAAGACGCTGGTGCTGGGCGTCGCGTTCTTTTTCTCCTATTACTTTGTCTGGAAGTACGGCTGGCTGATACCGCTTATCCTCTGCGTGGTGGGGACTTACCTGACGCTGGCCAACCTTATTACCTATTTCAGCGCCGCGGCTTAGCCCGTAGTGTGCCCCCAATTGGCTAACTTTTTAGCGGGTATGGTCGTTTATTCTAGTAAATATGTTTGTAACTAAGTTATAGATATAGTGAGCAATGGATGTTTTGTCAAATTGACAAACCTAGGGACAAATGCTAACAATCAGATAAGGTGAAAAGGAGACCTGGCGGAATACTGGCGGCGCGCTCAGCGCGCCCCGGTATTTATATGTCTCCAAACTACTATCAGGAGGTAGGAAAATGAGATTGCACATGAACAAGACGCGCTGGATAATTTTGCTGTGCCTGATTCCGCTAATCGGGCTGGCCAGCGGCTTGACCCTGACTAACGGTGTGGGCGTAACGGGGGCCGCGGCGGTAACCGTGCCGGCATCGGTAACGATTACCCCCATAGAGGCCTACAATCCGGTAAAGACGCAGCACACCTTTACGGCCACGGTTAAGGACGCCGGCGGCGTCCCCGTGGCCAGCACCGAGGTGCAGTGGATACTGCCCTTCTTCCCGGACATGGTGGGCACCATCGTTGACGCCAGTAACTCCATTGAGGTCAGCAACACCCGCGCCGTCGCCCGGACGGACTCCCACGGACAAGCGACGCTGACGATTACCGCCACGCGTCCCGGCGATACCGATGTTATTGCCTACGTACCCGGCATCACCGATGCGTCCCAGCACAAGGTCTTCGCCACCAAGCACTGGGAGGATATCCAGGTGACCTGGCCGGTGGACGCCATCAACAAGATTGGCACCGAGCACGTCTTTGAAGTGACCGTCTCCCAGGTGGACGGCACGCCGCTGCCCGGTATTGATGTCCGCTGGTCGATTACGGACGACGACCCCAACGCCAGATTCAAATCGTCCGGCACCAATAACGAGCAGAACGCCACCGATGCCAACGGCAAGGCTTCGGTCACGCTGGAGCAGGTAACCGCCGTCGGCGGTGAGAACACCGTCCGCATCGAAGTGCTGGGCGCTACCGGCTCCGTGATGTTCAACCACGACGTCAAGAAGACCTGGCAGGCCCCGGCCCTGGCCATCACCAAGACCGGCCCCGACCGCGAGGAGCTGGGCCAGACCATCGAATACACCATCGTCGTTGAGAACACCGGCGACGAGACGGCTACCTCGCTCAGTATCGTGGATACCTTCCCGGCCGGTTTGACCTACGTAAGCTCGACGCCCTCCGGCACCCAGAGCGGCAGCACCGTTACCTGGAATACCGCCAGCCTGGCGCCGACCAAGACCTATACTGTCATCGTCCGCTTCAAGGCCGCCCAGGCGGGCACCTGGACTGACGTTGTCCGGGTGAGCAGCGCCGAGGGCATCAGCGATGAGGACACAGCCACCACGGAAATCTACGGCGAGGCCGTCCTGGCCATCACCAAGACCGGCCCGGCCGAGGTGACCGAGGGCGATAACGCCCAGTACACCATCACCGTCACCAACAACGGCAACATCGACGCCGACAATACCGTGGTAACCGACCTCATCCCGAGCTGCATGACCTACCAGTCCTCCAGCCCGGCGGCCACCGTCAGCGGCAGCACCGCCACCTGGAACATCGGCGACCTGGCCGCCGGCACCAGCAGGGTCGTTACCATCACCCTGAAGGCGAGTGTCGTCGGCAGCTGCACCAATACGGCGCGGGCCGTCGCCGATAACGCCTCGCAGGTGGCGGCTTCGGTGGTAACTACCATCAAGAGGGAGCTTGTGCCCGATGTCGACATCACCAAGACCGGGCCGGCCACTATCTACCTGCGCACCAACGGCACGTTCTTCATCACCGTGGAGAACACCGGCGAGACCGACCTGACCAACGTGGTCGTCACCGACACGCTGCCGACCAACCTGACCTACCAGTCCTCCAGCCCAGCGGCCACCGTCAGCGGACGGACGCTGACCTGGACGATTGCCAACATCAGCGTCGGCCAGACGCGCCAGATATCGTTGGTCTGCCAGGGTAACGCCATCGGCAGCTTCACCAACCCGGCCAGCGTTACCACCGCCGAGGGCGTTTCCGCCTCGGCCTCGGCCACGGGCCTCGTGGTGGGTGAACCCGGCATGACCATGCAGCTAACCGATACCATCGACCCGGTGGCCGTCGGCGGCCAGACAACCTACCAGATAACCGTGAAGAACCAGGGCGAGATTAATGCGCACAACCTGAAGCTGGTGGTAACCTTACCGTCCCAGGTCACCTTCGTCACTGCCAGCGGGCCACTGGTCTACAGCGTCTCCGGCAACCAGGTAACCTTCAACGGCTCCTCCACGCTGAACGCCGGGCAGACCATGCAGTTCACTGTCGGCGTCCGCGCCGCCTCCGCCGGACCGGCCGTCTGCACGTCGACGCTGACCTTCGACGAGTTCGCCCTGCCGGTGAGCGTCGAAGAAGGTACGACGATATACTCGCCGTAACCTCCCGGGCTTACTAGAGCCAGTAACACGCGGGCGGGCAGCCCTGAGGCTGCCCGCCCGTTCTTTTGGGCGCCGGCAATCTGGTGCCCGGCACCATAAATAAGTTATAGGAATAAGTTATAGAAACGAGTTCCAGGCTTAGCCCGGCTGGGGCGCGGGTGGGGCTTCAGGGCAGGGTAGACCCGGTGGGCGTTTCCGGCGGGGCGAGTTCTCCGGCGGCCACGGCATGGTAATAATCGGCCTGGGCGCGGCAGTCCGCGGCCAGCTCCGTGGCGTCGCTGGCATCGTAGTATTCGGCCAGACCTTCGTAGATGACTGCCACCGTCTGGTAATAGCGGGAATCCGCGTTGACCTCGGTGATGTAGTATCTGGTGGTAGCCGGGCTGCTGAGCATAAAGGCCGCCCCGATGATGAGCCCGGCCACCAGGGCCAGGAACCAGGCGATGGCCATGCTGTGCCATCTCGTTAAGGTCATTTCAAATCTCCGCGCCGTGATTATAGGGGAAAACCCGGCGCTATTTGCATAGTGGCCGGGTCTGGGACAGGTATTATATTTTAAGGAAAGGCCGGGGGGTACCTTCGGGGCAGGGGAGGTCTTTCCCCTGCCCCGATACTAACTGGTTGTAACTAGTAAGGGATCTGGTTGATTTCGCCGCTAATGGTGTAGTAGCCGGGGGCGCAGGTGTCGTCCACGCTGATGACGACCATCAGGCAGTCATCGGTCGGGTCGTACTCGGCGTCGGCGAGAACCTCTACCTTCCAGGTGTTGAGGCCGATGCGTACCACGTCGCCTATGTTGACACTGAGGGCGGGTGCGTACATCTCAACCTCGAGGCACTCGGGGACGCTGAGGGTGACCAGGGCAATCAGGTCGACTTCGCTGGCGTTCTTCAGCGGCAGGTTGAAGGCCGCCCAGTCGCCGACGGCCATTTCAGCGGCCGCCTGGAAGGCGGTGTTGTCATCGGCTGCGGCGCCAAAGGAGCGGTTCGGCAGGAATACCCAATCGTAGTGCAGGTTAACCTGCTGTGGCTGGGTGGTAGGCTCATCGAGAATGGTACTCCAGATGGGCGCCTCGGTCAGGATGGCCTGGCTGACGGCAATGGGGATTTCACCGGTTACCTTGCCGGCCAGCACCGTACCGGCGGCCGCACCCGCGCCACAGGCGACGAGCGCGATCACCAGTAACCATACCGGGATGGCCTTCTTGCCCAGAAGCTTCACACTTTTCGACATATTGCTTTCCTCCTTTTTCAAGATTCAGGGCCTTTCCCTGTGTAGCATTATAGGGTGGTGAGCCTGGGGGTAACTAGCGGCGGTATTCTAGACGGACGCTCTAGAACTTAAAGCAGGTGTTATCTGCGCCTGACTTCGGGGAGCTATATGTGGTGGAGAAAAGGAGGAAGCCCGGGGCCGAATTAACAGCCACCGGGCTTGCCAGGTAGTGTGCGTTCGGGCGGAAGGCTTCCCGCCCCGGTAATCCGGGGGCGGGGGATGGGCACCCCCGCCCCGTTACCAGCTTGTTTTCAAGCGAATGAGTTACTAGTAAGGAATCTGGTTGATTTCGCCGCTGATGGTGTAGTAGCCGGGGGCGCAGGTGTCATCAACGCTGATGACGAACATCAGGCAGTCCAAGATCGGGTCGTACTCAGCATCAGCAAGAACCTGTACCTTCCAGGTGTTGAGGCCAATGCGGACCACGTCGCCTATGTTGACACTGGCGGCGGGTGCATAGACTTCAACCTCAAGGCACTCGGGGACACTGAGGGTGACCAGGGCAATCAGGTCGTTCTGGCTGGCGTTCTTGAGCGGCAGGTTGAAGGCTGCCCAGTCGCCAACGGCCATCTCGGCGGCCGCCTGGAAGCCGGTGTTGTCATCGGCCACGGCACCGAAGTTGCGGAGCGGTACGTATACCCAGTCGTAGTGCATGTAGACCTGCTGCGGCTGGACGGTGGGCTCCTCGAGAATGGTAGTCCATATTGGGGCGTCGGTCAGGATGGCCTGGCTGACGGCAATGGGTATCTCGCCGGTAACCTTGCCGGCCAGTACCGTGCCGGCGGCAGCACCCGCGCCGGTGGCGACGAGCGCAATCACCAGCACCCATACGGGGATGGCTTTCTTGCCCAGTATTTTGACACTTTTCGACATATTGCTCTCCTCCTTTTTATATTAGTGTCTACTGGGCATTATAGAGGGCGTGGGGTGGGGTAACTAGCGGCGGTATTCTAGACGACTGCTCTGTAATAACGGGTAGGTTACGGTGGGTAAGTGTAACTTCCGGTAGGTAATATCAGGGGCGGGTTAGAGGGTGGCGCCGGCAAAAAGGTTGTTGAGCACCAGCGCCAGGCCGGCCACGGTGAGCAGCAGGGGGATGGCCCAGCGGTGGCTGGCGCACCGGGTGAGGTAGATGATTGCCAGGCCGCCGAGGGTGACTATCTTGATGATGACCGGCCCCATTAGACCGCCGCCGAAGGTGAGGGCGGCCGCGGCCAGCAGGGGGTTGAGCTCGCGCCCGCCGGCGGCCAGGACGGCGGTCGTGGTCAGCAGGTCGCCCAGGCCGTAGAGGAGCAGGGCGCCCAGCCAGAAGGCTACCTGGGCCGGGGCGGTGGCTATCCAGAGGGGCTTACGCCGGGATATACTCATAGCGTCCTTTCATCGGGTGCGGGGTCGGGCCCGGCGGCGGGCCGTCCGGGTAAGTGGGTGCCCTGAAAGGAGGTAAACAGGGCACCCACTTAGAGCAAGCTAGTTATTCTGGTTCTGGGTGGTGCCTTTGGCCAGAGCGGTGCAGATTTCCACCATGCGGTGCAGCAGCTCGGCCAGGGTATCCAGGAAGTCGGCCATCTCCGCCTGGGTGAGGTACTCACCCTCCGGCGGCCAGAGCGTGTCGAGCGGGTCGGTTGGCGCCGGGCGGGCCGGGTTATTTTCCGCTTCGGGGCGCTGCGTCGGGTCGTTGGGATTCATCGTTTTCTCCTTTCCTGCCTACCTTATATTAATAAGGTATCTGTCGCAGGGTGCCGCTGATGGTGTAGTAGCCGGGGGCGCAGTCGTCGTCCACGCTGATGACCACTGTCAGCACGTCGGTAATCAGGTCGTACTCGGCGTTGGGGCTCAGCTTAATCTTCCAGGTGTTCATGCCCACGCGCACCACCTCGGTGACGTTGGTGGCGGGATCGGGGCTCTCGCCGGCCAGGTCGAGCGGGTGCGGGGCGGCGATGGTATCGGCGTCGGCGTAGACCTCCACCTCCAGGCACGCGGGGACGTCCAGCGTCAGCAGGCCGATGAGCCCGTTCTCGCTGGCGTTCTTCAGCGGCAGGTTAAAGGCCGCCCAGTCGCCCACGGCCAGCTCGGCGGCCGCCTGGAAGGCGGTGTTGTCGTCGGCCACGGCGCCGAAGGAGCGGTTGGGCGCGTAGACCCACTCGGCGTGCTGGTAGACCTGCTGCGGCTGGCCGGAGTCCGCGCCGAAGGTGGCGTCGGCCAGCCAGACGGGGGCGTGCGTCAGCAGGGCCTGGCTCACGGCTATCGGTATCTCGCCGGTGACCTTGCCGGCCAGCACCGTGCCCACGGCGGCGCCGGCGCCGCAGGCCACCAGCAGCATGGCCAGCAGCCAGATGGGAATGGCCTTTTTGCCCAGGATACATATTTTGCGGTACATATTTATCTCCTGCTTGAGGTATTCCGGTGGCAACGGGTTTTTCAATATCCAGTATCGGGGCTGGGCGGTGGGGCGTCAATTACACGTAAGTGCCCTTATCCCCGGTTTCCTGCGGTTTCCTGTGGAACAATTCTCTAGAATAAGGTTGTGGAAGATGCTTCTAGAAGAAGACCGGAGAATAATTGTCTAGAAAATGCTTCCTTCACGCCGCGGCGGGCACATGGTTATCATAAGGGAGAGAGACCCGGAAACGTGCGGGGGAGACGATTATGCAGACAGAAGAGAGAAACGGCGACGTAATCCCGGCGCCGGAGTCCGCCGGGGGCGATAACTACAACCAGATGCTGGCGGTGCGGCACGTGGCCCGGCTGCTGGGCGTGCACGAGAGCACGGTGCGCATGTGGGCCGACAGCAACGTGCTGGAGTCCTACCGCATCGGCCCGCGGCAGGACCGGCGCATCCCGATGGCATCGGTGCGGCGCGTGCTGGAGGCGGCCCGCCACTGGCCGCATTACGGCCCGGCGGGGAGGCACCGCGAAGCGGCGGCCTCGCCCCGGAACAATCCCTAGCCGCACCAGGCCGAAACTTAGTGGAGAGGGCTGCGCCCGAAGACCTGAAAAACATTATTTGCCAGATGGCCAAAGACCTACCCGACGCCGGCCCGGCGCCGGGTAATTTTTTTACCGGGGCGTGGGACAGGGGGCGCCCTACCATAAGTCAACGGCAGATGTTTCAAACTTAGCAAACCTCTAGAATAGGCTTCCTTGATTACGCCTTTGGCTTGTTATAGGCTGGAATAGTAGGACGATAGCCGGTGTTGCCGGGCCGTCCGTTTAGCTTAAAATAATATTCTATACAGGAGGGATATGATGGCCGACAAGAGAGGTGTGCTGGTCTTGAACCAGGGTCTGATAAGCAAGATTGACGAGAGCCGCGGCGAGTTGAACCGGGCCGAGTTCATCGACTTCTGCATCGAACGTTGCCTGGAGCAATTCCTGGCCGAGGAGCGCGAGAAGCAGGAAAAACGCCCGGTGGAACCAACCCCCCCGCCCCGCCGCGAGGAGCCGGGCTTTGCCACCCGGGACGAGTTTGAGGAATTCCGCCGCGGCATCACCGAGCTGCTGGGGACGTTCCTCGATTTCTACATCAGCTTCGGTCTGGAACTGGGCCGGAGCCGGGGGACCGAGGACCTGGAACAGATGAGGAAACGCCTTCGCCAGATGAGAGACATTTAAAAGGAGGACGGGAACGGCCGGCCGTTTCCGGCCAGCACTTAGGGCACGTTGGCGCTGATGATAGCGCCCGGAACGTGCCCTTTTTGTTTACCCGTTGTAGGCGGAAAGGAAAGCCTGAACCGTGGTTACCTGGTCGATATCCCCCAGGAAGGGGTCGGTGGTGAAGGTGGCGGTGTTGCCGGCGGCCAGGTTGCGCCACTGCTGCTGGCCCACCGCCCAGGCCACCAGGTCGCCGGAGGCGTCGTAGCCCCCCACCAGGACGGTCACGTCGGTGGCGGTAAGGCTGCCGGCGTTCTGCACGGTAACGCTGGCCGCCAGCTCGTCGCCGTCGCTGAGCGGCTCGGTCATCACGGCCTGCAGGCCCTGGTGGACTTCGTCGTAGCCCGGCGAGGTCAGGCCGGAAAAGTAGGCCCGGGCCGTTTGCCAGGTATCGAGGCCGGTGAAGGCGATGCCCATCGGCACGGAGCTACCGGCGCCGACGATGAAGGGGGAGCGCTGCGTCGTCCAACTGCGCGCCCCCAGCTGGCGGCCGTCCTCGCCGTAAAGCTCCACCCGTATCGAGCGGAAGGCGCGGGGGAAACTGTTAGGATTGGTGACCGTCAGGAAGACGGTCAGCACCGGCTCGCGGCCTTCCCAGCCGGTTACCGAGCCGCTGACGGATACCTGAAAGTCCGCCGTGGTGGCGGCCACCAGCTCCTCGTAGGCGGCGAGGTAATCTTCCTCCAGGGGCACCTGCTGGCACCCGAACAACGCCAGCGAGCCTGCCAGCAGCCAGGCCAGCAGGCCCAGGGCCACCGCCCGAACTATTATCTTGCGGTTTATCCGGGTTCGCATGTTTCAAGAGTTCCGTTTTAATGGAGCCCCGCGCCATGCAGCGCCGTGTTTCATTGTATGCCGGGGATGGCGGGCAGGGTGGGCCTCTCGTAACCGAAGGATGGTGTCTGGATGGCCGGTGGCGTGGCCGGCCACAGGTTGGAGCCGGCGGCTGCCGCGGGGAGAGTTGGCAAAGTGGCCGATGACGTTACCGAAGTGCCGCCGCAAAAATCGCAGTCCGGGCGCTCCGGCGGCTCGATATCGGGGTAGCAGTCATTACCGCAGCCGTTATTGCCGCAGCCGTTATTGCCGCAGCCATAGCCGCAACCGCCGCCATAGCCGCAACCGCCGCCATGGCCCCAACCGCCGCCGTAGCTACAACCACCACCATAGCCCCAACCCCAGCCCCAGCCCCAGCCGGCGCAGCCGCTGCCGGCGACCACCAGGAGCGCGGCGACGGTCAGGATGCCCACCACGGCCAGGACACGTCTCAGGTTCAGCTTTCGTTTCATGGCTAGCCTCCTTTCGGGATACCGGAGCAGGAGGGAACAACCTCCCTCCTGCTTGCTTACCATATTTTACTTGACCGCGGTACTTTCTATGATACCGCATCGCCGGGTTAATGCCAAACCCCCGGCGCTTGGCTTGAGTTGCTTACTGGTAACCGTTGTGCAGGAAAATGATTTCGTGTCGCTCCAGCTTCTCGTTGGCGACGGCATTGTGGATGAACGTGCCCAGGCCCGTTCCCTTCAGCTCGTCTGTGTTCATCACGTCGGCGCTTTCGGTGGTGCCCGTGACGGAGACGGGGGTATTGGCCCAGGTCGTCATCTCGCGGATGGAGTTATAGGTGCCTTCGGCGGAGATGTCGACGCTGGTGCTGCCGTCCGGGTTCTGGGTCTGGCTGGCGTTGATATCGCCGTTGCTCATGATGATAGCGGTATACATCGAGTCGAAGCCGTTGAACTCGGAGATAATCTCCAGGTTGCCGCGCCCCTGGTAGTATTCCGTGGCGTAGCCGGCGCCTGTACAGACGAGCAGGCCCAGCAGTATCACCGCTATTGTCCTGGTAAGCCATTGGTGTTTCTTCATTTTTATCTCCGTTGCCTGGCGGGGTTATTGGGGGTAGCAGCGCTGGTATGAGAAGTTGTTGTTGCTAACCCCGTCCAGGTATTGCATCCGGCTACCCCCTAGGGGCAAAAGCCGTTGGTGCAGTCCGGTCTCGGCGGGATGGGGGGCATCGGCGGCTCGGGGGTGGGCGGCACCTTGTCCACGTTCTCGCAGAAATCGCCCAGGGCGGCGTAGCTCCACTCGTAGAAGCCTTCGTCCGAGTTGACCTGTAGACCGGCGGTATTCCATGAACCGGTAGCCCCGCCCTTACCGTAGACGGATAATACCGATAATTCATGGTTGTCTTCGGTGTAGGTAGCGGTCTTGAGATAGGCCTCGCCGGTGGAACCCCAGCCGATGGATTCGGTCTTATAGGGGTCGATATTGCCGCCGCCGTTGCCACCACCCTGAGTCGGGCATACCAGCGGGTCAACGTCGACGGTGTTCCACACGCGAACGTTGGGTACCTTGAAGCCGCCCGAAAAGACCGTAGCGTCATCGGCGACGACGTGGGAAGTTACCACGCTGTCACCCAGGTTGATAACGCCCAGATTGGTGCTGGCGGCGATGGTGCCGGGCGGTACTCCCTGGTCGAGGTCGCTACCCCAGTAGTTGGTCTGGCTGTACTCCAGCCAGCCGCCGGTGACATCGGCAGAGCTGAAGATGTGGGTGATACCGGAGCCGGCGATGACGAGGGGGGCTACCAGCGCGCCGATGACAATCAGGAATAAAATCTTTTTCACCTTGATACCTCCTATGATATTTGGGTTTACCTTGGTTGCGTTGTTTTTACCAACGCTGCTACCTCTAGTCCAGTTTAGCGAAACGGGGGATATTGTCAATTTCAATCAACCTCCACTTTCCTCACTCTTTCCACCTTTTCCTCCAGATGAATTTTCTAGAAATTAGTTACCTTTTCTTTTTAG
>DAOUEP010000106.1:0-1674 GCA_034430515.1 Dehalococcoidales bacterium | reverse complement strand
CTGAGGTGACTATGAACGAAGAGAACTACGATACCGAACCGCGCTACGTCATCAGCGTGGCGGCCCGGATGCTGGACGTACACACCCACACCCTGCGCTACTACGAGCGGGTGGGGGTCATCGCGCCGCGCCGCTCCCGGGGCAACGTGCGCCTCTACTCCGACCGGGACATCGCCCTCCTGCAGCGCGTCAAGACGCTGGTGGACGATATGGGCGTCAACCTGCCGGGGGTGGAGGTCATCCTGCGCGTGATGCAGCATGTCAGCGAGCTCCAGAGCGAGCTGGAGCAGGCCCGGCGGGAGATAAACGAACTGAGGGGAGACGACTAATGAAACAGGAAAGATTTACGGAACAGGCCCAGCAAGCTATCCAGGCGTCCCAGCAGATGGCCATGCAGTACCAGCACAGCCAGTGGGACGTAGAGCATATCCTGCTGGCGCTGCTGGTGCAGAGCCAGGGGCTGGTCGGCGAGATACTCAAGGAAATGAAAGTCAACGGCGATACCATCCGCAACCAGGTTGAAGAGGTGCTGGAGAAGACGCCCAAGGTGGCCTACCAGACGGGGCAGATTTACGCCACGCCCCGCATCGCCCAGCTGATGCAGCGGGCCGAGGAGGAGGCCAACCGCCTCAAGGACGAATTCATCTCCACCGAGCACCTCCTCATCGCCATGGCCAGCACCGAGGAAGGCGACGCCGCCCGAATCCTGCACGCCGCCGGCGTCACCCAGGAGAAGGTCTACGCGGCCCTCAAGAAGCTGCGCGGCGGCCACCGCGTCACCGACAAGAACGCCGAGAGCAAGTACCGCTCGCTGGAGAAATACGGCCGCGACCTCACCGAGATGGCCCGCGCCGGCAAGCTCGACCCGGTCATCGGGCGGGACGAGGAAATCAAGCGGGTGATGCAGATACTTACCCGCCGCACCAAGAACAACCCCGTCATCGTCGGGGACGCCGGGGTCGGCAAGACGGCCATCGCCGAGGGGCTGGCCCAGAAAATCGTCGACGACGACGTGCCCGACTCGCTCAAGGGCCGCAAGGTGGTCGCCCTGGACATGGGCGCCCTGGTGGCCGGCAGCAAGTTCCGCGGCGAGTTCGAGGAGCGGCTCAAGGCCGTCATGGACGAGGTGCGCCAGTCGCAGGGCGAGGTCATCCTCTTCATCGACGAGATTCACACCGTCGTCGGCGCCGGCGCCGCCGAAGGCTCCATCGACGCCTCCAACATGCTCAAACCGGCCCTGGCCCACGGCGAGCTGCAGTGCGTCGGCGCCACCACCGTGGACGAGTACCGCAAGTACATCGAAAAGGACAAGGCTTTGGAGCGGCGCTTCCAGCCGGTCTTCATCAACGAGCCGAACCTGAAAGACACCGTGGCCATCCTGCGCGGCCTGCGCCCCCGCTACGAGGCGCACCACAAGATAAAGATTACCGACGAGGCGCTCGAAGCCGCCGCCAAGCTCAGCCAGCGCTACATCTCCGACCGCCACCTGCCCGACAAGGCCATCGACCTCATCGACGAGGCGGCTTCTAAATCGCGCATCGACAGCGAGAGCGCCCCGCCGGAGGTCAAGAAGCTAGAGCGGCGCGTCAAGGAGCTGGCCAACGAGGAAGAGGCCGCCACCCAGCGCGAGGAGTACCAGCAAGCCGCCGAGCTCAAGGCGGAGCGGCTCAAGAT
>DAOUEP010000105.1:0-13962 GCA_034430515.1 Dehalococcoidales bacterium | reverse complement strand
GCCGGTGGCTTCGGCGCCGGTGGCGACAATCTTGGCGCTGGTGATGCCCACCACCTCGCCGGCCATGTTCACCAGCGGGCCGCCGGAGTTGCCCGGGTTGATGACGGCGCTGGTATCGATGAGGTTATAGAGCGTCTGGGCCTGGGACATCTGGAGCGATACCCCCAGCTGGCTGACGATGCCCACCGTGGCGCGCGTGCCCAATCCCAGCGAGTTGCCGATGGCGACCACCCAGTCGCCGACGCGCAGCCGGGCCGAGTCGCCGATGTGGAGGGGGCTGAGTCCGGCGGCGTCGATTTTGATGATGGCCAGGTCGGTGAGGGGGTCGGTGAAGACGTTGTCGAGGTCGACCGGGAAGGTACGCCCGTCGTCCAGGTTGACGATAATCTCGGTGGCCCCGGCGACGACGTGGTTATTGGTAACGATGATGCCGCCCTCGTCCAGAATCCACCCGGAGCCTTCGCCTTCCTGCGTGTATTCGCCGAAGAAGCTGGTCACGGGCATCTTGACGTTGATGGAGACCACCGATGGTTTCACCAGGGCCACCACGTCGGCGATACTGGGCAACGCCTCGGCCTGGTCGCTGCCGGACAGCACGGACCATTCGGAGTTAATCGGCTGGGACGAGGTGTCGGTGGGTGCCGTCGTGGCCGGAGTTTGCCCGGTGAGGGTCTCGTAACATCCGGCGGTGCCCAGCAGCAGGGCCAGCACCAGGGCCATAGCGATGGCGGTGAAGAGATTGCGGAGGGTCGTTTTTTGCGTCTTCATACCTTTATAATATACCTTAACTATCCTTAACTTAACAGAGAATTATTAAATAATTATTAAATAACCGACCCCCTCCCGTTTTCCGGGGAGAGGGTCGGCTGTCTTGTTTAGTGCGGTTGTCCTCAGGCGGAGTCGGGCACCTGGGGCAGGCCCTTGAGGGCCTCCCGTACCATGTCCTCGGGGTAGGCGTAGTCGGTCAGTTTGCCGGAGAGGTAGGCCTCGTAGGCGGCCATGTCGAAGTGGCCGTGGCCGCTGTGCGCCAGCAGGATGACCTTGGACTTGCCTTCCTGCTTGCACTTGAGCGCCTCGTCGATGGTGACGCGGATGGCGTGGTTGGTCTCCGGGGCGCTGATGATGCCCTCGGCGCGGGCGAAGGTGATGCCGGCCTCGAAGGTGGGCAACTGGGGCACTGCCCGGGCCTCGACGAAGCCGAGCTTGTGCAGGTGGCAGATGATGGGGGCCATGCCGTGATAGCGCAGGCCGCCGGCGTGGACGGGCGGCGGGATGAAGGCGTGGCCCAGGGTGAACATCTTGATGAGGGGCGTCATCATGGCCACGTCGCCGAAGTCGTAGGTATAGAGTCCCTTGGTCAGGGTCGGGCAGCTTTCCGGCTCGACGTTGATGATGCGCAGGTCTTTCTTCTTGCCGGAGAGCTTGTCCTTGATGAAGGGGAGGTACATCCCGGCGAAGTTGGAGCCGCCGCCGATGCAGCCGACGATGATGTCCGGGTAGTCGCCGGCCATCTCCATCTGCAGCATCGCCTCCTGGCCGATGATGGTCTGGTGCAGCAGGACATGGTTGAGGACGCTGCCGAGGGCGTAGTGGGTGTCGTCGCGGCCGACGGCATCCTCCACCGCCTCGCTGATGGCCAGACCTAAGCTACCGGGGCAGTCCGGGTCTTTGGCCAGCATGTCGCGGCCGGCCTTGGTATCGGGGCTGGGGCTGGGGACGCAGGTGGCCCCCCAGGTCTCCATCATCAGGCGCCGGTAGGGCTTCTGGTTATAGCTGATTCTGACCATGTAGACCTTGCATTCCAGGCCGAAGAACTGGCAGCCGAAGGCGAGCGAGCTGCCCCACTGGCCGGCGCCGGTCTCGGTGGCGATGCGCTTGGTGCCCTCCTGCTTGTTGTAGTAGGCCTGGGCCACGGCGGTATTGGGCTTGTGGCTGCCGGGCGGGCTGGTGCCCTCGTACTTGTAGTAAATCTTGGCCGGGGTGTCCAGCGCCTTTTCCAGGTTGTAGGCGCGGTGCAGGATGGTGGGCCGCCACATCTTGTAGACCGCCAGCACCTCGTCGGGGATGTCAATCCAGCGTTCCTGACTCACCTCCTGCTTGATGAGCTCCATGGGGAAGAGGGGGGCCAGGTCGGCCGGGCCCAGGGGCTGGAGCGTGCCGGGGTGCAGGTAGGGCGGCAGGGGCACCGGCAGGTCGGCCTGGATGTTGTACCACCGGGTCGGCATGTCCTTCTCGTCGAGAAGATATTTGGTTCTCTCCATGTTTCCTCCTTTTTTATTTTTATCGGCTCGGGTTATTTTCGGTAGCGTCCAGGGCGCGGCGCAGCCCCCGGACGAATTCTTCGAGTAATTTCAGCGATGGGTCTTCGTCAATCAGCTGCATCAGGCGGCTGCCGACGATAACGCCGTCGGCGACGGCGGCGACGCGGCGGGCCTGCTCCGGTGTGCTTACCCCGAAACCGACCGCCAGCGGCTGTTTGGCCTGCCGGCGGACTCGCTTGACGAATCCCTCCAGCTCCGGCGGCAGGCTGGCGCGGGCGCCGGTAACGCCGGTGAGCGATACCAGATAGATAAATCCCCGCGACCTCGCCGCCACCGACCGCACGCGCGCCTCGGTGCTGGTGGGGGCCAGCAGGTAGATTAAATCCAAATCATGGCGGCGCGCGACCGCCTCCAGCTCCCTCCCTTCTTCCGGGGGCAGGTCGGGCACGATTAAGCCGTTTACGCCCGCCGCCGCGCAACTGCGGCAGAAGGACTCCAGGCCGTAGCTGAGCACCGGATTATAGTAGGTCATGAATACCAGGGGCACATTGGTCGTCTTACGTATGGCGGCGGCCGCCGCCATGCATGCCTCCGGCGTGGCGCCCTTTCTCAGGGCGGCGTAGCTGGTCTTCTGGATGGTGGCCCCGTCGGCCAGGGGGTCGGAGAAGGGAATGCCCAGCTCGATGATGTCGCTGCCGCTCTGGGCCAGGGCGCCGGCCAGGCGCGGCGTAGCGGCCATATCGGGGTAGCCGGCGGTGATGTAGGCAATCAGCGCCTTGCGGCCCGGCTTGAAGGCATCGCTAATCACACTCATACCTGCCTCCCCAAGGCACCGGTGACGATATCCAGGTCTTTATCGCCCCGGCCGGAGAGATTTACGATGATGAGCTTGTCTTTCGGCAATTTGGCGGCCAGTTTGGCGGCGTAAGCGATGGCGTGGGCCGACTCCAGCGCCGGGATAATCCCCTCGGTGCGGCTCAAGAGCTGGAAGCCCTCCAGCGCCTCTTTATCGGTGACGGCCACGTAGTCGGCGCGGCCGCTTTCTTTGTAGAAGCTGTGCTCCGGCCCCACCCCGGGATAGTCCAGCCCCGGGGCGACGCTGTGCGTCTCCTGTATCTGGCCGTGCTCGTCTTCCATGAGCAGCGAGCGGGTGCCGTGGAGGACGCCGTCGCGGCCGGTGAGCAGCGCCGCCGAGTGCTTGCCGCTGGCCAGCCCCAGCCCCCCGGCCTCCACGCCGACGAACTTGACTTCTTTATCATTGTAGAAGGGATGGAAGAGGCCGATAGAGTTGGAGCCGCCGCCGACGCAGGCGACCAGGTAGTCCGGCAGGCGCTGGTACTCTTTAAGTACCTGCCGGCGGGCCTCCCGCCCGATGATACTCTGGAAGTTGCGCACCATCATCGGGTAGGGGTGCGGGCCGACCACCGAGCCGAGCAGGTAGTGGGAGGTGAGCACGTTGGCGACCCAGTCGCGGATGGCCTCGTTGATGGCGTCCTTGAGGGTCTGGCTGCCGGAGGTAACCGGGCGCACTTCCGCCCCCATCAGCTCCATGCGGGCGACGTTGGGGGCCTGGCGGCGGATGTCCTCAGTGCCCATGTAGACGATGCAGGTAATCCCCAGCATGGCGCAGACCGTGGCCGCGGCCACGCCGTGCTGACCGGCGCCCGTTTCGGCGATAACGCGGCGCTTGCCCATGCGTTTGGCCAGCAGCCCCTGCCCCAGGGCGTTGTTAATCTTGTGCGCCCCGGTATGGGCCAAATCCTCGCGCTTGAGTAAAATGGTCGCCCCGCCCGCCTGCGCCGAGAGCCGCCGGGCGTGGTAAAGGGGCGTGGGCCGCCCCACGTAGTCACGGCAGAGCGTGGCGAGCTCGGCCCGGAAGGCGCCGTCACGGCGGGCGGCGGCGTAGGCCGCCTCCAGCTCGGCCAGGGCGGGCATGAGCGTCTCCGGCACGAATTTGCCGCCGTAGCCGCCGAAGTAGCCGCGCTTATCGGGCCTAGCCACCGTTCTGCCTCACTTTACGGATGAAATCGCGGATTTTCTTCAAATCTTTAACGCCTTTCGTCTCGACGCCGGAGGAGACATCCACCCCCCAGGGAGAAATTATCTCGATGGCGGCGGCCACGTTGGCCGGGCGCAGGCCCCCGGCGATAATCACCGGGAAGCGCGCCGCGATGGGCCGCGCCAGGTCCCAGTCGAAGGTGCGGCCGGTGCCGCCGTAGCGGCTGGCGACGCTGGCATCGAGCAGGAAGAGGTGCGGCTGCTTGCCCAGCAGGTCGCCGCCGTAGGCCAGGTCGCGGCAGACCGTCTCCGTCCCGTTATTGCGGCTGATACGGACGACCTTGATGACCGGCCGTTTAAGCTGGCGGCAATATTCCCAGGGCTCGTCGCCGCTTAATTGCACCCAGTCCAGCCCGCAGCTAGCGGCGATTTTACTGACCCTGGCCGCCGGGGCGTTGACGAAGACGCCGACTGTCTGCGCGGTGGCGCCGCTTTCTTTGAGGGCGGCCACGATTTTTCTGGCCCGGGCCGGGGTAATCTGGCGGGGGCTTTCGGCGAAGACCAGCCCGATGAAATCGGCGCCGTTTTGGGCGGCCGCCAGGGCCGGCTCCTCGCTTCCGATGCCGCATATCTTGACGCGTATCATGCGAAAAGCTCCTTTATCCGCGCCGGGATATCGGGGGCGGTTACCAATGCCTCGCCGATGAGCACGGCGTCGACCTTGCATTCCCGCATTTTCTTAATGTCTTCGTGTGTCTTGAGGCCGCTCTCGCTGACGACGATAACGTCTTCCGGCGCCAGCAGCCGCAGGCGGCGGGTGGTATCGGTGTCGACCTCGAAGGTGGTCAGGTCGCGGTTGTTGATGCCGACGATTTCCGACCCGGCCAGCAGCGCCCGCATCATCTCGTTTTCGTCGTGCACCTCCACCAAAGAGGCCAGCCGGAGGCTCCCCGCCAGGGCCAGCATTTCCCCAAGCTGGTCGTCGTCTAAAATGGCGGCTATCAGCAAAATGGCGTCGGCGCCGCCAGCGGCAGACTCGTAGACCTGGTAACCGTCGAAGATAAAGTCCTTGCGCAGCAGGGGCAGGGCTATTTCCTTGCGGATGGTATCAAGATAGTCCAACCTGCCCCGGAAGTGGTCGGCCTCGGTCAGCACCGAGACGGCCGCGGCGCCACCGGCGGCGTAAGTCCGCGCGAGCTTGACCGGGTCGAAATCGGCGCAGAGCCGCCCCCGCGAGGGCGACGCCTGCTTGACTTCGGCAATGAGCGAGAGGCCCGGCGCGCGCAGGGCGGCGGCGAAGTCGCGGGGAGGTTTACGGTCTTCGAGGCGCTCTTTAAGGGCCGCCAGGGAGACGTGCTCTTTGGCCGCGGCCACGGCCTGCCGCTTGTCGCCGACGATTTTATCCAGTATCGTGCCCGTCGTCATTTCCCCAGTCGCTGGCTGGCGGCCACCAGCGCCTCCAGTTTCTGCTTGGCTCGCCCGCTGTCGATAGCCTCTGCGGCGTGGCGGGCGGCCTCTTTGAAATCTGTCGTCAGGTCGGCGGCCACCAGGGCCGCCGCGGCGTTCATGATTATCATGTCGCGCAGGGCGCCTCGCTCGCCGCCGAGTACCCGGCGCAGGGCGGCGGCGTTTTCCTCCGGCGTGCCGCCTATAATCGCGGCGCGCCGGCCTCTGGTCAGACCGAAGCTCTCCGGGGAGACCTGGCGCGGGGGCGAGACTTTATCTTCTTTAACCTCCCAGACCAGCGATATGTCGCTGATGGAAAGCTCGTCGAAGCCGTCCCGTCCGTGGACGACCAAAGCGTGCGTCACGCCGAGGCGGGCCAGGACGCGGGCAATCTTGCCGCCGATTTCTTCGCTGGCGACGCCGAGCACCAGGTGCCCGGCGCTGGCGGGGTTGGTGAGCGGGCCGAGGATGTTGAAGACGGTGCGGATGCCCATCTCGCGGCGGGGGCCGGCGACGTGCTTCATGGCGGGGTGGAAGACCTGGGCGAACATGAACCCGATGCCGACTTCCTCGATGCAGCGGGCGACCTTGTCCGCCGGGAGGTCTATTTTCACTTTCAGCGCCTCCAGGATATCGGCCGAGCCGCACTTACTTGAGGCGGCGCGGTTGCCGTGCTTGGCCACCTTGAGGCCCGCCCCGGCCGCCACGAAGGCCGCCGCCGTGGAGACATTGAAGCTGCCGGAGACGTCGCCGCCGGTGCCGACCACGTCGATGGCCGGGCCGGTGATTTTTACCGGGGTGGCGTGGGCGCGCATGACGGAGGCGAGGCCGGCGATTTCGTCGGGGGTCTCGCCCTTGAGGCGGAGCGCCGTGAGGAAGGAGCCTATCTGGGCGGGCGTAGCCGCGCCGGACATGATTTCCTCCATTGTGCCGGAGGCGGCCTCGAAGGTTAAGTCCTGGCCTTCGACTAATTTGGCGATGGTTTCTTTAATCATCTTTTACTACCTCCCCATACCTTTTAGTTATCTATTCCTACCCAGGCCGCCCTCGCGGCTTCCTCGGCTTAATCCGTAGTTATTCCTTCTTTTCTTCCTTGTCAGACTTACCCATATACTCGCTGTAATATTTCATCCCGGAGGCGAGGACATCGGCGATGGCGACGCCGCCTTTACTGGGCTCTTCTTTTTGGAGTTCCTCTTTAATCTCTTCCAGCTTGGCCATGAGCTGCTCGGAGCTTCTCTTGTTCTGCTCGCTAACGTAGTAAGCCGCCAGCTGGACGAACCCCGCCGCCAGGAAGCCCGCCCCGGCCACGGCCAGGGCCACCTCGCTGATGGGGTGGAAGAACATCAGCACGAAGAAGACGATGCCGATGACTACCAATATTGCGGCTATGGCGATTGGTCTGGTTATATTCATCTGTTTACCCCTCTCCCCTCGGTTGTTATCTATTCCCACCCAGGCCACCCTGGGTCATCAACGGCTTAGCCCGCAGTGATTCCCCCCACCCCTCCTACATCTCCAGAAAATTCCTCAGCAAGTCCTTGCCCGCCTGCGTGGCGATGGACTCCGGGTGGAACTGGACGCCTTCCACCGGGTACTCTCTGTGGCGCAGGCCCATGATGATGCCGTTGTCCGTCCGGGCGCTTACCTCCAGGCATTGGGGCAGGTCGTCCTCTTTGACCGCCAGCGAGTGGTAGCGCACCGCGGCGAAGGGGTCGGGCAGGCCGCGGAAGACGCCTTTGCCGTCGTGGCGGACGAGTGAGGTCTTGCCGTGTTTGATTTCGCCGGCGTGGTCGACGGTGCCGCCGTAGGCCTCGCCGAGGCACTGGTGCCCCAGGCAGACCCCCAGGACGGGCAAGCGCCCGCCGAAGCGCCCGAAGACGGATGTGGAGATGCCGGCGTCTTTGGGGTAACCCGGCCCCGGCGAGATGACGATGCGCTCCGGGGCGAGCTTTTCTATCTCGTCGAGGGTGATGGCGTCGTTGCGGACGACGCTGACCTCGGCCCCCAGCTCGCTGAGATACTGGAAGAGGTTGTAGGTGAAGCTGTCGTAATTATCAATCAGTAATATCACTGGCCCGCCTCCGCCTGGTCGATGGCGGTGAGGAGCGCCTGCGCCTTGTTGAGGCACTCCTGGTACTCGCGCGAGGGGACGCTGTCGGCGACGATGCCGGCGCCCGCCTGCACGTAGGCCGCCCCGTCCTTGACGATGATGGTGCGGATGGTAATGGCGGTGTCCATGTTGCCGGAGAAATCAAAGTAGCCGACCGCCCCGGCGTAGGGGCCGCGCTTGTCCGGCTCCAGCCCGGCGATAATCTCCATGGCCCTGATTTTGGGGGCGCCGGAGACCGTCCCCGCCGGGAAACAGGCGCGCAGGGCGTCGAACTGGGTGAGGCCATTTCTCAGCTTGCCCTGCACGTGCGAGACGAGGTGCATCACGTGGGAGTAGCGCTCGATGTCCATGAACTGCGTTACAGCCACGCTGCCGGCCCGGCTGATACGCCCCACGTCGTTGCGGGCCAGGTCCACCAGCATCAGGTGCTCGGCGCACTCCTTCTCGTCGGCCTTAAGCTCCTCGGCCAGGGCGTCGTCCTCGCCGGGGTCGGTGCCGCGGGGGCGCGTGCCGGCGATGGGGTGGTTGGAGACGATGCCGTCCTCGACGCGCACCAGCAGCTCCGGCGAGGCCCCCACGATGTGGAAATCGTCCAGGTGAAGGTAGTACATGTAAGGCGAGGGGTTGACGGAGCGCAGCGCCCGGTAGATGGCGAAGGGGCTGGCCCCGGTGCGCCGCCCCAGCCGCAGCGAGGGCACCGCCTGGATGATGTCGCCGTCGTAGATGTATTCCTTCATGCGGGCGACGATGGCCTCGTACTCCGCCTGGGTCATGTTGCGGGTAATGGTCGGGTTGGCGGCCGTTTTGGCCTCCGGCTGGTCGGGCATCGGCCCGCTTAATCGCGCCACCAGAGCGTCTATCTTGCGGGTGGCTTCTTCGTAGCCTCGCTCGATATCGCCGTCGAGGTCAACGTGGGCCACCACCTTGATGGCGTGGGTGAGGTGGTCGAAGACGAGCAGCGTATCGGCCAGCATGAAGCAGGCCTCGGGGAGGGCCAGCGGGTCGGCCGGTGGCGAGGGCAGCCGCTCGAAGTAGCCGGCCACCTCGTAGCCGAGGTAGCCCACCATGCCGCCGTGGAAGCGCGGCAGCCCCGGCACGCTCACGGTGCGGTACTTCTGGAACTCGGCGGCGACCAGCGCCAGCGGGTCGATGTCGCTCTGGCCGCGGGTAGTGATGACCCGGGCCGGCTGCGTGCCCAGGAAGGAGTAGCGCGCCAGCCGCTCGCCGCCCTCGACGCTCTCCAGCAGGAACGAGTAGCGGCCGCGGGCAATCTTGAGGTAGGCCGAGACCGGCGTCTCCAGGTCGGCCTTAATCTCGCGGTAGACCGGCAGCAGGTTGCCCTGGCTCTTCAGTTGTTGCGCTTCGGCGAGCGACGGTCGGTACATTTTTTCTCCAAATAAAAAACCCCCATCCCCTCGGAAGGGGCGGGGGCGATACCGCGGTGCCACCCTTCTTGACCGTACCCGGTGAATACTCTCACAGGACGGTCATCTCAGCAGGTACAGAGGCGGTTGTGGCGGAGACTTACCTCGATACCCCGGGATTCTTTAACGCTTCCCCTGCGGCAAAGCCTACTTGCCTCTGGCTTTCGGTTTGCGGCTCCCAAGTCCATTCGGCCCCGGCGCTGGCACCGGCTCACACCTAACCCGGCTCTCTGAGCCCCGCTCTGGGACTTACTATTCTTGTTCACAGCCTTTCAATATTCGATTATGTTCAATGTAACATGGAAAAGGGGAGTTGTCAAGATAGATAGTTCAATCTGTTGGTCAACAGAATGGTAGTGTTTGTATTAAGTAGACTATTTGCTTACCGGGAAAAAAGTTCTAAGAAAAGTGAAAGCTGCGCCAACAACAGTTCCGAAAAGGAATGTAGCTGCGTCTGAGGATACTTTTCCGTACCAACTTAGTAAAGATACAGGCGCAATAATAATGAAGGCTAAAACAGCTGTCCAAATTAGTATGCCCTTGGTTGCTCCCCTTGTGATTCCTGTGCGAGCGTTTAATTCCGATTGTAATAGGGCATTCTTGGTTTCAATATTGGTTCTAATCAGATCAGGTATCTGTGATATGGCCCTTTGAATGTCTGGAGAAGATAGAAGATTATCTAATGTAGGATTACCGGTGAGACTTTGGGATGGCTCTTCGTGACCTTCTATATTCTTCTTATTAGTTTTAGCCATAATCCAAGTCTACCAAATAATATGGGGTATTACAATGATTTATTGTAATCTCCTCCCACTCAAGTTACCACTATTTCAGTAATTGATTATTCCCAACACCACGCTAAGCACCTTGAATCCCCGCCGCGCCGCGGAGTATGCTTAGAACGTACTATTTTTCTCTCCCGGAAAGGAATCAGCCGATTGATACTCTCGCCATAAGGGCTTACCTGGCGCCGGCGCGGGTGGCTAAGGCCCTCCGCGGGTGGTGGGGCTGGCTGGCCCTGGGGGTAATCATGGGCGGGGCGGCCTACATCCGGTTCTGGGCGGCGCCCCTCTCGACCGGACCGGACGTGGCCCAGTTCGCGGTCTTTGCCCAGGTATTCCACCAGCACGGGCTGGACTTCTACCGCTACGCCGACGCCAGCCTGGACATTTTCCCCTTTTCGGGCTGGGGGTTCGTCTACCCGCCGGTGTGGCTGTTAATACTGGGGTTGGTCTGGCTGGCATCCCCGGCGGGTGTGGCTAACAACGTGGTGATAGACGCCGGCTGGAGGCTGGCGGTGAAGACGCCCATCATCCTGGGCGACCTGGCTATTGGCGTGCTGCTGTACTGGGCGGTGCCCGGCCCCAAATGGCGCAAGCTGGTCTTCGCCGCGGTGTGGTTGCTGCACCCCACCGCCTGGTACAATTCGGCTGTCTTCGGCCAGTTCGACGCCGTCGCCACCGCTTTCCTGCTGGCCGCGGTGATACTGCTGCTAAAGGGGCGCGACCGGCTGGCCTTCCTGCTGGCCGCTCTGGCCGTGATGACCAAGCAGCACGTCTTCCTGGCCATCGGCACGATGGTCGTCGCCGTGGCCCGCCATCTGGGCAAGCGGCGGCTGCTTGGCGACGGCGCTATTGCGGTGGGTGTGGCCGTCGTCCTGTCCATCCCTTTCCTGGTTACCGGCAATTTCCTGGAGTACGCCCGCTCGGTCTTCCTGCCGGGGACGTCGCCGGACTACCAGAACCCGCTCTGCTACGCCTTCGGCGGCGGCGCCGCTATCATCACCTACCTGCACAACAGCTTCGGCTGGAATATCAGCGCTTTGCTGACGGCGCTGGTGCCGGTGACGATTATCGCCTGGATAGTTACCGCCGTGTTTTGCTACCGGCGGGCTATCACGCCGCTGCAGGCGGCGCTGGCGGGCATCCTCGTCTTCATCGCCCTGTTCTACCGCGTCAACTACCAGTACCTGGTGGTCTATATCCCGCTGGCCCTGCTGCTGGCCGCCCGGACGCAGTACCGGGGCGAGCGGGTCTTTGCCCTGGTGCTGGCCCTGTTCCCGGCCCTCTGGATGTGGCTCTTCAATACCCCCTGGTGTTTCTACGTCTACAAACCGGTCAGCTACGAAGGCATCATGATGCTGGAGCGTTTCGGGCTGCTGGCGCGCACCCTGCCGGATTACGCTTACGTGGCCTTTGCCGGGGCGCTGATGTGCCTCTGCCTGGCTTACGTGGTATTGATGTTTGTGCGCTGGCGTCAGCCTTCAGGCTATAAGCCTCTTGAGGGGTGATATTGCCCCGCCTCCCCCTTGGAGTTATCTATTCCCACCCTGGCCGCCCTGTGTCATCTGCGACTTAGCCCGTAGTTCTTTATTCCTGCCGTCCGAAAGACAGCATCGCCAGCAGCACCATGATGAGGCCGAAGGCGGCCAGCACGGCGATGTTCTCCCAGATGGTCATCAGGTGGCCGAAGAGGTAGATATTGAAGGGCGAGTCCGGCATGGCGCCCAGTACCACCTGCCGGATGGCGGCCACGCCGTAGGAGGCCGGGTTGATTTTGACGATGAAGCTCATCCAGGCGGGCAGGTTCTGCATGGGGAAGAAGACGCCGGAGAGGAATATCATCGGGAACATGAGCATCTGCATGATAGCCTGAAAGGCCTCGGTGGACTTGACGCGCGAGGCCAGCAGGATGCCCATCGAGCCCATCGAAGCCGCCAGCAGGAACATCAGGGGTATCAGGGCGAAGACCGCCCCGACGGTGAGGGGGATTTTGAGGATGGGGGCCAGCACCAGAATGATGATGCCCTGGATGGTGGCTATCGTGGCCGCGCCGAGGGTGCGCCCCAGGGCTACGGAGACGCGTGAAATGGGGGCCACCAACACCTCTTTGAGGAAGCCGAACTCGCGGTCCCAGACGATGGAGACGCCGGACATGAACGAGCCCATGAGGACGGACATCCCCATGATGCCGGGGAACATGAACTGGGTAAAGTTGACGCCGCTGGCCATGATGCCGATGGAGCCCTGGAGGCCGCTGCCGAAGATGACCAGGAACATCACCGGGAAGAGAATGGCCGAGAGCATGCGGGCCTTATCGTACCAGAAACGGAGCACGTCCCGGTACCAGATGGTGTAGATGCCCAGCAGGTTGTTCGTCATTTTATTTAATGCCTCATGCGGCCGTGCTGTCGCAGGTGGTCTTTAATCGAGTTGCCTATCTCTTCGTCGCGGATTTCCCGCCCCGTCAGCTTGAGAAAGACGTCCTCCAGGGTGGGGCGGCGCAGGCTGATACTGCTGATTTTAATGGCCGTTTCCTTGAGGAAGATGGGCAGGAACTCCTCGCCGTTGTCCACGGCGAAGGTGAGGTTGTCGCCGTCGGGGCGCACCTCGGTGTTATAGCGCTGCGCGATGGCCGCGGCGGCGGCCGGGTTATCGTCGGTCTTGAGGGTGATGATGTCCTTGGCCACCATGCGCTTGAGCTTTTCCGGGGTATCCATGGCCACCAGTTTGCCGTGGTCGATAATGGCGATGCGGCTGGCCTTTTCGGCCTCGTCCATGTAGTGGGTCGTCAGAAAGACGGTGGTGCCCTCGCGCTTCTGCAGCTCCAGCACGTACTCCCAGATGTGGTTGCGCGTCTGCGGGTCGAGGCCCAGGGTGGGCTCGTCGAGGAAGAGCACGCGCGGGTAGTGCAGCAGGCCGCGGGCCAGCTCCAGGCGGCGTTTCATGCCGCCGGAGTAGGTACGCACGAAGTTGTTGCGCTTGTCCCAGAGGTCGACCATACGGAGGACGTGCTCGATGCGCTCGGCACGCAGGGCCCGGGGGACGTTGTAGACCATGGCGTGAAAGCGCAGGTTGTGCAGGCCGGTGAGGCGGTCGTCGAGGGAGGAGTCCTGAAAGACCAGGCCGATGGACTGGCGCACCTGGCTCTGCTGGCGCACCACATCGTAGCCGTTGAGGATGGCCTGGCCGGAGGTGGGACGGGCCAGCGTGCAGAGGACGTTGATGGTGGTGGTCTTGCCGGCCCCGTTGGGCCCCAGAAAGCCGAAAATTTCGCCCGGCTCGACGTTAAAGCTGATGTTGTCCACGGCGACGAGGTCGCCGTATTTCTTGACGAGGTTTTCTACCCGGATAATAGGATCGGCCACTTCGGTTTGATTATAGCACGGGCGGCCCCGCGCCGGAAACTCCTCACCAGTTTACTCTTTGACGATGTCCTCTACCTCGCGGCGAGCGCGGGCGATGGCCTCTTTGATTTTAGCCCACTCCTCCGCCTCCAGGTGGCGGGCGCTGCGCCCCACCAGGTGCCCCAGGCCGTGGAGCTCGTGCATCGTCTCGTGCAGGCTGTCGGCGTTGCGGGGGTGGCACCAATCCTTCATCTGACCCTTTATCTTGGCGATGACGTCCTGCTGCTCCTTGAGGAACTGCCGCCCCTCGTCGGTGACGGTGTAGACCTTCTTGCCGTCCCGCTCCGAAGAGCTGACGTAGCCCATGTCGTCGAGCATCTGCAAGGTGGGGTAGACGCTGCCGGCGCTGGGGGTGTAGAACCCGTGGAAAGACTCCTCCATGTCGCGCATTATCTCGTAGCCGTGGGCCGGTTTGTCCTTGATGATGTTGAGGACGACGTATTTCAGGTCGCCCTTTTCAAAGAGGCGCGGCGGCCGCTCCGGGGGGAAGAAATGCTTACCGAACATTACGATATATCGTAACATATCAGTTTA
>DAOUEP010000104.1:0-1800 GCA_034430515.1 Dehalococcoidales bacterium | reverse complement strand
TCGGTAAGGTACTTGCCGTTAAAGGCAATCTTGGCGTCGTCGCCCTCCACGGTGGCGTCAATCTCGCCGATGTCGTCGCCTATTTCCTCGGAGCGGGCCGAGACGGCAATCTTGCCGGGGCTGGTCTCGCCGCCCGGCGTAATCACCAGCCGCACGATGCCCGACCCGTCGCGGGCGAAAATGGAGGCGGTCTTGGTGGCGCGCAGGAAGTCGGCCACGCCGACGATGACCCGCGTGTTGTAGCTCTGGGGGATGAGCTGGTCGTAGTTGGGGAAGGTGCCCTGGACGAGCTGGGAGACCAGCTCGGCGCTCTTGAGGCGGAAGAGGGCCTGGCTCTTCTTGGGGTTGAGGGTAATGGCGACGGGGTCTTCCTGCTCGGCGATGAGGCGGTTGACCTCGGCCAGGGTGCGCGCCGGGATGATGGCCTCGGTCTTCTCGGCGACCTTGCCGCTGAGGGGCAGGGTATAGACCGCCAGGCGGAAGCCGTCGGCGGCGGCCAGGGTCAGCTGGTCGCCCTCGAAGCGCGAGCAGACGCCGGTGAGCACCGGGCGCGATTCCTCGGTGGCGGCGGCGAAGACCACCTGGTTGATGCCCTGCTTCAGCGCCTCCACGTCCACGCTGGTCTGGATGCCTTCGTCCACGGCGGGGATGGGGGGAAAGTCCTTGGCGTCCACGCCGCTGATGCGGGCCTCGAAGCGGGCGCACTTGAGCCCCAGGGTCTTGGTCTGCGCCGAGAGGTTCATCTCGATGGTATCGTTGGGCAGGGAGCTGACGAACTCGGTGAGGAGCCGGGCGGGCACGGTGATAGAGCCTTCCTCCTCGACCTTGGCGCCAATCCAGCAGGAGATGGCCATCTCCAGGTTGGTGGCCACCAGCTTGAGGCGGCCCTCGTCGGTGGCCAAAAGGACGTTATTGGTGATGGGCAGCGTCGTCCGCGTGGCGACGGCCCTCCCGACGATGTTGAGCCCCCGGTTCATGTTTTCCTGAAGGCAGGTAAGTTTCATGGTGCAACCCCCTTTAGACGTGGTGGACTAGTATACAACATAATTGTTATCTATTCAAGATTTATGGTGCCGCTCTTGCCGCCGCTCTTGTGTACCAGGCGGATGTTCTCTATCTTCATGCCGCGGTCAACGGCCTTGCCCATGTCGTAAACGGTGAGGGCGGCGACGGTCACGGCGGTGAGCGCCTCCATCTCCACGCCGGTCTTGCCGGTGCTGGCGACGGTGGCCGTGATGGTGATGGCGCTATGCGCTTCGTCCGGCTCGAATTCAACCTCGATGGAATCGATGAGGATGGGGTGGCAGAGAGGGATGAGGTCGGGCGTGCGCTTGGCGGCCATGATGCCGGCCAGTCTGGCGGTGGTGAGCGCGTCGCCCTTTTTGGTGCCGCCGCTCATGATGAGCTTGAAGGTCTCCGGCTGCATCCGCACCACCCCTTTGGCCACGGCCACGCGGGCGGTCTCGGCCTTGGCGCCCACGTCCACCATGCGGGGGCGGCCCTTATCATCAAGGTGGGTCAGCTTTTTGTTGGCCATTTTGTTTTACCTCACCCCCTCCCCTTTTTCTAATGTCTAAAATGCCTTACCCCCGTAAAGACTATGGCGATATCGTGCTTGTCGGCGGCGTCGATGGAGTCCTGGTCGCGGATGGAGCCGCCGGGCTGGATGATGGCCGTCACGCCGAGCCTGGCGGCGTGCTCCACCACGTCGTTGAAGGGGAACATGGCGTCGGAGGCCAGCACGCTGCCTTTGGTCTTGGCGCCCGCCTTCTCCCCGGCAATCCGGGCGCTGACGATGCG
>DAOUEP010000103.1:0-6195 GCA_034430515.1 Dehalococcoidales bacterium | reverse complement strand
CGGCAATCTTCCCGCCGGTATCTTTGAGAACCTCGTGCTGCTGGTGCGGGCTGATGAGCAGCGTCGTCGTGAAGGCGTCGTAGCCGCCCTCTCTGGCCGCCGCGGCCGTTCTTTCCAGCCGCAGCTCAAAGCAGTGCCCGCAGCGTTCATCTTCGTGCCCGGCCACCCGCCGGAAGTACTCCGGCATATCGTAGCCCGGCTCGATAATCAGGGGCAAGTCCAGCTTGACGGCCAGCTCCCGCATGGCCGTAAGTCTGCTCTGGTGCTCGCTGTAAGGGTGGATGTTGGGGTTGTACCAGTAGGCGGTCACGTCGTCGCCTTCCTCCCGGAAATGCTTAACAGTATGGGCGGCGCAGTGAGCGCAGCAGACGTGCAGCAGGACTTTTTTCATACCACGTATTCTACTCCCTTATTCCTCGTACTGAAAGACTTCCTCCAGCGCCACGCCCAGGGCGCGGGCAATCTTAAAGGCCAGCTCGACGGACGGCACGTACTTGCCCTGCTCCAGGGCGATGATGGTCTGGCGCGTGCAGCCGGCGCGGGCGGCCAGCTCCTCCTGGGTCATCTCGTCCCGCTCGAAGCGCAGCCGCCGGATACGGTTACCGATGCGGGCGCTAGCCACCGCGGTTCATCCTCCAGTAGCCGACGAGGATGCCCAGCGACTGCGCCAGCGTGCTGACGATGAGCACCGACATGAACATGACGTAGAGATAGACCGCCGGTATCAGGTGGGTGGCGTGGTAGACCTCGCTGAGGGCGATAACCCAGGCCACCAGGGTAAAGACCACCGCCAGCCATTGCAGGCGCGGGGCGCGGTCGAGGACGAGCCGGTCGCGCTCGTCCAGCTGGCCGGGCTTGCGCAGGCCCGGGTTGACGATGACGAGGTTGGCGACGAGGCCGCCTATCCAGAGCACGTCCACGATGATGCGAAAGTTCTGGTCGCGGTCAAAGGTATCGATGCCCCCCATGAAAGTGAAAACCAGGGCGAAGGCAGCGGCGAAAACCAGCCCCACCCCCAGCCCCCACCAGGCCCTCTTCTGCAGCGGCGTCATCGGCTTACCTCCCGTCTTGGTAATATCTACAGGACATATTGTAATAGATTTTATACTATTTGTCAAGTATGTATTACATCTGAGCATAAATTTTTTTTGACTACTTTCCGGCCGGATACTCACTGCGGAGGATACCGTAGAAAACTAAATCCTCGAACCGGCCCCATTTCTTGAACGCCTCCCGCTCCGTCCCCTCGTACCTCATGCCCACCTTCTGCATGACGCGCCCGGAGGCCGGGTTACTGCCGAAATGCCGCGCGTAAATACGGTGCAGGCCCAGTGTCGCGAAGCCGTATTCGAGGACAGCACGGGTAGCCTCGGTGCAGTAGCCCTGGCTCCAGTAAGGCTTCCCAATCCAGTAGCCCAGCTGCATGCTCTCGTCGGTTTCATGCTCCACGTCCAGGGATATCCCGCCGACGAAGGCCCCGTCGCGGCGGGTGATGGCGAAGTGGACTCCCTTACCCGCGTCATAATGCTCCTGCCGCCGGCCGATGTATTCCTCGGCCATGCCATCCTCGTAGGGATGGGGGATGCTGGCGGTGGTCGCCGCGATTTCCCGCTCGCCGATGAGCCGCTGCAAGTCGGGGGCGTCTTCGGGGCGAAAGGGCCGCAGTATCAGGCGCTCGGTTTCGATGGTGGGCTGCCGGTTTGTTTTCGTCATTGAGATTTTATTATAGTTGAACAGGCGCGGGCGCGTAAAGCCCACCCAGATTAACATAAGCTGTTGTCGTCCCCTGCCCTTTATGCTATACTAATTAAAGACCTGATTCCTGAACACTTATGATTAATTTACCAAGGGAGGTCAGCTAACTTGCCAGAGACAGTCACCATCAAACAGCTCCTCGAAGCCGGGGCGCACTTCGGACATCAGACGGGTCGGTGGAACCCGCGGATGAAAAACTACATCTTCACCAAGCGCAACGGCATCCACATCATCGACCTGGAAAAGACCGCCGTCATGCTGGACACCGCCTGCGAATTCGTCCGCGATACGGTCGTCTCCGGGAAGGCCATCCTCTTCGTCGGCACCAAGAAGCAGGCGCAGGAGTCCGTCCAGGAAGAGGCCACCCGCTGCGGCATGTATTATGTCAATCAGCGCTGGCTGGGCGGCATGCTCACCAATTTCGCCACCATCCAGGCGCGCGTCGACCAGCTGGTGCGGCTGGAAGACCAGCAGGCCCGCGGCGAGCTGGGCCGGCTCACCAAGAAAGAGGTGCTCAAGCTGGGCGATAAAATCGAGCGGCTCAACCGCCAGATGGGCGGCTTTAAGGAGATGACCGAGCTGCCCGGCGCCCTCTTCATCATCGACCCCACCAAGGAGCGCATCGCCCTGGCCGAGGCCCAGCGCATGGGCGTGCCGGTGGTGTCCATCGTGGATACCAACTGCAACCCCGACGAGATAGACTATCCCGTCCCCGCCAACGACGACGCCATCCGCGCCATCAAGCTCATCTGCACCAAGGTTGCCGACGCCGTCATCGAAGGCAAGGAGAGCCTGGCCTCGGCCGTATCCATCGAGGCCACCGGGGAGAAGGCGGAGGGCGAGGCCGGGGAGCTGGAGGTAACCGAACCGATGATATTCACCCCGGACGAGGAATAAGGAGGCCCGATTGGACATCACCACCGACATGATTAAAGAACTGAGAGACCAGTCCGGCGCCGGCATCATGGACTGCCGCACTACCCTGGTGAGCTGCGGCGGCGATATGGACAAGGCGCTGGAAATCCTCAAGGAGAAGGGTCTCCTCAAGGCGCAGAAAAAGGCCGGCCGCGCCACCGGCGCGGGGCTGGTGGACGCCTATATCCATACCGCCGGGCGCATCGGCGCGCTGGTGGAGATAAACTGCGAGACCGACTTCGTGGCCCGCACCGACGAGTTTAAAAACCTGGCCCACTGCCTGGCCATGCAGGTGGCGGCCATGAACCCCCAGTATGTCACCGAGGAAGACGTACCCGAGGGCGAAGACGCCGACCCCACGGAGGTCTGCCTCCTCGCCCAGCCCTATATCATCGACCCCGACCGAACCGTCCGGGATGTCATCATGGAGGTCATCGCCAAGGTAGGCGAGAATATCAAGGTCAGCCGCTTCAGCCGCTTCGAACTGGGCGGCTAGGGAGGGGAAATGGCCCCAGACAAGTACAAGCGGGTACTGCTCAAGCTCAGCGGCGAGGCCCTGAGCGGCGGGCACAGCTACGGCATCGACAACCCCACCCTGACCAGCATCGCCCGGCAAATCAAGCAGGTGGCGGCCATGGGGGTGGGCGTCGGCATCGTCGTCGGCGGGGGCAATATCTGGCGCGGCACCCAGGCGGAGGCCAGCGGCATGGACCGCGTCACCGCCGACTACGCCGGCATGCTGGCCACCGTCATCAACGCCCTGGCCCTCCAGGACGTGCTGGAGCGCGAGCAGGTGGATACCCGCACCCTCTCCGCCCTGGACATCCGCCAGGTGGCCGAGCCTTTTATCCGCCGCCGCGCTATCCGCCACCTGGAGAAAGGCCGGGTGGTCATCTTCGCCGGGGGCACCGGCAACCCCTACATGACCGCCGATACGGCGGCGGCCCTGCGCGCCATCGAAATCGGCGCCGAGGTGCTGCTGATGGCCAAGAACAACGTCGACGGCGTCTACTCCGCCGACCCCCGCAAAGACCCCAACGCCAAGAAGTACGACCGCATCACCCACCTCGAAGCGCTCAAAAAGCGCCTGGCGGTCATGGATATCACCGCCCTGTCCCTCTGCCTGGATAACAAGCTGCCCATCATCGTCTTCGACCTGGCGGCCCCGGACGGCATGCGCCGGGCCGTCAGCGGCCAGTCCATCGGTACTCTGGTATCAAGCGAGGGGGAATAATGGTAAGCGAAGCCCTGAAGACCGCCGAAACCAAGATGCAGGCCTCTCTCAAGGTCTTCCGCGCCGATTTGGCCACCATCCGCACCGGCCACGCCACGCCGGGCCTCATCGAGCACATCAAGGTGGACTACGCCGGCGCCCCCCTGCCCATCAATCAGCTGGCCGGCATCTCGGCGCCGGAGGCGGGCCTGCTGGTCGTCCAGCCGTGGGACAAGTCCAGCGTCCCCGCCATCGAGAAGGCCATCCTCAAGAGCGAGCTGGGCCTCAACCCCGCCAGCGACGGCAATATCATCCGCATCGCCATCCCGCCCCTGAGCGAGGAACGGCGCCAGGAGCTTATCAAGGTGGTGCACCGCCGCGTCGAGGAGCGGCGCATCGCCGTGCGCTCGCTGCGCCACGAGGCCATGAACGAGTTCAAGAAGCTGGAAAAAGACAAGGAAATCTCCCAGGACGAGCACAAGCGCGCCCTGGACCAGCTGCAAAAGGTAACCGACGTCTTTATAGCCGAAATCGAGGAACTGGGCCAGGCCAAGGAGCAGGAGCTGCTGGAAGTCTAGCCGGAGGGGCTGACCCCGCGCTACGATGATGAAAGCAACCACCCCCCGCCTCCCCGTCCACATCGCCTTTATCATGGACGGCAACGGCCGCTGGGCGGAGCGGCGGGGCCGCCCCCGTCTGGAGGGGCACCGGGCCGGGGTGGCCAACGTGCGGCCTGTCGTCCGCGCCCTCGCCGACCGCAACATCCCCTTCGTCACCCTCTACGCCTTTTCCACCGAGAACTGGACGCGCCCCGAGGCAGAGGTGCAGGGGCTCTTCAAGCTCATGGTGGACTGCATCGGCCAAGAGGCCAGGGAGCTGCACAAAAACAACGTTAAAATCCGCCACATCGGCTCGCTGGACGGGCTTTCGCCGGCGCTGCAAAAGAAAATCAAGGGCGCCGAGGCGCTCACCGCCGCCAACACCGGCATGACCCTGGGCGTGGCCTTTAACTACGGGGGCCGCGCCGAAATCCTGGAGGCGGTGCGCCGCCTTATCGCCGGCGGCGTCGCCCCGGAAGAAATCGACGAGACGCGCTTCGGGGAGTACCTCTACACCGCCGGTTTCCCCGACGTTGACCTGGTCGTCCGCACCAGCGGCGAGATGCGCACCAGCAATTTCCTCATCTGGCAGACCGCCTACAGCGAGTATTACTTCACGCCGGTGCTCTGGCCGGACTTTAACGAAAAAGACCTGGAGAAGGCCCTGGCGGCCTACGGCCGGAGGCGGCGGCGCTTCGGGCGGCTGGAGGGCTGAAGGCTCATGCTCAGGCAAAGGCTAATCACGGCACTGTGGGGCATACCCCTGCTGATAGCGGCGGTCTGGTTCGATAGTCCGCTGCCCTGGTTTACCGTGCTGGCCGCCGTCTGGGGGGTGCTGGCCGTCTGGGAGTTCTACCGCATGGTGGGCATCACGCGCCTGGCGCCGCTGGCCGTCTTCGGCATGGTGGGCACGCTGCTCTTTATCCTGCGCCCCCACCTGGACTACGCCCCGGCCACGGCCATCCTGCTAACGGCAGTGGTGGCGCTCTCGCTGCCGCTGCTGCTACTCAGCCCCCAGAAGGAAGGCCGCCTGGCTCTGTGGGCCGGGACGGTCGCCGGCGTCCTCTACGTGGGCTGGCTGCTCAGCTACCTGGTGGCCCTGCGGCTGGAGCCGGGCACGGCCGCCTTCCCCGAGGCCGGCCGCAACTTTACCTTTCTGGCCATCTTCGCCACCTTCGGCTCGGATACGATGGCCTATTTCATCGGCAAGGCCATCGGCCGCCACAAGCTGGCGCCCCGCGTCAGCCCCGGCAAGACCTGGGAAGGCGCCGCCGCCGGGGTGGCCGGGGCCATCGCCGTTACGCTGCTCTTCAAGCTGCCCACCCCCCTCCAGCTGCCCATCAATTACTGGCAGGCCATCCTGCTGGGGGTGCTTATCAGCGTCTTCGGGCAGTGCGGCGACCTGCTGGAATCGCGCCTGAAACGCGGCGCCGGCGTCAAGGAATCGGGGCGGCTCATGCCGGGCCACGGCGGCCTGCTCGACCGCATGGACAGTCTGGTCTTTGCCGGCGTGGTGGTCTATTTCTACTACGCCTTCACGGCGGCCTAGCGGGGACTGGAGCGGGAGACGGGACTCGAACCCGCGACAACCTGCTTGGAAGTTACTGCATAGCGGATTCATGCCTAACCACGGATGAAAATACCCGTTTCAACTCCGTAATTCTTCTGAATGTGAACCCCTGTAAATTCCTCGGTCAAGGTATCATCACCTTC
>DAOUEP010000102.1:0-3381 GCA_034430515.1 Dehalococcoidales bacterium | reverse complement strand
CCCATCATGGACGGGGATACCGTCCGGGGCGTCTACCTGGAGAGCAAGAGCGGCCGCCAGGCGATACTGGGCAAAGTCGTCATCGACGCCACCGGCGACGGCGATATCTTCGTTGCGGCCGGGGCCGAGTTCGACGCCGCGCTGAGCAATAAACGGCGCACCGCCTGGCTGGCCTTTACCTTCTGGCTGGCCAACGTGGATATCAACAAGGCCGACGCCTTCCGGGAGGCCCACCCGGAGGAGCACGCCGCCCTGATGGCCGAGCTAAACGAATTGGGCGGCTACCCCCGCTACTTTAAGGGGCTTTTGGAAAACCAGCCCGGCGTGCTCTGGTACCACTGCTTCCAGCCGCAGGAGCGGGCCTCCGACGCCAAAGACGTGACCGAGCTTACCCGCATCGACATCACCGGGCGGCGGCGCGCCCTGATAACCTGCGAGTTCATGCGGAAGCACGTCCCCGGCTTTGAGGCGTGCTTCGTTATGCAGACCGCCCCGCAGCTGGGCATCCAGGGCGGGCGGCGTGTCAGCGGCGAGTACACCCTGGGCGATAAGGACATGGTCTCCGACGAGGTCTTCCCCGATACCATCGCGGTGCTGCCCAACAACGACAACGGCGAGATTTCCGCCAAGCATCCTGCTTTATGCGTCCCTTACCGCTGTCTGGTGCCCCGGCGCGTCGAGGGGCTGCTGGTGGCCGGGCGCGCCTTTTCCTCGACGGACAGCGTCAACGAGTTCTTCAACATCATCCCGCCCTGCATCGCCTACGGGCAGGCGGCGGGCACGGCGGCGGCCCTGGCGGTTAGTGACGGCGTCCCGCCTCGGAGGGTGGACTACCGCCGCCTCCACGACGCCCTGGTGGGGCAGGGGGTGAACCTGCCGGACATAAAACAGTAAATTATATAAAAGGAGTCAGCTTAGAAAATGGACATCAAAGATTGCGCCAAGTTCGCCAACGAAAATTCCGCCTGCTATTTCGCCACCGTGGAGGGCGACCAGCCCCGCGTGCGCGCCCTGGGGATGTGGTACGCCGACGAGACCGGCTTCTACTTTCAGGCGCAGACGGTCAAGGCCCTCTACAAGCAGCTCCAACAGAACCCCAAGGTGGAGGTCTACTACTGCACCAAGGACTTCAGCAAGGTGATGCGCGTCTCCGGCAAGGTCAGGATTATCGACGACCTAAAAATCCGCGCCAAGTGCATTGCCGAGCGGCCGTTCCTCAAGAACTTCAACGTCACCCAGCCGGACGACCCGCTGCTGGCCGTCTTCCAGGTATATACCGGCGAGGCCTATTTCTGGACGATGGCCGACAGCATGAAAGAGGCGGACTTACCCCGCATCAAGTTCTAAGCTATCCGCCTGCCGGCCTCATAGTACTTTAGATATAGACGGGGCCCAAACCAGGCTGGACAACACGGGGGCTATCGTATATAATTCTTACGTGGCGCAACTCGTTAAACAGTCTAGCTACGGGAAGCAGGGGCAATCGTCGTGACCCTGCTTCTATTTTTTAATTCTCCAAACTAGCCGGGCGGCCCATCTCCGCCGGAGACTCGCCCCCAGGTGGACATACAAAAGTTTAGTTTGAGCCTGGTAGGCTCAACTAGGAAAGGGGTGAAATGCTACCAGGAATATTCTGGATTGTCCCCATTGCCGGGGTATGCACCATCGTCTTTGCCGTCTTCCTCACCCGCAACGTCCTCAAGCGTCCCACGGGCACGCCCAAGATGAAAGAAATTGGCGATATCATCTTCCAGGGCGCCTGGGCCTTCCTCAAGCGGCAGTACAGCACCATCGCCATGTACTCGCTGGCCATTGCCATCATCATCGGGGTGCTGGTGGGGGTGCTCGGCGGCACCGAGGTGGAGGGCTTGAGCCCGCTGGAAATCGGCTGGCGCACGGGGGTCGCCTTCCTCGTGGGCGCCTTCTGCTCCGGCCTGGCCGGCTTCATCGGGATGTTCATCGCCGTGAAGTCCAACGTTCGCTGCGCCGCCGCAGCCCAGAAGAGCCTCACCGAGGCCGTCAACGTGGCCCTGCGCGGCGGGGCCGTCTCCGGTTTTCTCATCACCGCCCTGAGCCTCATCGGCGTGACGGCCATCTTCTTCGCCTACGGCGGCAACAGTAACCCGAACATCGCGCCGTACCTCATCGTCGGCTTCGGCTTCGGCGCCAGCTTCGTCGCCCTCTTCGCCCAGCTAGGCGGCGGTATCTATACCAAGGCGGCCGACGTCGGCGCCGACCTCGTCGGCAAGGTCGAGAGCGGCATACCGGAGGACGACCCCCGCAACCCCGCCGTCATCGCCGACCTCGTCGGCGATAACGTGGGCGACTGTGCCGGCCGTGGCGCCGACCTCTTCGAGTCCACCGCCGCCGAGAACATCGGCGCCATGATTCTGGGCATCGCCGCTTACCTGGTCACCGAGAACGTGGCCTGGATACTCTTCCCGCTCTGCGTGCGCGGCTTCGGCATGTTCGCCAGCATGATCGGTCTCCTCTGCGTACGTGCCAAGGAGAGCGAAAACGCCATGAACGCCCTCAACCGCGGCTACTTCGTATCCATCGCGCTATCGATCGTCGGTCTTTTCGTAACCGTCTGGTTTATGCTGGTGACAGACCAGCATGGGGTTATCCACACCGATTATCTGTGGCTCTTCGGCGCCGGCATCATTGGCATCATCGCCAGCGTCGTTATCGTCTTCGTTACCCAGTACTATACCGAGGCGCGTTACAAGCCGGTGCGGGAGATTGCCGAGGCCTCCAAGACCGGCCCGGCCACCAATATCATCATGGGGATATCGGTGGGCTTCTCCACCACCTTCGCCACCGCCCTTATCATCGGCGTGGCCCTCCTGGTCTCCTACTGGATGGGTGGGCAGAGCGGCGTCCACGGCGCCGGGGCCTTCGGTACGGCCGTGGCCACCATGGGCATGCTGATGACCTGCCCCTACGTGCTCTCGATGGATACCTTCGGCCCCATCACCGATAACGCCAACGGCATCAACGAGATGGCCGGCGCCGGCCCGGAGATTCGCCGCATTACCGACCGCCTCGATGCCGTCGGCAATACCACCAAGGCCCTCACCAAGGGCTACGCCATGGTCTCCGCCGGTCTGGCCGCCTTCCTGCTCTTCCAGGCCTACATCGACCGCGTGAACTTCCTGCGCCCCGATAACCCCCTGCTGACGGTAGATATCTCCCGCATCGAGGTCTTCGTCGGGGCGCTGCTGGCCGCCATGATTGTCTATCTCTTCAGCGCCTGGGCCATCAAGGCCGTCGGCAAGACCGCCTCCAAGATTATCGAGGAGGTGCGCCGCCAGTTCCGCGAGGACCCCGAGATTCTCAACCCCAAAGACCCGGCCCACCCGCACGTGCCGGACTACGGCA
>DAOUEP010000101.1:0-3046 GCA_034430515.1 Dehalococcoidales bacterium | reverse complement strand
TAATTCTGTGAGTTGCGGCAATTGTGGTTACATTTTTCACGGCGATGACTTAGACCAGGAGTCAGGGAAACGCAGGCCATGCCCAAAATGTGGTTCGCTTAAACGGGCTTTCAATGTAAAATTAGAAGCGAAGATTGGTCTTAAAGCCACCATAGGTGGGGTGCATGAGGCTCATATGAGTCCCCAGTCTTGGACAATCTTAGGGGTAATCTTAGCTCTCGTTTTACCACCTATATCCTATGCTGTGCTTTCTATACCAACGCTTTATTTTGGATATAGAATTATTATTTGGCTAGGCATAATAATCATTCCATTTACGCTCGCATATAAGTACAGAATTATCTGGTATAAGATAATAATGTTTTTAAGATTCTTGGCAGACAAAACCTACGGCAAACACAAAATATAATTGATAATTCGTAAGGGGAGTATGAGGGGCGCAGCCCCTCTTAAACATCCTCCCCCTCTCCTGTGACACCTCGTCAGGAGAGGGGGACACAGGGGGAGAGGTAGAAAATAATCATCATGGGAGTAACCAGTAAAGGAGGCCCCAAATAGCAGGCATATCGGCTTTATTCTTCCTGTCGGTCATCTGGTTCATCGTGCCGGCGGTGCTCATCGGCTGGCTCACCGGCTACTTCAACGGGCAATTCTGGGCGGCCATAGCGGTCGGTCTGGCTATCATCTTTATGTACGTCCGCCAGGCGCGCAAGTGGTTCGATTCGCTCCTCTTTACCGTGGCGCTCGTCCAGGCGGTGGCCGGGGGGCTTATCACCTACTATGTCGGGGTGGCTACCCACTAGGATGCCATGAAACAGAACGCCATCAAGGAGCAGGCCGGGAGACTGAGCCGCAGCGTCCGGGAGTTCGCCGGGTGCGTCGCGGCGCTGCCGGAGGCCAGCTTCCTCCAGAAGATAGACGACTGGACACCACGCGACGTCACGGCACACCTCATCGGCTGGAACCTCCACACGATTAAGGGCTGCCGGCAGCTCAGGGAGGGTAAACTTCCATTCTACTTCATCGACCCCGGCGACGATTTTTCCAAAATCAACGCCCGGCTTATCCGGGAATACCCCTCACGGAACCGGGAGGAACTGCTCGCCCGGCTCGACGCCTCCGCCGCCGAACTGAGAAACTTCCTGCTGGCCGTTGACCCCGGCGAGTGGGAAAACAGCTTCGGCGTTGGCCTGACCCACCAGGGCGAGGCCATTACCATCCGCAACAGCATCGAAGCCCTGATAACCGACTATATCATCCACCGCGAGCGCATCGAGGCCTGGGCTGCGGGAGAAGCCAACGCCGGACAGCGCCAGGCGAGCTTGAGATAGCCGCCAAGCTAAACTCGAAAGGAGACAAGGCCAATTAAGATTTTGGTAATCGGGAGCGGGGCCAGAGAGCATGCCCTGGTCTGGAAGCTGGCCCAGAGCCCCAGGGCCGATGATATCTACGTCGCCCCCGGCAACGCCGGCACGGCGATGCTGGCCGAGAACATAGATTACAAGGCGGACGAGATAGATGGGCTGATGAAGTTTGCCCGCGATAACCGCATCGAGCTTACCGTGGTCGGCCCGGAAGGCCCGCTGGCCGCCGGCATCGCCGATAGCTTTATGGCCGGCGGCCTGGCCATCTTCGGGGCCACCAAGCGGGCCGCCGAGATTGAATCGAGCAAGGTCTTCGCCAGGAGCCTCATGCGACAGCACGCCATCCCCGGCGCCGGGGGGGAGGCCTTTAGCGACTACGACCGCGCCCGGGCCTATATCCGCACACAGGAGCCGCCCATCGTCATCAAGGCCGACGGGCTGGCCGCCGGCAAGGGGGTCATCATCGCCGAGTCCCTCGCCGAGGCCGAGGCCGCCCTGGAAAAGCTGATGAAGGCCCGCTCGCTCGGCGAGGCCGGAAGCCGCGTGCTCATCGAGGAGCACCTCCACGGCTGGGAGATGAGCTATTTCGTCTTCACCGACGGCCATAAGCTGCTGCCCATGGTGCCCGCCTGCGACTACAAGCGCATCTACGACGGCAACAAAGGCCCCAACACCGGCGGCATGGGCAGCTACAGCCCTCCGCCCGGCTACAGCGATGTCCTGGGCCACGTCATCGAGCGCACTATCATGGAGCCCACCGTCCTGGCGCTGGCCGACGCCGGCCGCCCCTACAAGGGCATCCTCTACGGCGGGCTGATGATAACCAACAAGGTGCCCAAGGTCATCGAGTTCAACGCCCGCCTCGGCGACCCGGAGGCGCAGGTCGTCCTGCCCCGCCTTAAGAGCGACCTCGTCGATATCATCATGGCCGTGGTCGGCAGCAAGCTGGATAGTATTGACGTAACCTGGAGCGACCAGGCCTGCGTCGGCGTCGTCATGGCCTCCGGCGGCTACCCCGGCACCTACCAGACCGGCTTCCCCGTCAGCGGCCTGGACGACGTGGATAAGGACGTTATCGTCTTCCACGCCGGGACGCGCGTCAACCCGGAGGGAGTTATACTCACCTGCGGCGGCCGCGTGCTCACCGTGGTGGCCACCGGCCAAGACCTGGCCGAAGCGCGCCGGAAGGTGTATGATAATATTCCTCGGATTAAGTTCGAGGGGTGTCAGTATCGGAACGATATCGCGGATTTAAAGGATTGAAACTAAAGCAGTGGGGTGGTGGGAAACTAAGAGATAAGCGGCGGATGCCGCGAGGGCGGTTTACCCGCCGAAGCCTAGTGCGCAGGCGGGGCCTGGGTGGGAATAGATAACAACGAAAGGGGTGGCGGGGAGGAGATAATCAAACATACAGGCGAGGTTAATGATATGCCTTTAGTTGCGGTTGTTATGGGCTCCAAATCCGATGCCGAGGCGCTCCAGCCGGCCCTGGACGTGCTCACCCGGCTCGGCATCGAGCACGAGGTCAACGTCATCTCCGCCCACCGCACGCCGGACAAGGCCCGCGAGTACGCCTCGTCTGCCCGCGGGCGCGGCATCGAGGTCATCATCGCCGCCGCCGGGATGGCCGCCCACCTGCCCGGCGTCCTGGCCAGCTGGACGACCCTGCCCGTCATCGGCGT
>DAOUEP010000100.1:0-4242 GCA_034430515.1 Dehalococcoidales bacterium | reverse complement strand
CCAGAACGAGCTGCTGGAGCAGGAGCGCCTGAGGAGAGCCAAGCTGGAATCCATCAGCACCCTGGCCGGGGGCATTGCCCACGACTTCAATAATCTCCTTACGGGGATTATGGGCAATATAGGGCTGGCCAAGATGAATGTGGGGGCCGATGATAAGATATTCGAGACGCTGGACGAAGCCGAAGTTGCCGCCGGGCGAGCCCGTGAGCTTACGCAGCAGCTGCTGACGTTCGCCAGAGGAGGCAAGCCGGTAAAGAAGACGGTTGAAATTGCCGGGCTGATAAAGGAATCGGCCACCTTTGCCCTGAGGGGCTCGGCCGTCAGGCTGGAGCTGTCTCTCCCCGACGACCTGTACCCGGTAGAGGTTGACGAGGGGCAGATAAACCAGGTTATCCAGAATATCGTTATCAACGCCGACGAGTCCATGCCCAACGGGGGCGTGGTACGTATCGATGCCGAGAATATGAGGGTCAAGAAAGGCAGCCTGCCGCTGCCGGCGGACAACTATTTACGGATTAATATCGCCGACGAGGGCGTGGGTATATCTAAAGAGAACCTACAGAGGATGTTCGAGCCGTATTTCACCACCAAGCAGAAGGGGAGCGGGCTGGGGCTCTCCACCGTCTATTCCATCGTCCGCAATCACGGCGGCTACGTCACCGCCGACTCCACGCCCGGCCGGGGCACCGTCTTCCACATCTATCTCCCGGCCTCCGCAAAGCCATCACCCGCCAAAGATAAACCGGCGGCCAGCCAGACCGGCCGGAAGGGGGGCAGGATACTGGTGATGGACGACGAAGCCGTCATCCGCAAGATGCTGGTCAACATGCTCAAGGTGGTCGGCTACGAGGTGGAGGTCACCAGCGAGGGCGCCGAGGCCCTGGAGGCGTACCGCCGCGCCATGGAGGCCGGCCGGCCCTTCGACGCCGTTATCATGGACCTGACCATCCCCGGCGGCATGGGCGGCAAGGAGACGGTGGCCAAATTGCTGGAAATAGACCCGGACGCCCGGGCAATCGTCTCCAGCGGCTACACCACGGACGCAGTCATGAGCGATTATAAGAAATACGGTTTCAGCGCGGTTATCGCCAAGCCCTACAGCATCGACCAGCTGGAAGAAACGCTTAATTCCCTGCCCCGGAGCGAGCGGTAGCCGCCGCCGGCCATTTCTAGATAGCCCGCAGGAACTGCCGGGTCTGGTAGTCCCACTCCCGCGAGGATACCGTCACCGAAGTCGTGTTGCCTTCCCGGGATACGCTTACCGCCACGCCGCCGCCGCCTCCCTCCAGGGTGACGCCGCTGTCCGACGTCTCGGTAACCTTCAGGCCGTATCCCTCCGGGCCAAAGAATTTTATAACCCGCTGAATAACCTCGTCCGGGCTCTTTTTAGATTCCGCCCCCAGTTTTAACACGGCTTACCTCCTTCTGCCGCTCTAGATAATAACCCTCCTGGCGCCGGGCGTCAATGGCGGCGGACATCAGGCCGGTTTTGACATTGCCGGGTCGGGTGGCTATTATTTTACGTAGTATTGCGTTGAGGTGTCATGAAGAAATTCCGTATCCTCATCGTCGACGATGAGCCCCGTATCCTGAACTTCCTGGTCACCAAGCTCAAGGTCTCCGGATACGAGACGCTCACCGCCGGCGACGGCCAGGAGGGACTGGAGCAGGTCAAGGCCCAGGAGCCGGACCTGGTCGTGCTGGACCTGCTCATGCCCCGGATGGACGGGCTGGATATGCTCCGCCAGCTGCGCAGCTTCTCGACGGTGCCGGTCATCGTGCTCACCGCCCGGGGCGACGAAGCCGACCGCATCCGGGGTTTGCAGCTTGGGGCCGACGACTACCTGCCCAAGCCCTTCAACCCCGACGAGCTGGTGGCCCGCATCGAGGCCATCCGCCGCCGCCTGGGGACGGGAGACCAGCCGGGGGCGGCCGAGAGCGTGGTGCTGGGGGACGTCGCCATCGACTTCAAGAACCATAACGTGGCCGTCGGCGGGGAGGTCAAGTACCTGACGCGCATCGAGTGGCTCTTGCTGAGCCAGCTGGTGAACAGCGCCGGCCGCCTCATCACCTACGACGAGCTGCTCACCAGCGTCTGGGGGCCGGAGTACCGCGACGACGTGCAGATACTAAGGACGTGGATTAGCCGGCTGCGGAACAAGCTGGAGAGCCGCCCCGGTAGTCCCCGCGTTATCCGCACCATCCCCAAGACGGGCTATATCATCGACCGGCCCCAGGGCGAGCCGATTTAAGGCTTTTTGCCAGACCCCGCCCCGTCGGGGTTATCTATTCCCACCCTGCCGCCCTCGGCACATCCGCGGCTTAGCCCGTAGATACCACCCGCCCCACCAAAATCCCTCTCTAACTCTCCCCTTGCCAAGGGGAGAGGATGATTTAGCCAAACCCTACACCAAACGCTTTAATCGAATCTGTCTCCCTCCTTCGTAAGGAGGGAATAAGGGAGAATTAGCCCCCAGGGAGTAGCCTGCGGAGAGGGGCGCAGCCTTTCTTTTTCTGTTGCCCGTGAAACACCCGTATGCTATCATTGATTTATCATTCGCAAGCGAGGTGCTCTTTGAAAGAGGACTTGGAAAAACTGGCCAGGCTGGAGGCCGGGCTTAAGGCCGGGGGTGGGGAAAAGGGGATAACCAAGCAGCACGATTCCGGCAAGCTCACGGCGCGGGAGAGGCTTGACCTTTTCTTCGATAAAGGTACGTTCCAGGAGATGGACCTGCACGTCCGGCACCGCTCCACCAACTTCGGCATGGACAAGGTGGAAATCCCCGCCGACGGCGTTATCACCGGCTACGGGCAGGTTGCCGGCCGCACCGTCGGCGCCTACGCCCAGGACTTCACCGCCCGCGGCGGCACCCTGGGCGAGATGCACGCCCAAAAAATCTGCCGCATCATGGATTTGGCGATGAAGATGCGGGTGCCCGTGGTGGGCTTCATCGATAGCGGCGGCGCCCGTATCCAGGAGGGTATCAACGCCCTGGACGGCTACGGCAACATCTTCTTCCGCAACTCGGCGGCCTCCGGGGTCATCCCCCAGATATCGGCCATCATGGGGCCGGCGGCGGGTGGGGCCGTCTACTCGCCGGCCATGACCGACTTCGTCTTCATGGTCAAAAAGACCAGCTACATGTTCATCACCGGGCCGGGGGTCGTCAAGAGCGTCACCGGCGAGGAAATTGATAACGAGTCGCTGGGCGGGGCGCTGACCCACTCCACCAAGAGCGGCGTCACCCAGTTCGCCTGCGACGACGACGCGGCGGCCATCGCCGAAATCAAGAAACTCCTGAGCTATTTGCCCTCAAGCCGCGACGAAAAGCCGCCTTACGTGGCCCCCGCCGATTCCCCCGCCCGCGCCGACGCCGACCTGGACGAAATTCTGCCCGATAACGCCAACAAGGCCTACAACATGAAAGAGGTCATCAAGGCCATCGTCGACGACGGCGACTACCTGGAACCCTCGCGCCAGTATGCCGCGAACATGATTACCGCCTTCGCCCGGATGAACGGGCACGTCGTCGGCATCATCGCCAACCAGCCGCAGTTCCTGGCCGGCTGCCTGGATATCAACGCCTCCGATAAAGCCACCCGCTTCATCCGCTGCTGCGACGCCTTCAACATCCCCCTGCTCACCATCGCCGACGTCCCCGGCTTTCTCCCCGGCAGCCACCAGGAGTGGGGCGGCATCATCCGCCACGGCGCCAAGCTGCTCTGGTGCTACGCCGAGGCCACCGTGCCCAAGATTACGTTAATTACCCGCAAGGCCTACGGCGGCGCTTACATCGCCATGTGCAGCCAGGGCCTGGGGGCGGACTGCACGCTGGCCTGGCCCGGCGCCGAAATCGCCGTCATGGGGGCCGAGGCGGCCGTGGACATCATCTTCTCGCGCGATATCAAGGCCGCCGACGACCCGGCGGCGCTGAAGCAGCAGAAGATTGAGGAGTACCGCGACCTGCTCTATAACCCGTATGTCGCGGCGCGCATGGGCTACATCAACGCCGTCATCAAGCCCTCGGAGACGCGCCCCAAAATCATTGCGGCGCTGGAGGCGCTTAAGAACAAGCGGGAGACCCGCCCCAGGAAAAAGCACGGGAATATCCCGATGTAGGGAATTTTGATTGACCTCACCCCCTTTATCCCCCTCTCCTTACGAGGCAGGATGAAGGAGAGGGGGAATTAAAAAAGAGGGGTTTCACCCCTCTTAAACACCCCAGGGGGGGAACCCTGTGG
>DAOUEP010000099.1:0-18345 GCA_034430515.1 Dehalococcoidales bacterium | reverse complement strand
GCCTTCTTCATCTACGACGCCAAGCCCAACTATCAAGGCGAGCCGGGGGCGAAGTAGCCGGGGTTAAGTAGTAGCGGTCGTTAATTTAATCATCGTGGTATAATCCTCAGCATGGACGATACCGATACCTCCCGGCGGCGGACGGCGCTGGCCTGGCTCCGCAGAAAGATGATACCGCTGCTGGGCCTGGTGGCGGCCCTGGTCATCATGGGCGGTATCGCCTACGCTTACTGGCGCTATCCCGGCATGTTCCGCGAGCTGCGGGCCCTGGGCTACCTGGGGGTCTTCCTCATCAGCCTCATCCTCAACGCCACCATCATTCTGCCCGTTTCCAACATGGCCATGATTATCGCCATGGGGGCGACGCTGCCCTCGCCGCTCTTCGTGGGGCTGGCCGGGGGCGCCGGGGCGGCCATCGGCGAGCTGACCGGCTACGTCGCCGGGCGCAGCGGCCGCCGGCTGCTCCTGCGCAGCCGCATCTACACGCGCGTCGAAGGCTGGGTCAAGCGCTGGGGCTGGATAGCCGTCTTCGTTTTCTCGGCGTTCCCCTTCGCCTTCGATGTCGTCGGCATCATCGCCGGGGCGCTGCGCATGCCGCTGTGGCGTTTCTCGGCCGCCTGCTGGGCGGGTCGGACGATATCGTACGTGGTGGTGGCCTACCTGGCCGCGATGGGGCTGCGGTCGCTGCCCTGGTTTACCTAACGCGCCTGATTTTGAGAACCAGCGCTCCGCCGACGAGGAAATAGGCCATGCAGACCAGCAGCATCACCCGGTAGCCCAAGTTGGGCTCCTGGGCGTTGAAGAAATCGATGACCGGGCCGATGACGCGGGCCAGCGCCGCCCCTCCGGCGGTGGCCATGTTGGCCAGCCCCAGATAGCGCGCCTCCTCGTCCTTGGGGGCGAAATCGGTGGCCAGCGCCCAGTTGGCGCTGTTGAAAATCCCCATGGCCACTCCGATGACGGCCGCGGCGTAGAGGATGGCCGTGTAGGTCTCCAGGACGGCGATGGCGGCGATTCCCGCCGCGCCCAATATCCCCGCCGCCAGCGTCAGCGGCTTGCGGCCGATGCGGTCGGAGAGGTAGCCCGCTGGCCAGGTCACCGCCACCATGCCGATGACGGAGATAATGGAGAACCGGGCCGTCGCCCCGGCCGGGTCGCTCATGCCGATGACGTCCTGGATGTAATACAGGGCGAACTGCTGGATGGTGGTGAAGGCCATGAAGACCAGCATGCGCGAGAGGATGAACCAGACAAAGTTATGGTTTTTCCAGATTTCGCTCTTGAAGGTGCGGTAGAGGGTGGCCGCCAGCGACGCCTGCGGCCGGGTGTGGGCGATGCGGGGGTCGCGCACGATGAGGACGGTGGCCGCCGTGGCCGCCAGCACCACCAGCATCAGCAGCCCCAGCACCAGCCAGAGCCAGCCGGACCCTTCGCCATGATAGTATTTGTCCATGAAGATAGAGGACAGGTAGACGAAGACAATGCCGCCGCATATCTCGAAGAGGGCCTTCATACCGGAGGCGCGCCCCCGCTTGCCCGCCGGTACCAGCTCGGGGATGAAGGCCTGGTAAGGCCCCTGGGCGGTGTTGCTGGCCAGCTGGAGCAGGCAGTAAACGGCGAAGACGGCCCCGTAGCCGGCGAAGAGGCCGATGCCGGGGATGAGCAGCGTGGCGATAAGCCCGCCGGCGAGGATGTAGGGCCGCCGCCGCCCCCAGCGGGAATCGGTGCGGTCGCTGATGGTGCCGGCCACCGGCTGGACAATCAGGGCCAGCAGCAGGCCGGTCAGTGTGAGTATGCCCAGGTAGGTGTTTTTCTGGGCCTCGGGGACGAAGTCCAGCAGGCGCAGGGGCAGGATGATGGTGTGCAGGCTCTGCCACAGCGCCGTCAGGGCAAAGCCGAAGAGGGTAATCTTGACATAATCCATGCGGCGGAAATCGCCGGTTTTAGTAGGCATAATATCTTTCACAGCATAGCAGAGCCGGCTTGGAAGTAACAAGTAGCAATTCTCTTTCCTCCTGACCCCCTCTTGCTTCCGGGCTATTCTTTACCTCACCCCCTGTGTCCCCCTCTCCAAACTGGAGTAACGGCTTACTCGTTGTCCTTTTGTTTGGAGAGGGGGAATTATAGTGAGAGGGGCTGGCGCCCCTCTCCGCAGGCTACTCCCCGGTGGGGACGGGAGTGATTAAATCTTTCTCACTCTCCCTTTACGAAAGGGAGACGATAGCCTTTTCCTTTTAGGATTACCACCGGCAACCCATTGGTTTGTCCCCCTTTGTAAAAGGGGAATAAGGAGGATTTTGGCGGGGCAAAGGGGTGGGGATAAAACTAAGGGCTAAGCAGTTGATGCCCCGAGGGCGGCTTGGGTGGGAATAGATAACACCGAGGGGGTGGGGCGAGGCTTAAACACCCCCGGTTTCTCAAAATGGCGAAAAGGTATATAATGGTGGGTAATTGATTCGGTGACCTACGGAGCGCGATGACTGCCCGCTATCCGTTATTATTAGAAATACCCGCCGCACCCGATGCCGCGCGGTGCTTCGAGACATTCGCCCCCCGGCCTCACAGCTTTTTTCTGGACAGCGGCATGGACGCCGCCCGGCTGGGGCGCTATTCCTTTATGGGGAGCGACCCCTTTCTGGTGCTGCGCAGCCGCGGCGACGAGATTACCTTAATTAAAGACGGGGTGGCGGAAACCCGCCGGGGCGACCCTTTCGACGTCCTCGGCGACCTGCTGGAAACCTGCCGCCTGGATAAGCCGGAGGCCGGCATTCCTTTCACCGGCGGGGCGGTGGGCTATTTCGGCTACGACCTGGGCCGCCGCATCGAGCGACTGCCCGAAACGGCCACCGACGACCTGAAACTGCCCGAATGCTACCTGGCCTTTTACGACGCCGTCGTCGCCTACGACCATCTGGAAAACCGCACCTATATCTGCGCCACCGGCCTGCCGGAGGCCAACGAGGCGAAACGGCAGCGCCGCGCCCAAGAGCGGCTGGCCGAGATTAAGGAGATGATAGCCGGCTGTCCCGTTTCTATCCCTGAATCCGGCGAAGCGGCGGGGCGGGGCGAGCTCAAGGGCAATTTCACCCACCGGGAATACCTGCAAGCGGTGGCGCGGGCGCGGGACTATATCGGCGCCGGGGACATCTTCGAGGTGAACCTCTCGCAGCGCTTCGAGGCGGAGCTGAACGTTGCCCCTTACGAGCTATATAAAAGACTGCGCGCCATCAACCCCGCCCCCTTCGCCAGCTACTTCAACTTCGACGGCGTGACCGTCGTGGGGGCCTCGCCGGAGCGCTTCCTCCGCGTCCGTGGCGACCGGGTGGAGACCCGCCCCATCAAGGGCACCCGCCCGCGCGGGAGGACCCCGGCGGAAGACGAGAAGCTGGCCGGAGAATTGCTCGCCTCGGCCAAGGACCGGGCCGAGAACATCATGATTGTCGATTTAGAGCGCAACGACCTGGGGCGCGTCTGCCGCTACGGCACAGTTAAGGTCACCGAGCTGGCCGTGCTGGAGACCTTCCCCACCGTCTTCCACCTTACCTCCACGGTGGAGGGACAGTTAAGCCCCGGCAAGACCCGCGCCGACCTCCTCAAGGCCACCTTCCCCGGCGGCTCCATCACCGGGGCGCCCAAGGTGCGCGCCATGGAGATTATCGAAGAGCTGGAGCCCACCCGCCGCAGCGTCTACACCGGCTCGCTGGGCTATTTGGGCTTCGACGGCGACATGGATTTGGATATCGTTATCCGCACCATCATCGTCAAGGACAGGCGCGCCTACTTTCAGGTGGGCGGCGCCATCGTCTACGATTCCGAGCCGGAGGCGGAGTACGTCGAGACGCTGGACAAGGGACGCGCCCTGATGGCGGCCCTGGGGCTCCCGGTGGAGGCCGGGGAGAGGGCGCGATGATACTGGTGATTGACAACTACGATTCGTTCACCTATAACCTGGTGCAGTACCTGGGCGAGCTGGGCGCCGAGCCGGTAGTCTATCGCCACGACGCCATCACCCCGGAAGAAATCGAAAACCTCGCCCCCAGCCACATCGTCATCTCGCCCGGGCCGTGTACGCCGCTGGAGGCGGGCATCTCCAACGACGTCATCCGTTATTTTCGCGGCCGCATCCCCATCCTGGGGGTCTGCCTGGGGCACCAGTGCATCGGCTACGTCTACGGGGGGCGCGTCCGGCGGGCGGAGCACCCCACCCACGGCAAGGAGTCGGTCATCCATCACGACGGGCAGACCATCTTCCGGGGGCTGGCCTCGCCGCTGACCGGCGGTCGCTACCACTCGCTGGTTATCGACGCCGCCAGTCTTCCCCCGGCGCTTGCGGTCTCGGCCAGGACGGAGGACGGCGTCATCATGGCGGTGCGCAGCCGTGCCGACGCCGTGGAGGGCATCCAGTTCCACCCGGAGTCCATCATGACGCCGGACGGGCACGCTATCCTCAGGAATTTTCTCAGCATTTCGGTTGCAGCAGGGAGTTAATCATGTCGGAGCTTATCTATCTCAACGGCCAACTGGTGCCCCCGGAGGAGGCGAAAATATCGATCTTCGACCACGGCTTTCTCTACGGCTACGGCCTCTTCGAGACGATGCGGGCCTATAACGGTAAAATCTTTCTCCTCAAGCGGCACATCAAGCGCCTCAGCGACGCCGCCCACGTCATCGGGCTGGGGGCCAAGCTCGGCGGCGCCAACCTGACCCACGCCTGCGAGGAGACGCTGGCCGCCAACAAGCTCAAGGACGCCCGGCTGCGCCTGACGGTCACCCACGGCGACGCCGACGCCTTCCCCTGGTTGGAGCGGGGCTGCCAGCCCACCGTGGTCATCACCGCCCGCCCCCTGGTGCCGCCGCCGCCGGAGAAGTACGAGCAGGGCTCCCGGATGTTCCTGGCCACGGTGCGCCGCTGCCGCCAGTCGCTCGCGTCGGGGGTCAAGTCCACCAACTACCTCACCAGCGTCCTGGCGCGCATCGAGGCGGTGGAGCACGGTTGCGACGAGGCCGTCCTCCTCAACGACGACGGTTTCGTCGCCGAGGGCAGCATCAGCAATATCTTCTTCGTCAAGTCCGGCCGCCTGATGACGCCCTCGCTGGGGAGCGGCGTCCTGCCCGGCATTACCCGCGCCCTGGTCATGGAGCTGGCCGGGGAGATGGGGATTGTCTGTACCGAGGGCACGGTGGGGGTGGGCATCTTTGGCCAGTGCGCCGAGGCCTTCCTGACCGCTTCCACCCTGGAAATCATGCCGCTGACGGCCGCCCGCGACGCCGCCGGCAAGGAGATTGCCATCGGGGACGGCCAGCCGGGCGAGATTACCCGGCAATTGATGGCGGCTTATAAGGAACAGGTGGCCAAAGAGACGGGCTGATACGGGGGCTTTGCTAGGGGGACAGTCCTCAGACGGTCAGCCCGGTGGCCTCCGGCACCCCGAGCACGATATTCATGTTCTGCACGGCTGCGCCGCTGGCTCCCTTGCCCAGGTTGTCGAACCGCGCCGCCAGCAGTATTCGCTCCGTGTTGCCGAAGACGAAGATGTCCAGCCGGTTCGTCCCGTTGCAATCCGCGAAGGTCAGAAAGCCGTCCTGGAGATGCTTATCGGCCGGGTAGGGCATCACCCGGATGAACGGCTCGCCGGCGTAGTGGGACGCCAGGACTTCCCGGATTCCCGCCGCCGCCAGCTTTTTCTTGAGGTGCGCCGCGTGGAGCGGAATGGAGATGATTTCACCCCGGTAAACGTCCACCACCGTCGGCGTAAAGATGGGCGGCTGTGCCAGTCCCACCACTTTGGTCATCTCCGGCAGGTGCTTGTGGTTGAGCTGGAGCGAGTAGGCCCGTGGCAGCTTGATGTAGGCCGGCGCTTCGTTATCCTCGTAATCTGCTATCATGCCCTTGCCGCCGCCGCTGTAGCCGACCACGGCGTGGCAGCTGACCGGGTAGTCCGGTGCGACGATGCCTGCGGCCACTAATGGATACAGCAGGGAGACGAAACCCGTGGCGTGACAGCCCGGCACCGTGATGCGCCGGGACGCCCGGATGGCCTCGCGCTGACCCGGCCTGAGTTCCGGCAGCCCGTACACCCAGCCCCCGGTGACCCGGTGCGCCGTGGAGCCGTCGATGACCCGCGTCGTTTTATTCTCCAGCAGGCCGACGGATTCCCGCGCCGCATCATCCGGCAGGCACAGAAAGACGATGTCCGCCTCGTTGAGCAAGGCCTTCTTGGCCGCGGTGTCCTTCCGCCTGTCTCCCGGTATCTCGATAAGCTCGATGTCGCTCCGCCCGCTCAGGAGCTCCCGTATCTTCAGGCCGGTCGTACCGTGCTGGCCGTCGACGAATACCGTCTTCTTCATATCGTGTTTCCAGTATAGCACAAGCCCGCCCGCGCTGGATATGCCGGCCTCTTTTGGCCAGCTGGCCGTATTATCGCCACCGGCCCCGGCCGCACCTACCGGAAATTAACATTTCCTCTATAAAATAGGCCGTTTCAGGCGTGATTTGCTCTTGACATGAGCCTGACAATGGTTTATTGTTTATAGCAAATACCCCCAAGGAAGGAGGATACCATGCAAGCTTATTGTGTGAAATGCCGCGCCAAAAAGGAGATGAAAAACGCCAAATCCATTACGATGAAGAACGGCAAGCCGGCGACGCAGGGAGAGTGCCCATCCTGCGGCACCAAGATGTTCCGTATCGGCAAGGCCTAGCCGGTCGCCCCGGGATTTGAATATAGAAGGCTGGATATTCCTTCGGAGAGTATCCAGCCTTTCATTTTAGCCGGAGATTACCCGCCCGCCGCCGGCGCGCTTACATAGCGGGCCACCAAAGCGGCGGTATCGGCGATGTTGAGCTTGCCGAAGATGAGCCGAAAGCGCCCCTCCATCTCTTCCATGATGGCGCCGAGGCCGGCTTCGGGGAGGTGCCAGGTCTCCGCCTTGAACTCGCCCCAGGCCTTCTTGCGCGTCCGGTAGATAAACTGCTCGTCCGTCTCGCCGGGGCGGCGCTCGTCGCTGTGGTGGCTAAAGAGGTAGCGGCGGATGGCCGCGCCGAGGTCGGCGGGGAAGCGGGGGCTGTCGTAGATGAGGTTTTGAAAGCCGGTGGCCAGATGCACCTCGGCGGCGCCCACTCTGGGGAACATGTCGAAGGCCGCGTCGGGCAGGGTGGAGGCGCCGTGCTGCACCGCCCCGCCCATCCCGTAGACCTCCCGGGCCACCCGTGATAGCTCGCGGAGGGTATCAAAGTCTATTTTGACGCGGGCCAGCGAGCCGTCGGGCAGGACGACGCCGCCGTGAGTGGTGCCGGTCTGCACGCTGATTTTAGAGATGCCCTTGACACCTTTTCCCAGCCGCCCGTTATAGCCGTCCATGAAGGCGTCCAGGTCGGCGACGGTGCTGTTGCCCCGGCCTATTTCCCCGATTTCCCCGCCCACGGAGACAGAGACGCCTTTTGGCTCGCCGGCGCGGATGAACTGCGTCAGCTCCGCCGTGACGCCGGCGTTGTCCTCCTGCTGCTCCGCCAGGGTGGGCCGGTAAATATCCACCAGCGTCGAGGCGTCGATGTCAATATTATAAAAGCCGGTGGCGATGGACTCCTTAATCAGGGCCTTGATGTCATCTATCTCGGCGCGGGGGTCACGGCGGAAGTCGGCCGGTTTTACCTGGTAGTGGTCGCCCTGTAAAAATACCGGGCCGCGAAAGCCCTCCCGCAGAGCGGCGGCCAGGACGCTGGCGGCGTACTCCGCCGGGCGCTGGCCGGTATAGACTATCTCGGAGCGGGCGATTTCAAAAGTAAAGGCCCCGGCGTTGATGGCCAGCGCCGCCCGGAAGACGGCCCGCGCCACCCGGTAGGTGATGCCGCGGATATTGATGGCCGGGACGCTGACGCCGTGATAAAGTCCGCGCCCGGCGGCCTCGTAGAGGCCATAGATGCTGGCGGGATAAACGCCGTGGCTGCGGGCCAGCGAGACTATGTCGCGCCGCGCCGCCTCTCTCGCCGGCTCGCTTGCGGCGAAGGCGGACGTCTCGACGAGGGCGTCGAGGTCAGGGGCGGCGCCGGCCGGCGGCATCTGGCCTCCCTGGGGCATTGAGGATGGTGCGGCGCCCGTTGTAGCGCTCGGTATCGTACCGGGTGGCCACGTCGACGCGGCTGAGGCGCCCGTAGATGTTTTCCAGCGGGCAGTGGTCAATCCGGCCGTTGCGGAAACAGACCATGTCCCCGTACTGCTTTCTGACGACCAGGTCGACGGCGGCGATGCCGAAATAGCGTCCCATCCGCCGGTCGTAGGCGCAGGGAGCGCCGCCGCGCTGCAGGTGGCTCAGGGTTATGCTGCGCGTCTCCAGCCCGGTGCCCCTGGCGATTTTGCGGGCGACCACCTCGCCGATGCCGCCCAGGGCCTTGTTGCCGAAGGAGTCCATCCCCGCTTTCTTGACGACCTCGCTGGTGCCCTTGATTTTGGCGCCCTCGGCCACGACGATGATTTCGTAGCGGGTGCCGGCCCGCCGGCCTTCCATCACCAGGTCGTTGACGCGTTTCATGGTAAAATCGTGCTCCGGGATGAGGATGATATAGGCGCCGCAGGACTCGCCGCCCTCCAGGGCCAGCCAGCCCGCCAGGCGCCCCATCGTCTCCACCACGAAGATGCGCTTGTGCGAGCCGGCCGTTGTGCGCAGGCGGTCGACCTCCTCGGTGATGACGTTCAAGGCCGTCTCGAAGCCCAGGGTGTAATCGGTCTCGGGCAGGTCTTTATCAATCGTCTTGGGGATGCCGACGATGTTCACCCCGGCCCGGGCCAGGCGCGTGGCCGCGGCCAGGGTGCCGTCGCCGCCGATGACGATGACCGCCTCCAGCCCCAGCCGCTCGATATTCTCCATGACGGTCGCCGAGCAGTCGTTCTCAGGGTCGAAGGGGCTCAGGCGCGAGGTGCCCAGCATCGTCCCGCCGTAGCGGTCCCACGTCCTGACGACGGCCGGATTGAGCGGCGTGATGCCACCCTGGGTATCCGGGCTGGAGATGTCGGCGTTGATTAGCCCCTTCCAGCCGTCGTGGATGCCGATGACATCGTAGCGGGCAGCGCGGCCCGCCTCCAGGGGCTCGTCCATGGCCGTCTTGACCACCCACTTCAGGGCGGGGTTGAGACCGGCGCAGTCGCCGCCGCCGGTCAGCACGCCGATGCGGCTCTTTTTCATGGCCATAACCCCTCCGGGATTAGCATAGCACATCGGGCAATATCCTGGGTAGGGGGCAGGCGGGACGGCTTGAGGGAAGGCGGCCGAGGTGCTAAGATACGGGATAACGGGGGAGTGCCGGAACTGGCAGACGGGTCAGACTTAGGATCTGGTGCAGCAATGCGTGGGGGTTCGAGTCCCCCCTCCCCCACTCAAGGGGACGATACCTGGAAACTTTCGTATATAATCTTGGTGGAGAACGTTGCAGGGTAATAGCACCAGGAGCCAGCTATGGAATTGAATAGTGTCATCAAACTGGTTATCAGTATCCTTGCCACCTTGGCCGCCGGTGGCATCGGCAGCCTTTTCACCTTCAAAGCAATCCCAACCTGGTACGCCGGACTGAAGAAACCACCCTACACCCCACCCAAATGGGTATTCGGGCCCGTTTGGACGACCCTGTATATACTGATGGGAATCTCCGTCTTTCTTGTCTGGCGAAACGGGCTGGCTATTAACGGCGCATCGCTGGCTTTTACGCTATTCTGGATCCAGCTTGCGTTTAACGCTTTATGGTCAATTATCTTCTTCGGGATGAAGTCGAAGGGGGGAGGAGTCATCACAATCATTGTCCTGTGGCTCCTTATTCTGGCAACGATGATTGCTTCTTTCCGTGTCTCGGGGTGGGCAGGGGCACTTCTGGTCCCTTACATCGTGTGGGTCAGCATCGCCTCATACCTGAACATCGGGGTCTGGCGGCTGAATAAACCCGCTAAACAAGTAACAGCCAACTAGCTGTCTTCCCAAATTGAGTGGCTCAATCTACTCAATTTTCCCAACAACATTGCACGCCAGGGGGGTCTTGTGCCCCCGTGCCGTCCCCCCGTATAATAAACATGAAGCCGGTTATTTTGCCGGAAGGCCGTCCGATGATGAAATTTAGTGCCGATACCGTAGCTGTTTTCAAGCGACTGAACATCCACAGCGCGCTGGCCATGGCGGGCGTCATCGGGCCGCTGATGATGACCGTCGGCGATATCTCCTCGGCGATGGCCGACCCAGGCTACAGCCTGTTGCGCGACTCCATCTCCTCGCTGGCGCTGACGCGCATCGGCTGGCTGCAGACCATCGGTTTTCTGGCCCTGGGGCTGCTGATAGAGATATTCACCGCCGGGCTCCTCTACAACGTCAAGCGGGGCCGCTGGTTCCATCTCGGCATCGTCTTGCTGGTCCTGCTGGGCTTCGGGATGCTGCTCGTCGGGGCCTTCCATACCGACCCCGCCGGCGGCCCGGAGACCATCGACGGGGCGATTCACTCGGTGATGGCCACCGGCGTCTTCTGGCTCTTCCCCGCGGCCGCCTTCGTCATCGCCCTGAGCCTGCGTCGTGACCCCGACTGGCACAACGTCTACCTCTATACCCTGATAGCCGCCGGGCTGGGCATCGGTTTTGGGGTGGGGCTGGCCCTGCTGCCGGACGAGAGCGGCTATTTCGGCCTGCTGGAGCGGCTGCTGGTGGCCAATATGATTGCCTGGGTGGAGGTGATGGGCATCAAGCTGCTGCGGCTCTCGGTGCGGGAGCGCGCCCGAACCTAAGGAGGGCGGCATGAACAATAATGCCCTGGAAGCCCTCAAGTGGGTCGGCATCGTGCTGGCGGCCGGGTTCGTGGGCTACTTCGGTCGCTACCTGGCGATGCTGATTATCGCCCGGCTGCGCAAGGATAAAGCTACGCCGCCCGCCGCCGCCGACGTCAAGCTGGCCAAGAAGCAAGCCAAGCAGGTCGTCAAACAGACCAAGAAAGCGGCCAAGAAATCCTGAGGGGCGGCCCTTAATTCCGGGCGGTTCTCTTGACGTCCCACCGGGTCTCTAGTATTATCATTAGTACCGGCAGCCTGTATTTTCCGGTGAGGAGTTGCCTGATATAACCATGATTGTCGAGATGATAACCGGCGCCAGCCCGAAAGAAGTCGACGACGTTGTCGCCAAGGCTCAATCGCTGGAGCTGGGCGTCCAGCTGAATCAGGGCACGGACAAGACCGTCGTCGCCCTGCTGGGGAGCAATACCGGCCAGATACCCACGGATATCTTCGCCGTGCTGCCCGGCGTGGCCAGCGTCACCCGCATCATGAAGCCCTACAAGCTCTCTTCCAGGGAGTTCCGCTCCGGAAACACCGTCGTCGATTGCGGCGGGGTGCTCATCGGCGGGGAGCGCATCGTCGTCATCGCCGGCCCCTGCGCCGTGGAGAACCGCAACCAGCTCCGGCAGGCCGCCCGCGAGGTCAAAAAGTCCGGGGCGACGATACTGCGCGGCGGGGCCTTCAAGCCGCGCACGTCCCCTTTCAGCTTCCAGGGATTGCAGCAAAAGGGGCTGGAGCTGCTGGCCGAGACCAAGGCCGAGGTGGGCATGCCGGTGGTCACCGAGGTGGTCGACCCCCACGACGTGGACCTGGTGGCCTCCTACGCCGACATGCTGCAAATCGGCTCGCGCAACATGCAGAACTACGCCCTGCTGACCAACGCCGGCAAGTGCGGGCTACCCGTGGTCTTGAAGCGGGGCTTCGCCTGCACCATCACCGAGTGGCTCCTGGCCGCCGATTACCTGCTGGCCGGGGGCAATAACAATGTCGTCCTCTGCGAGCGCGGCATCCGCACCTTCGAGGACAGTGTCCGTTTCTCGCTGGATATATCCGCCGTGCCCGTCCTCAAGAAGAACAGCCACCTGCCCGTTATCGTCGACCCGTCCCACGCCGCCGGCCATTACTCGCTGGTGCCGGCCATCGCCAGGGCGGCCATCGCCGCCGGCGCCGACGGGCTCATCATCGAGGTGCACCCCAACCCCAAGGAGGCCCTCGTCGACGGGCTGCAATCGCTCTCGCCGGCCAACTTCGCGGCGCTCATGGAGGAGCTCAAGCCGGTGGCCGAGGCCATGGGCCGGTACATCTAGTGAGAAATCCGCTACTGCTTTACACGGCCAGGTCCGCCTACGCCGGCTGGTTCAACCTGGTGCTGGGCGGCAGCCTGGCCTTTACCCTGGTGCTGGGTATTGCCCTGATACCCGTGGATACGCTGGCTACCTGGATTTGCCTGGGCGTCACCGCCTTCGACGGCCTCCTCTTCTGGGCCGTCCTGCCTAAAAGCCTCCAGATATACGAGGACCGGCTGCGGATTCAGCTCGGCGGGCCTCTGGCCATCAACCTGGCGCTGGCCAATATCAGGGAGGCCAGAAGGGGCACGGGTTACGAAGCCATCGCCTACGCCGGCATCCGCTTCGCCACCTCTACCCGTAACGTGGTCATCATCGTCCGCCGCCGGGGCTGGGATGTCGTCGTCTCGCCCGAGGACGCCGACGAGTTCATCGCGCAGCTCCAGCAGGCGCGGCAGGCGCTGCCGCCGGAAACGACATAAATTGACCCTCCGGCGCGGCATGAGCTATAATTAAAGTAGCGAGTAAGTCAAGCGGGAATAAAGGGCGGGTCATCTTGCACGAGTCTTGCGGAGTTTTTGGCGTCTACTCCCCGGATGAGGATGTAGCCCGCCTTACCTTCTTCGCCCTCTACGCCCTCCAGCACCGCGGCCAGGAAAGCGCCGGCATCGCCACCGCCGACGGCAAGAGGCTCCACATCGTCACCGGCATGGGGCGCGTTTCCTACGTCTTCGACGAGGACGCCCTCAGCCGCCTCGGCGGGTACATCGCCATCGGCCACAACCGCTACTCCACGGCGGGCTCGTCGCGCGCCGCCAACGCCCAGCCGATTGTGGCCGGCGAGGGCAGCAATACCATCGCCGTGGCCCATAACGGCAACATCATCAACGCCGAGTTCTTATACCGCGAGCTTATCGAGCACGGCTACACCTTCCGCAGCTCTACCGATTCCGAGGTCATCGCCAACCTCATCCACTACACGCCGGGGGCCAACTTGGTGGAGAAGATTAAGTCGGCCATGCGGCGGCTCCAGGGGGCCTACTCGCTGACGATACTCACCCCCACCGAGCTTTACGCCGTCCGCGACCCCTTCGGGGTGCGCCCCCTCAGTCTGGGCACCATCGACCACGGCTGGGTGGTGGCCTCCGAGACCTGCGCCCTGGACCACATCGGCGCCACCTTCAGCCGCGAGATAGAGCCGGGCGAAATTGTCCGCATCAATAAAGACGGCCTCGCCAGCTACCCCGGCGAGAAAAGCCGCCGCGGGGCCTGTATCTTCGAGTACATCTACTTCGCCCGCCCCGATTCCGTCATCAACGGCAAGCTGCTCTACCCGGTGCGGCAGGCGATGGGGGCCAGCCTGGCCCGCGAGTACCCCGTGGACGCCGACCTGGTGATGGGCGTGCCCGATTCGGCCACGGCGGCCGGCACCGGCTACGCCCACGAGTCGGGCATACCGGTCGTGGAAGGACTGATTAAAAACCGCTACGTGGGGCGCACCTTCATCGAGCCCGACCAGCGCATGCGCGACCTGGGCGTCAAGCTCAAGTTCAACCCGCTGCCCCAGATACTCGACGGCGAGCGCGTCATCGTCGTCGACGACTCCATCGTGCGCGGCACGACCACCCCCAGCGTCGTCAAGCTGCTGCGCAAGGCCGGGGCCAGGGAAGTCCACATGCGCATCTGTGCCCCGCCCATCCGCTACCCCTGCTTCTTCGGCGTGGACATGGCCACGCGGGGCGAGCTTATCGCCGCCCAGAAGAGCGTCCCGCAAATCTGCCGGTTCATCGGCGCCGATTCGCTGGGATACCTCAGCATCGAGGGGCTGATTAAGGCCGTCGGCCTGCCGCGGGATAACTTCTGCCTGGCCTGCTTCACCGGCGACTACCCCGTGCCCGTCCAGTTGGAGATGGACAAGCTGGCGCTGGAGACGATGGGCGCCGGGCAGAACAAGGAAGCCTGCGAGGGGATGGACGGCCGCTAGGCATAGATAATCCACGCCGCCCCGCCTGGAAATTACCCCACAATCCCGCCCCCCAGACGTGATATAATTAACCCGTCATGGACATACTCCAACGGGGCGCGCGGGAACTGGGGATTGACCTCACGCCGGGTCAACTGGAGCAGTTTGAAACCTACTACCGCGAGCTTGTCGCCGGGAACAAGAAAACCAATCTCACCGCCATTATCGATTATGCGGAAGTGCAGCGTAAGCACTTCCTGGACTCCCTCACCCTCCGGCCGCTGCTCACGCCGGATATCTTGAGCGGCAATCAGGCCGTCATCGACGTGGGCACCGGCGCCGGGCTGCCCGGCCTGCCTCTTAAAATAGCCTTCCCGACCATCAAACTCGCCCTGTTGGAGGCCACCGCCAAAAAGGCGGCCTTTCTCAAGCACGTTGTTGGCCGTCTGGGGCTGAAAGATGTTGAAATTATCACTGGCCGCGCCGAGGAAGTCGCCCGCGACCCGGCCTACCGCGAGCGGTTCGCTCTGGTGGCGGCGCGGGCGGTGGCCAGCCTGGCGGCGCTGGTCGAGCTGACCCTGCCGTTCGCCGCTGTCGGCGGGCAGGCCGTCGCCCTGAAGAGGGGCGATATCGCCGCCGAAATGGCCGGGGCGCAGCAAGCTATCGAACTGCTCGGCGGGGGGCTTGCGGAGGTAAGGCCGGTAGCCCCCGGCGGCCTGGATGACGGGCGCGTCCTGGTGGTGATGACGAAGATAAAACCGACGCCGGCAGCCTATCCCCGCCGCAGCGGGATGCCGGCCAAACGGCCGCTGACCTAGTTACCCGATATCCGGGTAGCGTTCCAGCTTGGACTGGAGGCGCAGGATAAGCTCGCGCACCTCCTCGTCGGGGCGCAGGCGCCCCTGGTACAGCCGCAGCGACCTGATGGATTTTTTCACCCTTTTTGGGTCGGGGCTGTCCTGCTCCAGCAGGTGATAGGCCTGCTTCTGGTAGTTGCGTTTAATCCTTTTCTCCCACTGGCTGAGGAGGAGCAGCAGCAGTACCATCAAGGCCATGATGCCGAAAAACCAGACGTATTGCATCTCTTTCCATTTGTAACATATCGGCCGTAGGGCGTCAACTGCCCGGCCAATCCGGTTGCCAAGCCGGGGTGACAGGAGTAGAATATTAATAAACTCAAGATAGCGGAGGCAGCGGCCATGGAAACCGGGACGTGGAAGGTAAAATCGGGGCTGGCACAGATGCTCAAGGGCGGCGTTATCATGGACGTGGTCACCGCCGAGCACGCTAAAATCGCCGAAGAAGCGGGAGCCTGCGCCGTGATGGCCCTGGAGCGAGTGCCGGCGGATATCCGTGCCGCCGGAGGCGTGGCCCGCATGGCCGACCCCACCGTCATAGAGGCCATTATGAAGGCGGTGACGGTACCGGTGATGGCCAAGTGCCGCATCGGCCACTTCGTCGAGGCGCAGGTGCTGGAGGCCCTGGGGGTTGATTACGTCGACGAGTCCGAGGTGCTCACCCCCGCCGACGAGCGCTACCACGTCTGGAAGCACGATTTTAAAGTCCCCTTCGTCTGCGGCTGCCGCGACCTGGGCGAGGCGCTGCGGCGCATCCACGAAGGCGCCGCCATGATACGCACCAAGGGCGAGGCGGGCACCGGCAACATCGTCGAGGCGGTGCGCCACATCCGCGCCGTCATGGAGAGCATCCAGCAGGTCGTCGGCGCCACCGCCGGCGAGCTTAACGAGCTGGCCAGCGAATACCGCGTCCCCGTGGAGCTGGTGCGCAAGGTCAAACAGCTGGGCAAGCTCCCGGTGGTCAACTTCGCCGCCGGCGGCGTGGCCACCCCCGCCGACGCCGCCCTGATGATGCAGCTGGGCGCCGAGGGCGTCTTCGTCGGCTCGGGCGTCTTCAAGTCGTCCAACCCCGAGGTGCGCGCCAGGGCCATCGTCAAGGCGGTCACCCACTACCAGGACGCCGCCATCATCGCCGAGGTCTCCAAGAACCTGGGCGACGCCATGAGCGGGCTGGACATCAAGCAGATACCCTCCGAGGAGCTTTTAGCGCAGCGGGGGTGGTAAACGGAGGCAGACATAGCCAAGGATAGTGCGATGAAGATTGGTGTCCTTGCCGCGCAGGGAGCCTTTGCCGAACATATCGCCGCCCTGAACAAGCTGAATACCGAAGCCGTGCCCGTCCGCCTGCCCCGCGAACTCACCGGGGTGGACGGGCTGATTATTCCGGGCGGGGAGAGCACCGCCATCAGCCGCCTCATGGACGCCTACGACCTCATGGCCAAAATCGCCGACATGGCCAAGAACGGCCTGCCGGTCTTCGGCACCTGCGCCGGGATGATACTCCTGGCCAAAGAGGTCGCCGGCGACGGGGCCAGGTCGCTGGGGCTGATGGATATAAAGGTGCGGCGCAACGCCTTCGGGCGGCAGGTGGACAGCTTCGAGACGGCCCTGACGATACCGGCCCTGGGGGAGATACCTTTCCCGGCGGTCTTTATCCGCGCCCCCTACATCGAAGAATGTAAAAACGGCGCCATCGTGCTGGCCAAACTCGATGACGGCACCGCCGTGGCCGCCCGCCAGGGCAGGTTGCTGGCGACGGCCTTTCACCCCGAGCTGACCGAAGACCCCAGGCTGCATAAGTATTTTCTGGACATAGTAGCCGGAAAAGTCTGATTATAGCGGGGAGGGGATAGTGCAGAAGGTCATTACCGACGATATGGACGCCCTGCTGGACATCCTGCCGCCGCATATCAAACGCCCCCTGACGCAGCGTAAAGATACCAGCGAGCTTTTAGAGGTCGTCCTCGACCTGGGGCGCACCCCGGAGGCCCGCTTCCCCGAGCGCGAGGTCGTCCTCAACGATAAGGAGATCGAGGAGGCCGACATCGACTACGTGGTAGCCCGCATCGGCACCTTCGGCGAGGACAACCGCGCCGGTATCGAGCGGACGTTGCACCGCATCTCGGCCATTCGCAACCGCCGCGGGCGCATCGTCGGGCTGACCTGCCGCGTGGGCAGGGCCGTTTCCGGCACCATCCAGGTCATCGAAGACCTGGTGCGCTCCGGCCAGAGCGTGCTGCTGCTGGGCCGCCCCGGCATCGGCAAGACGACCATGCTCCGCGAGGTGGCTCGCGTCCTGGCCGACGACGCCGGCAAACGCGTCATCATCGTGGACACCTCCAACGAAATCGCCGGCGACGGCGATATTCCCCACCCCGCCATCGGCCACGCCCGCCGCATGCAGGTAGCCACGCCCACGCTGCAGCACGCCGTGATGATTGAGGCCGTGGAAAACCACATGCCCGAGGTCATCGTCATCGACGAAATCGGCACCGAGCTGGAGGCCATGGCCGCCCGCACCATCGCCGAGCGGGGCGTCCAGCTGGTCGGCACCGCCCACGGCAACACCCTGGAAAACCTGATGATGAACCCCACCCTGGCCGACCTCGTCGGCGGGATACAGTCGGTCACCCTGGGCGACGAGGAGGCCCGCCGCCGCGGCACGCAGAAGTCCATCCTGGAGCGCAAGTCGCCGCCCACCTTCGATATCGTCGTCGAGATTCAGGAGCGCGACAAGGTCGCCATCCATCCCGACGTCGGCGAGGCCGTCGACGCCCTGCTGCGCGCCTCGCCCCCCGGCACCGAGCTGCGCTGGCTCGACGAAAAAGGCGAGATAAAGGTCGAGAAGACCGAGGTCGAACCCCCCAGGCCCGCCCGCGGCAAGCGCGCCGCCGATAAGAAGCCGGTGCGCCTCTATATCTTCGGCGTCAACCGCGCGCGCCTGCTCCAGGTGGGGCGCGAACTGCACCTTGATTTGGAGGTTGTGGATAACCTCAAGAACGCCAGCCTCTTCGTGACCTCCAAGAGCTATTACCGCCGCCGCCCGCAAATCGTCCGCGACGCCGAAAGCGCCCGGCTGCCTATCTACGTCCTGCGGGCCAACACCCCGCCCCAGATGCGCCAGCTTCTGGGCACCCTCTACCCGCGCCATGATGAAGGCAAGGCCGGCCCGTTTACTACCGCCCTCCACGAGGCCGAGGAGGCCGTGGCCCAGGTTCAGGAAGGCGAGGAGGCAGCGGTGGAGCTAAGCCCGCAGAGTTCTTATATCAGGAGATTACAGCACCTCATCGCCCAGCGGGGGGATTTAGCCTCGCGCAGTTCGGGGCGCGACCCGAATAGGCGGGTTAAGATATATAAAGAGAGGCCGAGGTAATAGCAGCGATGTCCCTATTCATCACCCTGGAAGGCGCCGAGGGCTGCGGCAAGACTACCCAGGCGCGGTG
>DAOUEP010000098.1:0-28801 GCA_034430515.1 Dehalococcoidales bacterium | reverse complement strand
TTGTTACCCTGTTTAGCTCCCATTGACCGCGAGCTACAATTGAAGTCCGCCACAGAACAAAAAAATCTCCAGAAGCAGGATCGTAGGCAATGCTTTGACTATCCCCCGGCTGGTTGATCTGGCGTTCGTGTAAAAGAATTATTTCGCCCGAAGCGGGGATTATCCTGAACAGGCTGGAAAAAATTGGACCGATATCACGGTTCTCTGCCCAAACTACAGCTGCCATCAAATTCCCCTTCCTATCTACAGCCAGGTCACACATCTCTACCTCAGCATCGAAATCTATAGGTAAGGCAGATACTTCGCCATTTTGAGTTATCTTCCAGAGCTTCTGTATATTTCTGGAAAAGACGTAAAAACATTCGGATGTTTGGTCATAGGTAATACTATGTGGATTGCGAAGGTCTGTTGCAAAGACTTCTTTCCGACAATCAGGCGATACTTTCACTATCTGCCCCGCCCAATCGTCAACAACGAATAAATCCCCTGATGTATCAAATGTTAAAGCTGCAGGCGACTGAAAGTCCTCGGCAAAGGTGCTGATATCGTCTTCTTTATCCAAACGCAAAACCCTTCCGCTGATAATGGGACGGTGTATATTATCAGCGATAAAAATATCCCCCGATGGTCCTATCGCCATTCCTTCACTTCGATACCAGCTTTCGACCAAAATCCTGACTTCCCCCTGCGGCGTAACCCGACATAAAAGACCTGTGGACTGATCAGCAATAAATATGTTACCGGAATCATCGATAAGCATATCCGAATAAGCGGGTGTGAGTGGTGGACCAGTTTGAATAGGGGTTAGCGAGCCATCTTCTAAGGATAACTGATATATGCCGCCCTCACCGATATCCGTTCTTAGTGAAGCGAGAAACAGATTACCCTGCTTATCGAAAGCTAGTGAAATGGGATCACCACCATGGGCAAGGTGATCGGCAATCGTCTCTGTTTCACCGTCGAGACTCACCCTTAGGACCTTGCTCATATATGTATCCGCAACGAAAATCTCACCTGACAGACTAATTTCGATGTCAACAGGCCATTGTAAATTTGTAGTAAATGAGCTGACATCTCCCTCAGGGGATATCTTAGTAATTACGTTAGACTCGGACGAAATAGTGTAAAGATAGCCATCAGGTCCAAATGCCATGTTAGAGGCGTGTACATCAGAAAAAAAGGTCAGTTCTCCAGCCGGTGAAACCTTATAGATTGCTGGTGGCACCGGGAAGGTGCCTCCCTCTATTGCCACAAACAACTCACCGGCAGGATTGTAGGCTAAAGCTGCGGCACCACTAGGCAAATCGGCGAAAATAGAGGCCTCACCATCTTGACTAACCCTGGCAATCCATGGCGTTTCATGACACGCAACCAGAAGCTCGCCTGAAGGGTTGAAAACAATATCTGCTTCCCAGCGTAGAAGGGGAAGGTAAACAGTAGATATGTCATAGCCAGGCTGCAAGCCCATGAGCTCACTTAATGTAGTGTCTGGAGTAGTTGCGGGCCCTGGTGCCGATGCCTCATCTTCCTCTTCGGTCACTTGAGGAGTCGGTTCTATTAAAGGAGGCGGTGTCGTTTGAGCGGGTTTGGATGCAGACTGACAACTGGTGACAAGCAGGAGACATAAAAGAACAGCGACAGTGTATCCAAATTTCATCCTCAACCTCCTGAACCACACTGTAGATCGTTCCTATGTTTATTTCGTATGTCTGGCCCAGCTTAAGCCTATTCCGCGATTTTTGTCAACGGCCTGATCTAAACCAATAGAATTAGCATTACGCTATCCTGTCCTCTACCAGCTGTTCCCGGTAGTAATATTTTATGAACTCTCGAAACCTGTCGATGGTCTTTTTCTTAAATAAATACGCTACCCATACAATTGTCTCCTCTGATATAACGAAAGCCTCTTCTGTCTTATGTTGAAATCAAACTAAAGAGTTTTTCAATTTACCCGCCCCATGGGGATTACCTACATAAACGTGCTAGTTCTTGAAATTTTAGCTTATGATTTTCTGTTAAAGCTCTTAAAAGGCGGACTATGAAAAAGCGTATAACATGGATTATACGTATAGGTAGATTGAATGATCTGTCTTTTTATTACATCTGTGTACCTGCGGCTTCGTCTCTAGAGAAGTGTTGACACGGGCGCTCAGCACGGGTACATTAGCGTTATGAAGTTTCTTATAGCCGCCCTGTTGACACTGATACTGGTGCTCGGTTCCTGCACTTCATCACCGGCTTCATCCCCGCCGACAACTCCCGGTACCAGTACTCCGGCAGGGACCGAAACCGGCCCCACCCTAACACCTGACCCTACCCCGTCTACCGAAGACTTGGTTTCACAGGTCGACCCTCTGGAAGAGTGGTGGCTTCAACCACAGAGCTATACCTATCAGGGCGACCCCGAATTTATGCTGGATGAAAATTACACCGTCGTCTGGTGGGGCAATGGGCTTACTTCTCCGGAGAAAATCCGTACTGAGGTAAAAACTGAGATAGACCGTTATCATGCCGCTGGTATCAGGTATATCGTTCCCATATCTCTCTTCGACATCGAAGATGGCAGCGACCTGTCCGTCATCAAAGAGGTATCGACCGAGATGATCGAGGCGGCCGTGCTCAGGCTCGACGGCACCCCCCTGGTGATAATTGAAAACTTCGGCGGCGACCCCGAGGCCCGTCAATATGCCTACGACATCAATCACCCCGAGTGGCGCCAATATGTCATCGAGCAAGTGCTGGCGGCCGTCGATGCCGGTGCCGATGGTATCAGTATTGATGATGTCAACGGCAACCGGTGGTGGGTGGAGAATGGTTGGGGGAGTTTCAACCCGGCCAGCGAGGCGGGATTCCGGGAATACCTGAAGGAAATGTATTCCATTACCGAGCTTACGGGAATGGGTATCGATGACATCAATAGCTTCGACTACTCCGATTTTCTGCTTGAAAGAGGCTGGACGGTTGATACCATCAGGATTAATGAATACCCCGGTCATGCCGATTTCCCGCTCTACGCCGACTTTTTCGGTTTTCAGGCCAGGGCAACCGCCGGGTTCGTGAACCTCATCATGGAGACGGCGAAGGAGTATGCCCGGGCAGAATACGGCCGCCCGATAATATTCACCGAGTGTTGCGAATATCGCGACTGCGCCGCCAGGTATATCCGGCCGTATTTTGACATCTTGACCGCCGGGGCCATGTACGGAAAGGAACGGACTTTTCAGCATATGGTCGCCTACAAGCTCGGGGTGGCGGTCAATCGGGCACCCATGGTTGCCTGGCTCGGGGATACCGAGGCATTGTTCAGCCACTATGATATCCCCGACCTGTACTCCATATATATTGCCGAAGGCTATGCCAACCAGGCACAGCTTACCGGCTACCCCGGACGGGGAAACCCCGGCCAGTACTATGAATTCATTTTCAGCCATCCCGATGCCTTCGACTTCGCTGACTGGAGGAGTGAAGCCCGCCTGGCACTGCTATATTCCCTGAGCACGATGGCCGGCGAGGACTTCTATAGCCAGACACACTCCATCTTTTTCAACCTGGGTCAGTTGCTCACCGACAGCCATTATCAGTATGATATCGTCTTCAGTCACGGCGATGACCTGACAGCCGAGCAGCTGGAACAGTACCAGGTTATTATCCTGCCGCAAACTTATCTCCTGACAACCGGGGAGAGGGAGGCACTGCTGACCTTTGCCGGGGGTGGGGGTAGGCTAATCTACATCGGGGAGAATTCACAAGACCTTTCGCCCTTTTCCGGGGCGGAGAGCCAGGCGGCAAATATAACTTATAGTTCGGAGTGGGTCGGTATCGCCGACCTTTATTGCCGGCACGTCCAGTACCAGGCCATGCAGAACCTGTCACGTGCCCTGCCGCAGTTCTACCAGCCGCTCCCGGAGCAGCCGCCGGCCATGGAGCTCACCCGGACCAGGGTCGACTTCGAGAGTTTCATCGACAGCCACCTGGATAAGAGAGTCACCTTCGGCACGGCTCAAGACAATATGGGGCTGGTACTATGGCGCAATCAGGACAAGCTCAACCTGCACATCGTCAACTACGATTTTAATTATGCTACCGGACTGGTCAACGAGAAGAACGGCCTGTCACTGATGATTGACGCCGATCTTATCCCCCAGCCTTCAAGGGTTGCGGTCATTTCGCCGGACTATCCCGATTCTACCGAACTCCCCTTTGACATTAAGGATGGATTCCTGTTCTTCTCGGTTCCTGCACTACATGTCTGGGATATCGTTATTATTGAGTAGTGTTTATTAGTGACCTTTTATCAATTACACATTCTGACGGAATGTGCAGCACCTTGAAGCTAGATTCACTCTTTGATGCGTGTAATAGCAGTTATACGCTAAGGTATAGGTTAAAGACATGGTTCTTTCACTTATCGTTAGGTTTGTTTGGGCGTCGCACTCTAACCAGTGACTTGAACTTTATCCCAAAAGCCTTTTCTCGTGATTTTCCTCTTCTTTCGAATATCTTTTCACCATCTTTTATATGTCTCCATACAGTAATGCAACGATGTCTGCCCCCTTCAACTACTTGTATTTTCCATCCATAATAAAGACCGATTTTTTCCTCTGCCGGCATAAACAAATTCGCTTGTGGTCTTGCCGTCGCACTGTGACTGCAGCGGTGCCATTATTCTTTCAGCTAAAGGTATCATCCTGTCTTTTTGCCCCTTGCCTTGCTTGACGAACAGTAATCGCCGCTCAAAGTTGATGTCAGAAACCCTCAAGTTCAATAATTCCTGCTTCCGGATGCCCGTATAACAAAAGGTGAGAATCAAGGCCTTGTTGCTCTCTTTATACCACTGTTTTTGGTGATACAGTCCAGTATCGGCCTGGGCTATCAGCGCTTCGATTTCTGCCTGGCTGTGATAGGGGGGCAGCTCTCTGGGTTTACGTAGTTTCACTTTGAACAGTATGCCGCGAAAGCTTAAAAACAATCTTAGTGCGTGATAGTATAGCAGCACCGACCGGGGGCGGTATCCTTTAGAGCGGAGATAAGCCAGAAACTCCTGGGCAGTGGTGGCATCAGGCCATCTTCAACAAGGGGTAGACAATCCCGCAAGCTAGGGTCTGCAAAGAGGGTAGATGAGGAAAGAATTCCCGCCTTTTCCCCATCAGTAAGGCAAGAGTAAAGAGACGCGGCGATAGTTGAAGCTATCGCCGCGTCATCGGAGTGTGGGCCAAGTAAACCTGTAAGCCGAGTTCTGTACTCCGGAGAACCGGAGCGGTGACCATCTATCTAGCCCTGCCGTTACCGGCAGGGTCAAGCGACCAACCCGGGGACGGGCCGGGCGTCCCGGTATCCCTCTATTCGGTCTTGCTCCGGATGGGGTTTGCCCAGCCGGCCGGTCACCCGGCCGCTGGTGAGCTCTTACCTCACCATTTCACCCTTACCCCTCGTGAAAGGGGCGGTATGTTTCTGTGGCACTTTCCGTAGGGTCGCCCCTCCTGGGTGTTACCCAGCATCCTGCCCGGCGGAGCTCGGACTTTCCTCCCGCCGTCGCTAAAGTTATGGCGGGCGGTCACCCGGTTTACTTGACCCGCTCTAAGTTTAGTGGAGAGCCGGGGCTTAGTCAATGGGGGCGGGTGGTCAGGCGTTATCCAGGGCTTGATTGGCCAGGGCGTCGGCGGCGCAGTTGCTCTCGCGGGGGATATACGAGATGCTGAAACCCTGGAGCTGGCCCGCCAGCCGCACCACCTCCTGGTAGAGGGGGCGGAGGGCGGCGTTCTTGACCTTGTATTTGCCGTTGAGCTGTTTGACGACCAGTTCCGAGTCCGACTTGACGACAACGCCGCTGGCCCCCAGTGCGATGGCCTGTTCCAGCCCGGCGATGACGGCGCGGTACTCGGCCTGGTTATTGGTGGTGCGCCCCAGCCGCCGCGAGATGCGGGCCAGGGTGTGGCCGGCCTCGTCCTGGAGGGTAACGCCGATAGCCGCCGGGCCGGGATTGCCCCGGGCGGCGCCGTCGGTATGGACGATGACTTTAGCTGCGCTCAAAATTAGCCTACGAAATAAACAGGATGCGCCCGCAGGTGCCGCACTGCACCGGCTGGCCGCCGCGGGCCCGCTGCAAGGCGCTGGCCGAGAGCGAGATGCGGCAGGCGCGGCAGATGCCCTGCTCCACCTTGGCCACGGCCGGTTTCTTCTGCTTGCGGATACGCTCGTAGAGGGTGAGGGTGGGGGCGTCGATTTGCCCGGCCAGCTGCCGGCGTTTCTCGTTCAGTTCGGCCAAAGTGGCCTTGAGCTGCTCGATATCGGCGGCCAGCTGCCTTTGCTGCTCCTGCCAGTCCTTTTCGAGCCGGGCGTAATCGGCTTTGGCTGCGGTCATCTCTTTTTCGGCCGCCTCCACCAGCTCGATGATTTCCAGGGCGCGGTTCTCCAGCTCGTCGCCGTGGGCCTTCATCGTGGTGACCTCGTGCTGGAGGCTGGAAAGCTCCTTGGGGTTGTTGATTTTACCGCCGTAGAGCTTGCCCTCGGCTTCGGCGACTTTGCTGAGGAGGTCGTCGACCTCGGCCTCGGCATCGCGGTGGCGGTGTCTTAGCTCTTCCAGCGATTTTTCCTGGGCGGCCAGCTCGCCTTGGGCTGTTTCCAGCACTGTCCGGTCGCCGAGTTGGGCCGTTTTCTGGCGTAGCGACGCCTCGTCGCCTTCGATGGAGGTGTCGTATTCCTCAAGCTGGTAAAGCTGGCGGGTAATGGCCATGTTGTCTCCGCTGTATTCTATAACGGGGGTGGGACGGATGGCAAACGGGGGTAAAGGGGTGGAGGCAAACTACGGCCAAAGCGGCGGATGCCGCGAGGGTAGTTTACCCGCCGAAGCCCCCGCCTTCCGAAGCCTCGTGCGGAGGGCAGGTTGGCGTAGGCGGGGCTTGGGTGGGAATAGATAACACCGATGGGGTGGGGCAGGGTCGCACCGGCTAACGACAAAAAGCCGTAGCCTAATTAGGACAAATGTACTAATATTGTCCCTAGATAACCGGGTGAGGGGGAAGCATGAGTCTCTTAAAACTGGCGATGCAGCAGCAGCGGTGGGACCTGGCGGCCCATACCATTGTCCTGGCGGCCGTGCGAGCGCTGAACGGAGGAGGGCGAGATGCCGGGAGAAAAAAGCAAAAAAAGCACCTCAAAGCGCCGGCCAGGCGCTAGCAAGCCGGGCTACTACGCCCATATCCTCGATGAGGCCGAGCGGCTCGACTACGAGGCCGCCTCCGGCGTGGACGGCATCGACGATGAGATTGCCCTGCTGCGGGTGAAAATCAAGAAGGCGATGTCCGGCGGCGACGCCGCTCACCTGGAACTGCTGGTGAAGGCCACCAACGCCCTGGAGCGGCTCGTCCGCACCCGCTACAGCATGACCAGGGAGCAGCGCCAGGGGCTGAAGCAGGCCATCGGCAACGTGCTCAAGGACATCGCCATCCCCCTGGGCATCAAAGTAGGGACGGCGGTCATTGAAAAGAACCTCGGCGGCTGAGGGGCTGGCCGCCCGTCGCCTGCGGCCCTACCAGCGCGAGGTGGCCGCCGCCATCCTGGGGAGCGTCTTCGGGGGGAAAGGGCTGACCTTTTCCGTGGAAATCGCCCGGCAGGGCGGCAAGAACGAGCTCTCGGCGCAGCTGGAGCTGCTCCTGCTGACGCTTTACATAAACCAGCCGAAAAACCTGATAAAATGCTCGCCGACCTTCCGCCCCCAGGCGCTCATCTCGATGATGCGGCTCAAAGAGCGCCTCAACGACGCCGGCTTCGGCGGCATCTGGGTCGGCGAGCTGGGCTACATCGTGCGGCTGGGCAGCGCCCGCGCCGTCTTCCTCTCGGCGGACGTGTCGGCCAACGTCGTCGGCAATACGGCCCACATCCTGCTGGAAATCGACGAGTCGCAGGACGTCGGCAAGGAGAAATTCAACAAGGAGTTCAAGCCGATGGGGGCCACCACCAACGTTACCGTCGTACATTACGGCACCACCTGGGACGACAGCACCCTGCTGGAGGAGGTCAAGCAGACCAACCTGGAGCTGGAGCGGCGCGACGGCCTGCGGCGGCACTTCCGCTACGACTGGGAGACGGTGGCGCAGTATAACCCGGACTACCTGGCCTACGTCACCGCCGAGCGCGAGCGTCTGGGCGAGGAGCACCCCCTCTTCCGCACGCAGTACCGCCTGCTGTCCCTCCGCGGCGGGGGCGGCTTCCTCGGCGCCGCACAGCGGGCGCAGTTGCAGGGGACGCACGCCCGCCTCCAGCACGCCCGGCCGGGGCGGGTCTACGTGGCCGGCATCGACCTGGCCGGGGAGGCCGAGGAGGGCGAGGCGGACTACCTGCAAGCCCGCCAGCCCCGCCGCGACGCCACCGTGGTTACCATCGGGGAGCTGGTATTTCCGCCGCCGGACGAGGTGAACAAAGAGCCCGCTATCAAAATCGTGGCGCACTACCGCTGGACGGGCGTGAAACATGCCGAGCTTTACGCGCGACTGACCGATATACTCAAGAACGTCTGGAAGTGCCGGCGGGTGGCGGTGGACGCCACCGGCGTCGGCGAGCCGGTCGCCTCCTTCCTGCGCAAGTCCCTGGGTGCTCGGGTGCGTCCCTTCAAGTTCACCGCCGCCTCCAAGAGCGAGCTGGGCTTCGGCCTGCTGGCGGCCGTCAACAGCGGGCGGCTCAAGTGCTATAAGGGGGACGGTTCGGCGGAGTACCGCGAGTTCTGGCGGGAGATGGAGATGGCGCGCAGCCACTACCGCCCCAGCCAGACGATGAACTTTTACGTTGACCCGGCGCGCGGCCACGACGACTTTTTGATGAGCCTGGCGCTGCTGGTGGAGGCGGCGCGGGGGTACGAGCGGAGGGAGGCGAGGGGGGAGTGAATCTCCTCCTGACAAAATCCCCCCTAAACTATTGCCATCCTCCCTCTAATCCTTTAAAATGGCTCTATACCTTAGACGGGAGGAAAAGATGGGAAAGAAATACTACCTGCTGTTACTGCTAGTCCTGGTGCCCCTGGTAAGCCTGACGGCCTGCCCCACGCCGTCGGCGACCACCACCCCGCCGACCACGGCGCCGTCAACGACCTCACCACCACAAACGACCGAGCCGACAACGACCACCCCGCCCGCCTCGACCACGACCCTGCCGACCACGACCCCGCCCGCAACGACGCCCGCGACGACCGTACCGCCTACCGAGCCGCCCGAGACCACCGAGCCGCCGGAGGTAATAATGGAGCTCATGTCGCCGCAGTTTGCCGAGGGCGAGTCCATCCCGGCCCAGTTCAGCTGCGACGGCCAGAACGTGTCGCCGCTGCTGGTCTGGAGCGGGGCCCCGGAGGGCACCGAGTCCTTCGCCCTGATGCTGACCGACACCGACGCGCCGTCGGGCACGTTTACCCACTGGATTATCTATAACATCCCGGCCGAGTTTTCGGGGCTGAACGAGGGCGTGCCCACTACGGCCATGGTGGGGGACGACATCCGCCAGGGGGTCAACGATTTTGGCCTCCTCGGCTACGGCGGCCCCTGTCCGCCGCCGGGCAGCTCCCACCACTATAGCTTCCAGCTCTACGCCCTGGACACGATGCTCGACCTGGGCGGCGCGCCGACCCGCTCGGTGCTGATTAACGCCATGCTGGGGCATATCCTGTTCCAGGCGAATCTAACGGGCCTCTATCCGTAATAACAAAACCCCCTCCCTTCAACCTGGAAGAGAGGGGGTCTTTTTTCTCGATGTTGGCCGCTAGTAGTAGTAGGCCGTCCTCCGGCCCAGCCAGTAGCCGAGGCCGAAGAGAATCACCGCGCCGATGCCCAGGATGGTGTAAAACGCCCAGCTGGGTAACCCCGTCCCCCCGCTGATGTAGAAGGCAGCCGAGCTGGTCCAGTCGCTGGCGTTTTCGGCGGCGTCAACGGCCCGTGCCCGCCAGTAGTAGGGGGTGGCCTCGGAAGCCACGTTCAGGCGCTCGGCCTCGGTCATGGTGTAGGTGGAGGTGGCCAGGCCGGTCTTGTCCACCAGAACGGTACCTTCGCCAAAGGTGGTGGAGGTGGCAATCTGGAAATCGTAGGTTACCGGCAGGCTGTCAGCGTCGGTCGAGTCGCCCCAGTCGAAGGTCGTGTCCGTCTTCACCTCGGCGCCCGTCGTCGGCAACAGCGGCTGCGGCGCGGTCGGGGGTACTTCTTCCACGCTGTAAGTGGCCTGGGCGATGATGCTGGTATCGGTCATGTCGACGGCCTTGATTATGGTGTCGCCATGAGTGGTCGGAGGGGTCAGGGAGACGGCGAGGATGCCGCTATCACCGACGTTGACGGAGGTCTGCTCCACGTCGTTGTAGTATACCGTCACGCCGCCGTTAGGCGTGAAGCCGGAGGCGGTGAGGATAATAGTGTTAGTGGTTTCTTCGTGAGTGACATCGAGCGGATTGGTGTCCGTCGGTGTGGGCGTCGTCCCGCCGGTGACGGTAAAGGTGGCCGTGGCGGTGCCGGTGCCGGCGGTGACGGTTATCGTATGCGACCCGTTAGTGGCCGCGGCGGGGATGGTGACGGTGCTGAGGAAGATGCCGCCGCTGCGTGTGGCGGCGTCCCCCGATTTGGGGGTGATGGTGCTTGTATCGAACTTGAAGACGAGGGCGGTGCTGGTGGGGAAGTGGGCGCCGCTGATAACCACGTCGGTGCCGCCCGGGCCGGAGGTGGGGTCAATGGGGTCGAGGGCGGCGCTGGCGGTGACGGTGAAGGTGGCCGTGGCCGTCTGGCTGCCCACGGTGACCGTTATCGTATGCGACCCGGCGATGGCCGTCGCCGGTACGGTAATGGTGCTGATGATAACACCGCCGCTACGTGTAACGGTATCCCCCGAAGTGGGGGTAAGGATGGTCGTATCGAACTTGAACTGGATGGCGGTGCTGGCGGGGAAGTTGGCGCCGGTAATAATAACATCGATGCCCGCCGGGCCGGAAGTGGGCGCAATGGGGTCGAGGGCGCCGCTGGCGGTGACGGTGAAGGTGGCCGTGGCGGTGCCGGTGCCGGCGGTGACGCTGACGGTCTTGGCGCCGACGGTGGCGGAAGCGGGCACGTAGATGGTGGAGATGAAGCTGCCGTTGGTCTGGACGGTGGTGTTGCCGCCCTCGATGGCGACGGCGACGCTACTGAAGGTAGCGGTAATGGTGGCCCCGCTGGTAAAGCCGCTGCCGATGATCTGGACCGCCGTGAAGGCCGGGCCGGTGGTGGGGGTGAGGGTAATATCGCCGGCGGTGACGTTCAGCGTGGCCAGCCCTTCAATCGCGGTGGTAGAGCAGGCGTAGATGTAATGCGTGCCCGCGGTTACCGCGCTGTTATCGCTAAAGGTCGTCGGTACGGTGAAGGTCGCTGAGATGCCGCCGGCGGCAGTGGATTGAGCCTGGGCTACGGTACGGTAAACCGTTACATCCGTGCCGATATTCGCCCCCCAGGTAGCCGATTGATTGGAAAAAAAGAAGTTATAGGTGGTGGAGGCGATGAAACTGGAGCCGCTGATGGATACGGTGGCGCCGGTTTGGGCGGTCGTAGGGCTCAGTGCCATGCTTAATGCGAATGCCGGAGTGACCGGCACGATGGCCGCCAGCAGCGCCAGGACGATGGCGATGCCGAGTATGCTCATAATTCTGGTGCGTTTCATGATGACCTCCCGGACGCATTATACTCAGCTTGTTGCAGGTATCGCAACACGTACCCTAATAAAATAGCACGAATGGGGTACCAATTTCTATACCCAAGTCTATTTAATATAACTAACTTCCGGTTAATATAACGCCGGCGCGGGTAAAAAGTTGTTAATCCGGAAAATCGTAGGCCGTCCGCCGGCCCACCCGGAAGGCGAGAAAGCCCACCACGATAACCCCGATGGCGATGAGCAGGTAAGTGGCCCAGGACGGCCAGTCGAACGCCGCGGCCAGGTAGAACGAGCCGGGGGTCGTCCAGGCGCTCTCGTTGCCGCTGGCGTCAACGGCCTTGACCCGCCAGTAATAGGTCTGCTTCTTGGGCAGGCCGGTCTCTTCGTCTTCGGGGACGGCGTACTCGGGGTTGGTCAGGTCGCTCAGGTCGAGGGCGACGCTGGCGAAGCCGGCATCGGCGGCTATCTGCACCCGGTAGGTCACCGGCGGGCTGAGGCTGGTGGAGGCCTGCCACTGGAGCAGCACCGGCGCTTTCAGCTCGCTGCCGGAGGCGGGCAGGAGCAGTACCGGCGAGAGCGGCGGGCTGACCGAGAAAGACCAGGCGGCCGACCACTCGCCCTCGTTGTAGGCGGCGTCGCTGGCCTTGACCCGCCAGTAATAGGTGACGGTATTCCCCGTCGCCGCCAGCGCCTCCTCCGGGGACAGGGTGTACTCCGACTCGGTGAGGCCTTCCTTATTCAGCACCGTATTGGCGAAATTGGCGTCGGCGGCAATCTGGACGCGGTAATAAACGGGCTGACTTTCGTCGGGGACGTCCTGCCAGTCGAGGTAGGCGCGGGCGCCGCTGGCGCTGCCGTTGGCCGGCAGGGTCAATAGCGGCACGCCCGGTGCCACCGCCTCCACGGTGTAGGTGAACTCCCGGCTGATAATGCCGTCGCTGATGGTTATCAGGTGGCCGCCGGCGGTGCTGGGGGGGATGGTGACGAAGGCGATGAAGGCGCCGTCGCTATCGGCCTTCTCGGTGTGGATGGTAACACCGTCGTATTCAATGGATATATTTCCGTTGGCCTCGAAGCCGGAGCCGCGGATGGTGACGGCAGCGCCGACGCCGCCGCCGGACTGGCTCAGGCTGGCCGCGGCGGTAACCGTGAAGGTCGCCTGGTCCACGTTGCCGGCCTCGTCGCGGGCGGTGATGTCGTAGAGGCCGGGATTGAGGTCGGGCACGGCGACCTCCAGCGTGAAGCTGCCGTAGTCGTCGCTCTGGGGGCTGGCGACGACGTAGGGGCCGAAGGTGACGCTGAGGTTGCTCCGGTAGCCGAAGCCGCTGCCGGTGAGGCTGACCGCGCTGCCGGGGCTGGCCGAGGTGAGATTGACGGCCAGGACGGGGATGACGTTGAACTGGGCCTGCGTCGATTTGCCGGTGGTATCCACGGCGGTAATCTGGTGAAAGCCGCCGGTGCTGGCCGGGACGATGAACTCGTAGGTGAACCGGCCGGTAGGCGAGGCCGTCGTCGCGGCGATTTTGGTGCTGATGAGGTTCTGGTAGTAGAGGTTTACCGTCCGCCCCGCGTAGAAGCCGCTGCCGCCGATGGTGGTGCTGGTGCCCACCGGGCCGTCGGTGATGTTGAGGGTGATGGCGATGGCCTCGACGACGAAGGAGATGTCCGCCGCCAGGGGGTTGCCGAGGTCGTCACGGACGCTGAACGAGTGCCTCCCCGCGGCGGCGCTGGCCGGGATGACGTAAGTCGCCTCGAACTCGCCGGTCGGGGGCACCACCAGGGGGCTTTCGTCAATCTCGGTATTATCGAAAAAGATGTGGACGTTGTCCCCGACGTAGGAATTGAAGACGGTGCCGGCGACGACCACCCCGGTGCCGATGGCGCCGGAGCCGGGGTTCACGTTGAGCTGGGGGGCCGCCAGTACCGGCGTGGCCGGCAGCAGGGCGGCCAGCAGCGCCAGGACGGGTAATAAGGGCCAGATATACCTGGGGCGTTTCAGCCAGCGGACAGCGGTTTTCATACTGCCTCTCTCATCTCAGCAATCTTTTACGGGCGCCGCGGCGCGGGTTATAGGTGCCGGCAAAATTGTCCAGCGTGTCCTTTTCGATGAGCCAGGTGTTGTGAATCTTGTGGGCGGGCAGGTCGCCCTGGCGGCACAGCCGCTTGACCGTCTCCGGGTGTACCTTGAGACGGCGGCTGGCCTCGATGACGTTTAAGTAGTTATCCCAGACCGGCATACAGCCTCCGCGACGGGGATTATCTAAATATTGCGTTATTAAAGCAATTTTAGGCTTTCCCGGCCAATCTGTCAAGTGCCAGCGGGCCGGAAAAAGCGACAACATCTGATTGACTGGCCAGAACATATGTGCTAATCTTTGGCTGTTAGGTTTTTAGAGGTGAGCGATGAATTCGGTAACGCGTGAGATTGGCGATGCGAAGACAGAACCGCAAGAGACCGAAGCCTGCCGTGACCCCGACCTGCCGCCGGAGTACTGCCGCTACCGCGACGAAGGCTGCGAGTACGCCGCTTCCTGCCTGGACTGTCCCTTCGAGCAGTGCCTCTATGACGAGCCCCGGGGACGGCAGCGCTGGCTGAAGGGCCTGCGCGACAAAGAGATAAACCGGCTCTTTGCCCGCGGCCGGGGGGTGAAGGAGCTGGCCCTGATGTTCGGGGTGAGCCTGCGGACGGTGCAGCGGGCGCTCAAGGCGGCGGCGCCCCGGGAAATCCCGGCCGGCGAGAAAAGTTAACGCTTGAGGAGAACGACGATGAACGAAGCCTTCCCCGCGCAGCTGGCTCGCCTGGATATGGACAGGCTCAAGGGCTACCGTGACCTGCTCGATTTTTACTACGGCAACCAGTGGCAGGGGCGCGAGCGGCGGGGCGAGCGGCGGCTCATCTTTAACTACGCCCGCGTCTTCGTGGAGAAGGTAACGGCCTACCTCATGACCGGCATCAACTTTGCCGTGGAGCCTTACGGCGATTCCGAGGAGGCCGCCGCCAAAGCCCGCCAGGCCGAGGAGGCTCTTTATAAAGTGTACGCCGATAACCACCTGGAGCAGCTCGACCTGGAGACGGAGATAGACTGCGCCGTGCTGGGGGACGCCTGCTACAAGGTCATCTGGGACGCCGCCGAGAAGCGCGTGCGGGTGACCGCCCCGGACATCCAGGGCATGTACGCCTGGAGCTCCGGCGACGACATCTCGCGGGTGTGGCGGGTCGCCTCGCGCTACCGCCTCTCCGCCGAGGAGGCGGAGCTTGTCTACGGGGTCAAGCCCGCTAAAAAACAGGCCGCCGTCACCGAGGTCTGGACGGAACGGGACTTCGCCCTCTACCTGGACGACGGCCTGCTGGAGAGCAAGCCCAACCCCTACGGCTTCATCCCCTTCGTCATCTTCCCCAACCGGCGCGAGCCCAAGAAATTCTGGGGCGTTTCCGACCTGCCCCCCATCATGGAGTCGCAGCGGGAGCTGAACCGGGCGATGAGCCAGCTATCGCACATCCTGGAGCTTTCCGGCAACCCCATCGCCGTGCTGGAGAACGTGGAGGACTCCGAGGACATCGCCATCAAGCCGGGGGCAGTCTGGAACATCCCCGAGGACGCCAAGGCCTACCTCCTCGACCTGCTCCAGGGCGGCGGCGTCAACCTGCACATCAATTACATAGATTTAATTTACCGCGCCCTGCACGACCTGTCCGAGTCGCCGCGCTCCGCCTTCGGCGGCATCGAGCGGGACATGTCCGGCGTGGCGCTGGAAATCGAGCTCCAGCCGCTCCTCCAGAAGGTGCGGCGCAAGCGCATCATCCGCGCCGCCGCCTACAACCGCCGCAACGAGATGATTCTAATGCTGCTGGAGAAATACCGCGGCGAGGACTACGGCGAAAACCACCTGCGCGTCGTCTGGGGGCCGGTGCTGCCCAAGGACATGGAAAAGCAGGTGTCCAGCGAGCAGGTGCTGGTGCAGACGGGCATCCACTCCCGCCGCACGGCCATGGACGAAGTGGGCGTGCGCGACCCCGAGGGCGAGTTCCAGCGCTGGCTGGAGGAGCGCGACGCCATCCTCAGGATGAACCAGGCACTTAACGCCAAGACTAACCGGAACGGCGCGAGGGAGAGTGAGCTGCCGGCCCGGACGGAAGGCGCACCAGACTAACCGGGAGGTAACAATCATGGATAAAGAGCAAGAGCCGAACACGGCGGAGACAGCCGCCGAAGAGCCGGCTAATCTCCAGGAGGAGAACGAGGCCCTGGCCCGCGAGCTACGCGCCCGCGACGGGCGCATCATCCAGCTGGAGCAGTCCCTGACCGCCCGCGACGGCCAAATCGAGGGGCTGAAGCAGGAGCTGGCCGAGGCCGGGCAGGCCCTGGATGAGCTGGGCAAGGCCCTGCCGCAGGCGGTGGCCGCCTACAAGGAAATCGTGGTGGCGGCCAATCCCGGCGTCCTCTCCGAGCTTATCGCCGGGGATACCATCGAGGCGGTCAACGAGTCGCTCAAGAATGCCCGCAGCCTCATGGAGCGGGTCAAGCAGGAGATGGAGAACGAGGCCGCCCGGACGCGCGTGCCCGCCGGGGCGCCGCCGCGGACACCGCCCGACCTTTCCGCCCTTTCCCCCCGCGAGAAAATCCAGTACGCCCTGGGGGGCGCCGGCTCGTAAGGGCCGGGGAGAAAAGCTAACACAGGAGGTAGAACCAAATGGCACTAACGCTGGCAGAGGCTGCCAAGCTATCCAACGACATGCTGCTGCAGGGTGTGGTGGAGACCATCGTCAAGGACTCCCCGGTGCTGCAGCGGCTGCCCTTCATCGAAATCGTGGGCAACGGCCTGACCTATAACCAGGAGAAGACCCTGCCCAGCATCGACTTCTACGACGTGGACGACACCTGGGCCGAGTCCACGCCCACCTTCGAGCAGGTGACGGCCAACCTCAAAATCATGGGCGGCGACGCCGACGTGGACAACTTCCTCAAGGCCACCCGCTCCAACATCCAGGACCTGGAGGCGTCCGTCATCGAGCTCAAGGCCAAGGCCCTGCGCGACAAGTTCGAGGAGGCCTTTGTCTACGGCGACTCCGGGACGAGCTCCAAGCAGTTCGACGGGCTGCGCCAGCTCATTGACACCGAGACCGCCTCCGACCAGGTCATCGCCATGGGGGCCACCGGCGATACGCTGACACTGGCCAAGCTCGACGAGCTCATCGACGCCGTCAAGGGCGGCAAGCCGGACATGCTCCTGATGAGCCGGCGCTCGCGGCGCAAGCTCAACGCCCTGGTGCGGGCCGCCGGCGGCATGACCGAGACCGACCGCGACCAGTGGGGTAACTTCGTCCAGCTCTGGGACGGCGTGCCCATCGGCGTCAACGACTGGATACTGGATACCCACGTCCTCGTTGACAGCCTGGAGGACGACACCACCGGCGGCACCTGCTCCACCATCTACGCCGTCCAGTTCGGCGAGGGCGCCCTCTGCGGCCTGACCAGCCCGGGGCACCTCCAGGCCGAGCCGGTCGGCCCGCTGGAGAACAAGGACGCCTCGCGCACCCGCGTCAAGTGGTACGTCTCGCTGGCGCTGTTCAGCTCCATCAAGGCGGCCGCCCTCATCGGCGTCCAGGACTAACGGGTTTACATAACCAAGAGGAGGAGACCATGGAGAGAACCGAATCGGCCGTCTGGCGCTGCCGCTACCGGCTGAGCAAGTACCGCCAGGACATCGCGCCCTACCGGGGCCGCGAGGCGGACTTCCACCGCGCCTTCACCCCCTACGAGGTGAGGGAAGGGGAGGGGAACTGCCTGCTCAACTCCGGCATTGACGAGATGTGGGACCTCATCACCGGCGCCTCGTCCAACCACTTTAACGCCACCGACGCGCGCATCGGCGTGGGGGATGCCACCACCGCCGCCAACGCCACCCAGACCGACCTGCAGGCAGCCGCCAACAAGACCTACAAGGGCATGGAGTCCGGCTACCCCACTTCCACCAGCCAGAAGGCCACCTTCAAGGCCAGCTTCGGCGAGAGCGAGGCCAACTACGACTGGAACGAGTGGGTCGTCAAGAACAACACCAGCGCCATCTGCCTCAACCGCAAGGTCGAAGACCTGGGCACCAAGTCCGGCGGCACCTGGACGCTGGAGGTCAGCATCACTCTGAGCTAAAGGGGGAGCCATGCTCCAGCCGACCGTCAAATACAGCGGCGCTCACGTCCACAAGAACGTGCTCAAGGCGGGGATAGCCCTCTTTCCGGGGGAAGGGGGGCTATCCTACCCCCGCCACTACGTCGCCAGACCCGTCATCCCGGAGGGCGGCTACCCCGGTGAGGTGGACGAGCGGGGCGGCCCGCTTGACGCCGGGGACTACCGTAACTGGCTGGCGTCCCTGCCGACGCAAATGGTATTAAATCCCTGCCTCGTCCACTTTATCCGCATCGGGCCGGATACCACCCTTCCGCAGCTGGAAGCGGCCATCCAGCGCATCTTCACCCCCGACCTGGTGGCCACCGTCGACGCCCTGCTGGCGACCCGCGGCGCGGGCGAGCGGGCGGATATGTCGCGCCTGCGCCGCCTGATGAACTCACCCGAAAGGTTAGGCAGCGGCCCCGTCTTACCCGCAGGCTATGACCGGCAGGTTGTCATCGCTGCGGCCGAGGGCAGGTTCCGGGGTCTGGCCGGGGAGCTGGACGGCGGGGGCCGCCTGATGGGGATAGACCCGGGCACGATTGACATCGGGCCGGGGGCGATTGACCGCCCTTCGACTTGGAATACCACTGCCACAACGAATCTGTGCGCTACTAATCCTGCCAACGATAGCGGCACCCTTGACACGATAGAGCTTTGGTATTCCGGTAACACTGCTGGAGTTATTGTCGGTACTTTTTATGGCTCAAATCCCAATTTCACAAATCGCGACTACGAGGAGATAGGCAGCGTCAGCGGAGGCTCAAAGCAGGTGTTCTCCGGTCTTGACATGGACGTCGCCACGGACGACATCATCGGCGTTTACTCAAGCGCTACCGGGTATATAGAGAGGACTAACTCCGGCGTTGGCGTGTGCCAGTGCTCAGGTGCCCAGTTCGGGACCGGCCAGCAGACCTATACCTGCTGGTCGGGCTACGACCTCAGCATCTACGGCACGGGGTCGGATGCGGCCACGAATAAGACGTCCTCCGATACCGGCACCGGGGCCGACGCCCTGGCATCCCGGCTGAGCGGCCCCGCCGATGCCGGGGCGGGCGCGGAGGCGTCCGACCTGAACACCGCCGGAGAGATTACCACCGGCGATAGCGGCGTCGGGGCTGAGGCCGCCGCGGCTCTGGCGGCTATCGCGGCGAGTGATAGCGGGGCCGGCGCCGACTACAACGTCCAGCCCGGGGGGTTGACCGGCGCCGACAGCGGGTGGGGGCGGGACAGAATCCTGCTGCGCATCGAGCGGGCCGGGGCCGGGACGGACATGAGCCTGCCGGGCCGCCGCGGGCGGACAAGCATACCCAACAAGGAGGCAAGCCGATGAACCTGACCGAGATGATAGCCCTGGTCAGGATTGACCTCAACGACCAGGACAGCCAGAACTACCGCTGGACGGACGCCGAGCTGACCCGGCACATCGACCGGGCGGTGCGGGAGCTTTCCGAGCAGCTCCCCCGGCCCGCCAGGGCCACCCTGAGCACCACCGCCGACGCGCGCGAGGTGGACATCTCCGGCCTCGACGAGCGCATCATCATCCAGGCGGTGGAGTATCCCCTGGGCAACTACCCGCCCGCCTACCAGCGCTTCTCGCTCTGGGGGGACACCCTCACCATCCTCAGCGGGGCCGAGCCGGACGGCGCCGACTGCGCCGTCTACTACGGCACGCTGCACACCCTGGACGAGACCGCCTCGACGCTGCCGGCCCGCTGCGAGGACCTGGTGGCCACCGGCGCCAGCGCCTATGCCGCCATCGAGCGGGCGGCCTCCACCATCAACCAGGTCAACCTGGGCGGGACGCAGACCCCTTCCGAGTTCCGCCGCTGGGGGAGCGAGCGGCTGGCCCTCTTCCAGGAGCGGCTCAAAAAGCTGAGCTGGCGGCACAAGGTGCGCAGCCAGCAGCTCTTTAAGACGGACAGCGACGAAGCGGCGGAGGGATAAGATAGATGCGCAGTCTCACGGCAACGCTGCTGGCCGCCCAGAAGCAGGCGTCGGCGACACCCGGTATCAAGCTCACGGCGCGCAACGACTTCGGCGGGGTCGTCCGCTACGACTGGGAGCGCCTCTACAGCGGCGATGAGGCCGATTACTACCACGCCCTGGCCGTCCCCGGCGACGGCTCGCTCGTCCGCGCCCGGCTGACACCTGCCGGCGAATCGCGCCAGCTCTACCGGCAGCGGGTGGCCAGCCCCGGCCCGGGGAGCGACTTCAGCCAGTGGGTCTATACCGGCCAGTACGACTGCCTGGCGGTGGCCGCGGCGGCCCTGGGGGCGGAGGTCTCTATCTTCTGGATTAAGTACAACCGGGAAATCCGCCGCATCGTTTCCGCCGATTACGGCGCCAGCTGGGGCAGCCCCGAGCTTATCGACTACACGCCGACGACCTCCGTCCACGGTATGGCCGCCGCCTATAAGCCCAACGGCGACCTGGCCATCTTTTTCGCCGACCAGGCCATCCTCTACGTGCAGCAGCGCACCGGCGGGCAGTGGCAGGCGCGGGTGGCCTGGGACAAGAGCACCGGCGACCTCTCCGGGGTAGCCGCCGCCTACGATGGGGACTGGAACCTGCTCGCCACCGGGCAGGACGCCTCCGGCGACGACAAGCTCTGGGCACTGGTTTACGGCGACGGCGGCGAGGCAGGCGCCGGCACCTGGTCGGCGCTTAAGGAGCTGGCCTCGGCCCCCTCCGGCGGCGATTACGAATACCGCCAGCCCTTCCTGGACAAAACGGATGCCTACCGCTGCTTCTTCAGCGAGGTATTCACCGGCACCGAGGCCTACAGCCGCCCCTTCCACGCGCACGCCGTCCCCGGCAGCGCCTTTACGGACGGCCTCTGGCGCGAGCCGGTGCCCTTCGATTTGTCCCAGGAGTACGGCCTGGCCCTGGCCCACCACGGCGATTACGCCTGGCTCTCCTGCCCCCGCGGCGTCTGGCGGGCGGCGCTGGCCCCCCGCACCCTGGAAATTTCGGCGGACTGCCTGGCCGCCCGGGTGGAGCTGGGAGAGACCTCCGGCGCGCTGACCGTGGAGCTGCGCAACGACGACGGGCGCTACGCCGCGCCGGGCGAAGGGGAGCTTATTGACCTGGCGCCCGGTGGGCGGCTCGATTTCTCGTCCGGCTATATCACGAGCCAGGGCGAGGAGTACAGCGACGGCCTGAGCTTCTATCTGGAATCCGGCGAGCACACCAGCGCCGGGGGCGCCGCCTCCCTGCTGCTCCACGCCCGCGACGGCTGGGGGGCGCTGGCCGGCTGGCGGGCGCGCTGCCAGCTGCGCTGGAATAAAGGCTCCGGCGATACCAGCGTCCGAGAGATTCTGGCCTTTATCCTGGCGCGGGTGGGGCTTAAGTTAAGCGTCGTCTCGGCGTCGGCGGCGGCCACCGGCTTCTGCCCGGATTTTACCGTCAGCGCCGGCAACGACGGCGCCGCCGCCGTCCGCAAGCTGCTCTCTTTTATCCCCGATTGCATCTTCATCGAGGGGGACACGGCCTACCTGGTCAACCCGCTGGCCGACGACGAGGCGGTCTACAGCTACGGCACCGGCCACGCCGTCCGCGAGGGCCGCTACGCCGGCGGGGCGCTGACAGCCAACCGCGTCCAGGTGGAGGGCTACGACGAAGGTGCGGACGAGCTGGTGGTGGCCGAGATCTTCGACTGGGGGGAGATAGGCCGCCTCAACGACCGGCTGCTCCAGGTGAGCGACCGCAACATCGCTACCGTGGCCGAGGCGGCGGCGCGAGGGCAGGCCTGCCTGCGGCGGGCGGAAATCGAAGCCTTCGGCGGGGCTATCGCCGTCCCGGTCAACTGCGGCCAGCAGCTCTACGACGTGGTGTCTGTTACCGACGGCCGCGCCGGACTGAATGCGGCCCGACGGCGGGTGCTGGGCATCACGACTGTTTACCGTCCCCGGCGGGGGGAATACCACCAGAGCCTGCGGCTGGGCGCGGTCTAGCCACGCCCCCACTGTCATTCTGAGGAGTGAAGCGACGAAGAATCCCATTCGCGGAATGGGAAGGGAGGCAATCATTGAAACTAAAAAAGGCCGAGCTGCGGGCCTTCAACTCGGGGAACTATACCGCCACGGTAAGGATTGCCGGCAGCTTCAAGGTCTACCTGGAGGACGTCAGCGTGGCCCGCAACCTGCCGACGGCGGAGATGGTAACCGGACGCAAGGTGGCGGTGATATTTTTCGACGAGTACAGCCCCAGGGAGGCGGTGGTGGTGGCGGTGTATACCTAGCGGCTGGCGGGACGGACGAATTTATAGCCGATGCCGTGCTCGGTGACGATGATGCTGGGCGATTCGGCGTTGTCCTCCAGCTTCTGCCGCAGGTGCTGAATGTGGACGCGCAGCAGGTCGCGGGCGTCCACGTAGTTGTCCCCCCAGACCTTGGTGAGCAGGCTCTCGTGGGAGAGGATGCGACCCTCGTTGCGGATGAGGTAGTAGAGCAGCTTCCTTTCGATGGAGGTGATCTTGATGGGCTCGCCGTCGACGACGACCTCGTTGCGGCTGAAATCCACCGAGAGCCTGCCGCTGGTGAAGGGGCGCTCCTCGTCGGTGATGGCCAGCCCCTGGGCGCGGCGGATGACGGCCTGCACCCGGGCGATAAGCTCGATGTGGCTGAACGGCTTGATGATATAGTCATCGGCGCCCAGCTCCAGCCCCTTGGCCACGTCGGTGTCCTCGCCCCGTACCGTCAGCATCAGCACCGGCACGTCGGAGAAGCGGCGGATTTCCTTGAGCACCTTGTAGCCGTCGATGTCGGGCAGGCCGATGTCCAGGATGACCACCTCCGGGCTTTCCGTCTCGACGAGCTCGATGCCCTTCTGACCGGAGGACGCCGTGATGACGGTGACGCCGCTCCAGCGCAGCTGGAAGCAGAGCGAGACGACCTCGATGATGCCGGGGTCGTCTTCGATAACGAGTACTTTCATGCCCCTCCTTGGGCTCTGGCGGTCTTCCCGGCGGTGTTACGCGGCAGCAGGAAAAAGAAGGTGCTGCCCCGGCCCTTTTCGCTCTCTACCCAGATGCGGCCGCCGTGCAGCTCCACCACCTGCCTGGCCAGGGCCAGTCCCAGTCCCAGGCCGGGGTGGCGCTGGCGGTCGGCGTTGATGCGGCTGTAGGGCTTGAACAGTCTGTCCTGCTCCTTGCGGGCGATGCCGATGCCGCTATCGGCGACGGAAACGAGCAGGCCGTCCACCTGTGGGCGGGACTGGATGACGATTTTACTCCCTTCGGGGGAGAACTTGGCGGCGTTGGTCACCAGATTGAGCAGCACCTGCTCCAGCCGCGGCCCGTCCGCCGCGATGACGGGCAGGGACTTCGGCAGGTCGGTAAGCAGCTGCTGGCCCTTGCTGCGCAGCATGGGGTCGACCTGCTGGCAGATGCCGAGGATGAGCGACTTCATGTCGACCGGCTCGTAACGCAGCTGGATCCGGCCGCTGCCGGTCTTGACGGTATCCAGAAATTCGGCCAGTCTGGTTTCCAGGGTGCTGGCGTTCTGGGTGATGGTGCGGATGAGGGTCTGGAGGGACTCGTCGGCGCTGGCCTCCAGTTCTTCGGCCAGCAGCCCCGCGGCGGCAATGATGGAGGTCAGGGGAGTCTTGAATTCGTGGCTCAGGGTGTCGATGAACCTCAGCCACTCCTCTTCTTTGCTTTCCGTCAAGGGGTCACTCCCTCAGCTGCTATCTCGGAAGATGGGGCTTAATCAAGTTAAATCTAGCACTTTTCCAGCTGAGTAGCAAGTTTATCCCGCCGGATGACGGACGCCGCCTCATCCCGATGCGGGCGATGACCGTCCGGGATGGGGAACGATGTTACTGACTATTTTTCCCTTTGGCGATGCTCTTCAAGAGACTGAGTATACCGATAACGGCGCGCTGTACTTCCACCGGCTCATCGGCCAGCATTTTGGCCACGTAGGGGTCCAGGCGGCGGCTGGAATAGCGCTGGCCGCTTTCTTCCGCCACGCCGGTGTGGGGGGAGAGAAAGCCAGCCAGGGTAAAGAGCTCGTCTTCGTCAAAATCCAGTGGTTTGGCGATTTTACGCAGTATCCTGGCGGAGGGGAAGCGCTCGCCTCGCTCGATGCGCCCCAGATGCGATGAAGACACTCCCGACTCGGCCGCCAGCTCCTGCAAAGTCAGCGGCATGGTTACTCGTTGCTGCTTCAGTATCTTGCCCAGGTCGTTGTTCTGGTAGTCCATGAGTCCATTATATTTTGCCATTTGGCTAATGTCAACCAACATAGTTCTAGGTAGAGGCAGTTATTTTGCCATTTGGCCGTCGCGATGCCGGGATAATGGGACCGGCTCTCTTGACAGGGCGTGCGCCGCCCTTTACAATATTAGCGGCGTGTTTTCAGGATACGGTGAAACGCGCCGGGCCGGTATCCGATGGGGGCAGCCGAGGCGCCCCCTATAATATTACCGGCCACAGAATGGAAAAGGGAGTGATGCTCATTGGCTGAAGTGAAGGCTGGCGAAGAAGAGAGCTTTGACAGTTTACTGAAGCGCTTTAACCGCAAGGTGCAGCAGGACGGCATCCTGTCCGAGCTGCGCCGCCGCGAGCACTACGAGAAGCCCAGCATCAAGCGCAAGCGTAAGAAGGCGGCCAAGCGCCGCGGCGCCGCGCGCGGTGCCCGCGTGTCCCGACGGTAAAGCCAGGAAAACCGGGGTCACCCATGGAAGAGGCGGCCGACCTCAAGAAGAAAATCAACGACGACGTCAGGCAGGCCATGAAGAGCGGCGACACCGTGCGCCGCTCGACGCTGCGCATGCTGCTGGCGGCCGTCAATAACGCCGAAATCGCCAAACAGTCCCCCCTGGAGGACGCCGATATCCTCGGCATCATCGCCAAAGAGGTCAAGAACCACCAGGAGAGCATCGACGCCTTCGAGAAAGGCAACCGCCCCGACCTGGTGGAGAAAGAAACCGCCGAGCAGGCCATCCTCAAGGCCTACCTCCCCGCCCAGCTTTCCCGCGGCGAGGTGGTGGCGGCGGCTAAAGAGGTCATCGCGGCGGTGGGCGCCGCCGGCCCCGGCGACAAGGGCAGGGTGATGAAAGAGCTGATGCCCAGGCTCAAGGGCCGCGCCGACGGCAAAGAAATCAACGAAGTGGTGACCGAGCTACTCAGCCAGTAATTTCCGGGCTAAGCCAGCGCCTTCTCCAGCTCCCCGCACAGCCGCTCGCTTTTCACCCCCGCGTCAATCACGTCCCAGGGCAGGTTGTCTCCCGTATCCCACCTATTGTTGACATAATAGTCAATGTCCAGGTCGTAGTTTTCTACCGCCTGCCGCCATCCCGAAAGGGAGACATTCTCCATACCGGCAATGGCCGGGGCCAGCCGGGCGTCGCCGCGGGCCAGCGCCCCCTGCACCCGGCTCCAGGCGGGGCTTTCCGCGTTGAGGCGGACGCCCCGGGCGGGCAGGGCGCCGCGCAGTATGCCCAGGCGACGTTGCAGGGCTTCCGGTGAGGCCATCGGCAGCCACTGGAAGGGTGTGCCCGCCTTGGGGACGAACGGGGCGACGTTGAGGACGAGGCGGGTGCCGCCGCCCTTTTTATCCAGCCGGGCCTTAACGGCCAGCGCCAGCCGGACGATGGCGTCGGTGTCCGCGTCGGTCTCGGTGGGCAGGCCGATGATGAAATAGAGCTTGAGCTGGCGGAAGCCGCCCCCGGCGATGGCGTCGGCGACGCGTAAAATAGCTTCGTTGGAGATGATTTTATTGATGGCGCGCCGCAGGCGCGCCGCCCCGGCCTCCGGGGCGATGGTAACGGTCTTCACCCGGCCCCGGCCCAGCTCGGCGATGATGGCGTCGTCCAGCGAGCCGATGCGCAGCGAGCTTACCGCCAGCTCCGCCCCGAGATTATTGATACCGGCCAGGATTGCTTTCAACTCGGGGTGGTCGGTCACGGCGGGGCCCACCAGCCCGATGCGCTTACGGTATTTCAGCCCTTCCGATGCCTGCTTGATGAGATTGCCCGCCGCGCGGAAGCGCATCGGGGCGAAGGCGGTGCTCACCAGGCAGAAGCGGCAGCCGCGGGCGCAGCCACGCTCCGCCTCGATGAGGTAGAGGTCGCCCAGCTCGGTGTTCGGCGTCAGGACGACCGAGGTAGTCGCAAAATTGTCCAAATTGGCGGCGTGCTGGCGTTTAATCGGCGTTTCCGGCGGACAGGCGGGCACGTAGATTCCGGGCAGTTTCGCGAGGGTTTTCAGTAAGTCGCCGCGGTCGCCGCCTTCCCGCAGGGCCGGCAGCAGGGCGGGCAGGATGGCCTCGGCCTCACCGATGGCTACCGCGTCGCAGAAGGGCGCCAGCGGCATGGGGTTGGCCGTCAGGCACGGCCCACCGGCGACGACCAGGGGGTGGCGGGCGTCGCGGTCGGCGGCGAAGGGGGGGATACCGCCCGCCTTGAGGATAGCGGCCACGTGGAAATAGTCCAGCTCGTAGGACACCGAGAGGGCCAGCACGGCGAAGTCCCGCAGCGGCCGCCCCGACTCGACGGAGACCGGGGGCCGGGGGTCGCCCGGCTCGTAGAAGCAGCGCTCGCCGACGACGTCGCGCTCGGCGTTGAGCAGGCGGTAGATGGCATGCACGCCCAGGTTGGACATGCCCAGGTAGTAGCGGTTGGGGTAGACGAGGGCCACCGGCAGCCGCCCGCCCCAGTCCTTGACGACGGCGCCCTGCTCCCGGGGCAACCCCGGCTGGCCTGTTTTTCTGGCTGACCTGCTCATCAAACAGCGATACCCTGAAAACAGGGGTGCCTCAGCGGGGGCGAAGCCCCTTTATTTCCAGCAGTCCTTGAGCAGCCGGGAGTTGATAGTGATAACCTGGTCGGCCACGGAGCGCAGCTGCTGCGAGGTGCCCTGCTTGCCGAAGAGGGCCACCTCCACGTGCTTGCCGTTGTCCTTGACGGCCTGGACGGCCCCGGCGAAATCGTTGTCCCCGGCGACGAGGATGGCCACGTCGTAGTTGGTCTTGTAGCTGTGGGTAATCATGTCCGTGGCCAGCTGGACGTCGGTGCCTTTTTCGTAGGGCGGCACGTGGGGCCAGTTGTTGGTGTAGACCAGCCGGCCCAGGCGCAGCTCGGTGTAGGGTATGGCGTTGATGCCGTCGAAAAAGGCCTGCTGCTGCTTGTAGACTTCCGGCTCCTGCTTCTGACCGACCCTGGCGTTGTAATAGTAGATGCGGATTAGCTGGCGTTTCTGTAAAATCTTCCGGCAGAACTTGCCGATGTCCAGGTCGGTACGGTTGAAGTGATTTTTCAGGGAATGGTAAAGATTGCTACCATCGATGAAAACCATCACCCTCTCCGCCATGTCTTGCCTCCTTCGCCCGCGCGTTGCGGACTCTCTGCTTACATTATACCACTAATTATGGTAAGATAGCGCCCTTTGGCCCGCCGAGTTTGCCCGTGGCCGGAAGGCGGTGTATAATTGGCAGGTAAAATACTACCCCGCCGGGGGCCTCCGGAGGTGCGTTTTGAAGCTCAGCCGCGAAGAGGTGCTGCATATCGCCCGCCTGGCGCGGGTCGACCTGACCGAGGACGAGATTACCCGCTACAGCGAGCAGCTTTCCAACCTTCTGGAGCACTTTGAGGTGTTGCAGCAGGTGGATACCGAGGGCGTGCCGCCCACGGCGCAGTCGGTGGCGCTGGAGAGCGTCATGCGCGACGATAAGGTCGCCCCGTCCTTCCCGCCAGAGGCAATCCTGGCCAACGCCCCCCGGCGCGAGGCGGACTGCTTCCGGGTGCGCCCGGTGCTGGAGTAGACATAGATGCAGGTAACCATACACGAAGCCGCCCGGCTCCTCAAGGAGAAAAAGGTCTCCTCGGTGGAGCTTACCCGGGACTACCTGGGGCGCATCGAGCGGCTGGAGCCCAAAGTTAAGGCCATGGTGACACTCACCCCGGAGCTGGCCCTGGAGCAGGCCAAAAAGGCCGACGAGAAGCTCGCCGCCGGTAACGGCCTGTCCCCGCTGACCGGCGTCCCCATGGCCATTAAGGACGTTATCTGCACCCGGGGCGTGCGCACCACCTGCTCGGCCAAAATGCTGGAGAACTTCGTGCCCCCCTACGACGCCACCGTGATGGACAAGCTCAACGCCGCCGGGGCGGTGATGCTGGGCAAGGCCAACATGGACGAGTTCGCCATGGGCTCCTCCACGGAGAACTCGGCCTTCTTCGTTACCCACAACCCCTGGGACTTAGAGCGCGTGCCCGGCGGTTCTTCGGGCGGCTCGGCGGTGGCGGTGGCCGCCGGCGAGGCCGTTTACGCGCTGGGCTCCGATACCGGCGGCAGCATTCGCCAGCCGGCGGGTTTTTGCAGCGTCGTTGGCCTCAAGCCCACCTACGGGCGGGTGAGCCGCTACGGCCTGGTGGCCTTCGCCAGCTCGCTCGACCAGGTTGGCCCGCTGGCCCAGGACGTGACCGACGCCGCCATTATCCTTAACGCCATCGCCGGGCACGACAAGCGCGACTCCACCTCCGTCCCCGAGCCGGTGCCCGACTATACAAAGTCGCTCAAGCCCGATTTGAAAGGCGTGCGCCTGGGCGTCCCCAGGGAGTATTACGTGGAGGGGATGCAGCCGGGCGTCGCTCAGGTCATGCAGGCGGCCATTAAAAAGCTCGGCGAGCTGGGCGCCGAGGTAGAGGAGATGAGCCTGCCCCACACCCCCTACGCCCTGGCCGTCTACTATATTTTGGCCCCCTCCGAGGCCTCGGCCAACCTGGCCCGCTACGACGGCGTCAAGTACGGCTACTCCTACGACGCCGGCAGCATGTGGGAGTCGATGGAGAAGACGCGCGGCGGGGGCTTCGGGCCGGAGGTCAAGCGGCGCATCATGCTGGGCACCTACGCCCTCTCCGCCGGCTACTACGACGCCTGGTACCTCAAGGCGCAGAAGGTGCGCACCCTCATCCGCCGCGAGTTCGACGCCGCCTTCGAGAAGTACGACGCCCTGGTGACCCCCACCTCCCCCTCCGTCCCCTTC
>DAOUEP010000097.1:0-11393 GCA_034430515.1 Dehalococcoidales bacterium | reverse complement strand
GCCGTCATCAACCCCGTTATCGGCGGGGTGCTGGTGGGCTACCTTGTCTGGCGCACCGACCCGGACACCGGCTTCCAGATTATCCTGCTGGCCATCACCGTCTTCAGCCTGGGCGTCATCGCCTTCATCGTCTGGGCGTCCCGCAAAATCCGGCGGTTGGAGCGGGCCGTCCGGGTGGCGGAGGAGAAATCGTAGATGACCCCGCCCGTCAGAGTCCGCTTCGCCCCCAGCCCCACCGGGCGGCCCCACGTGGGCAACATCCGCACCGCCATGTTCAACTGGCTGCTGGCGCGGCACACCGGCGGCAAGTTCGTCCTGCGCATCGAGGATACCGACGTCGCCCGCCGCGTGGAGGGGGCCGTGGCGTACATGATGGATGCCTTGCGCTGGCTGGGGATGGACTGGGACGAGGGGCCGGAGGTAGGCGGCGACTACGGGCCGTACTTTCAGTCCGAGCGGCTGGCGCTCTACCGGGAGGCCGCCGACCGTCTCGTCGCCCAGAGCGACGCCTACCCCTGCTACTGCTCGCCGGAGCGCCTGGAGGCGATGCGGAAGGAGCAAATCGCCCGCAAGCAGCCGCCCGGCTACGACCGCTGCTGCCGCGAGCTCAAGCCCGACGAGCGCCGGGCCAAGGAGGCGGCCGGCATCACGCCGGTGGTGCGCTTCAAGGTGCCGCTGGAGGGCAGCATCAAGTTCACCGACCTCATCTACGGCGAGGTCTCCTTCGAGCTGGCCAACCTGGACGACTTCGTCCTCCTCAAGAGCGACGGCTACCCCACCTACCACCTAGCCAGCGTCGTCGACGACCACGCCATGAAAATCAGCCACGTCATCCGCGCCGAGGACTGGATATCCAGCACCCCCCGCCACCTGCTCATTTACCGGGCGCTGGGTTACGAGCCGCCTGCCTACGTCCACCACCCCCTCATCGTCGGGCCCGACCGCGCCAAGCTCAGCAAGCGGCACGGCTCGGTCTCGCTCTTGGACTACCGCGACCAGGGATATTTGCCGGAGACGATGTTCAACTTCCTGGCACTCATCGGCTGGTCGCTGGACGACAAGACCGAGATTATGACCCGCCGGGAGCTTATCGACAACTTCTCGCTGGAGCGAATCGGCAAGACCGGGGCCGTCTTCAACCGCGACAAGCTGGACTGGATGAACGGCGTCTATATCCGCTCCCTCACCGTTGACGATTTCGCCGGGCGCGCCCTGCCCTTCCTGGAAAAGGGTCTGCCCACCTCCGTAAAAAGGCCGCTGGATAAGACCTACGTAAAGAAAATCATGCCCCTGGTACAGGAGCGGGCCAGGATCCTGGGCGAGGTGCCCGACCTGGCCGAGTTTTTCTTCACCGAAAGGCTGGATTACGACGCCGACCTGCTCATCGGCAAGAAGATGACCCCAGAGCTAACAGTCGGCGCGCTGGAGACCGCGGCGCAGCGGCTTAAGGAGCTAAAGTCCTTCGACGAAGCGGCCCTGGAAGACCTCTTGCGCCCCCTGGCCGAGGAGCTAAATCTCAAGACGGGGCAGCTCTTCGGGGCGCTGCGCACGGCGGTCACCGGGCGCACGGCCACGCCGCCCCTCTTCGCCACCATGGCGGTGCTGGGTAAAGCGCGCTGCCTGAAGAGGATTGAGGCGGCGCTGGCCAGGCTCCGGAAGCTGGCGGAATGAAACCGTCGCCGCCGTCCAACCTCAAGGTCTGGCTGATGGTGGCCGCCTCGCTCCTGGACGACGCCGCGCTGCTGGTGCTCGTTTTTCTGGGGCTGTGGTACTTCCACGTCGAGATTACCTGGGTGGTTATCCTGGTGGTCGCGCTGGCGGTGGTCGGCTTCTTTCTCATCATGCACAAGGCGGTGGTGCCCGTCTTCCGGCGGCGCAAGCTCACCGGGAGCGAGGGGATGCTGGGGACTACCGGCGAGGTGACCCGGGCGCTGGCCCCCTCGGGCACGGTGAAAATCGGCGACGAGTACTGGCAGGCCAGGTCGGACGAGGGGGACATCCAAAAGGGCGAAACGGTGGAGGTGGCGGCCATCGACGGCCTCACCCTTACCGTCCGGCGGAAAACCAATGAGCCCTGACGAGCCGGGCTATCTGGCCCTCTACCGCTCCGGGGAGCTGGAGCGCCGCGTCGCCCGGCTGGAAGCGCGCCTGGCCGAGTGCGATATCTGCCCCCGCGAGTGCCGCGCCGACCGGCTGGCGGGCAAGACGGGCTCCTGTCATTCGGGGGCATTGCCCATCGTGGCCTCGGTGGGCGCCCACCACGGCGAGGAGCCGGTCATCTCCGGCTCGCGCGGCTCGGGGACGGTCTTCTTCGGCAACTGCAACCTGCGCTGCGTCTACTGCCAGAACTACCAGATAAGCCAGCAGCCGAAGGTGCAGCGGCACAACGCCATTACCACCAGCGAGCTGGCCCGGCGCCTGATTTATCTCCAGGACGAGCTGGGCTGCCACAACATCAACCTGGTGACGCCCTCCCACTTCGCGCCGCATATTGCCCGCGCCGTGCTGGAGGCGGTGCCGCTGGGGCTGAAAGTCCCCCTCGTCTACAACACCTCAAGCTACGACTCGGTGGCCACGCTCCAAGAGCTGGACGGCGTCGTCGATATTTACCTGGCCGACCTGCGCTACGCCGACGACGGGCTGGCGCGCCGTTACTCGCGGGTGCGCCACTACGTAGAGAGTTCCCGCGCCGCCATCCGGGAGATGCAGCGCCAGGTGGGGGACTTGCAGGTGGACGACGGAGGCGTCGCCCGCCGCGGACTGATTATCCGTCACCTGATTCTGCCCGAAGACATCGCCGGCAGCCGCGAGTCGCTCACCTGGCTGGTCAACGAGGTCTCGCCGCGCGTGGCGGTGAGCGTCATGTCGCAGTATTACCCGGCCCATAAGGCCCGCAAGTATCAGGGACTAAACCGCAAGATAACCCCGGAGGAATACGCGGCCGTGGCCGCGCTGGTGGAAGAACTGGGCATCGAGAACGGCTGGATGCAGGGGATGGCCGCGGCGGACAGCTACCGGCCAGACTTCAACGCCGCGGAGCCTTTTAAGGAAGGGCGGCACAAGAAAAGAGAACGCCGCAAGCGAAAAGAACGGCGTAAATAACGGCTAGCGCTTGCGCTTGGTAAAGGCGAAGCGTATCCTGAGGCCATTGGGCTTGTCCTTCTTGTTGACGGCCTCGATGAACTCCTCCAGGGGCTTGGTGGGGGCCGCGACCTCGGCCTTGGCCGGGGCCTTCTTGGTCTTTTGGGGCGGAGTGGTTTTAGCGGGCATATCTCTATCCTTACTTATTAACGCGATTTACAGCCAATTATTATAGCATATTTACGGGCTTGAGGCCAGATGCGCACTTCTTCACCCTATCTCCCGCAGCGCCCGCTCCAGGTCCTCCGGCAGCGGCGACTCAAACTCCACCCACTCGCCCGTTGACGGCAGCCGGAAGCCGATTTTGGAGGCGTGCAGGAACTGCCGCGCCAGGTGCGGCGAGGGCACGCCGTAGGTGGCGTCCCCCACCACCGGAAAGCCGATGGCCGCCAGGTGCACCCTTATCTGGTGGGTGCGCCCCGTCTCCGGCTTGATTTCCAGCAAAGTGTACCCGCCGACGTACCGGATAACGCGGTAAGCGGTGCGCGCCGCCCGCCCGCGCGCCACCACCGCCATCTGCTGGCGGTGCCGCGGGTCGCGGCCGATGGCCGCCTCGATGGCGCCGCTCTCCGGCGTCAACTTCCTCTTGACCAGCACCAGGTAGGACTTGGCCACGGTGCGGGCCTTGAACTGCTCCGCCAGGTTGGCCTGGGCCACCCGGTTCTTGGCCACCAGAATCAGCCCGGAGGTGTCCTTGTCCAGCCGGTGCACGATGCCCGCCCGGAGCGCGTCGCCGTTGGCCGTGAGCGACGGCAGGTAGGCCAGCACGGCGTTGGCCAGGGTATGGCCGGGGTGTCCGGGGGCGGGGTGGACGGTGAGTCCGGCGGGCTTGTCCACCACCAGCAGGTCGGCGTCCTCGTAGATAATCTTCAGGGGGATGGCCTCGGGGGCCAGCCCGGCGGGCGGCTCGGGGGGGACGGTAACGGCCACGGCGTCGCCGGGCTCCAGCTTGAGGGAAGCGCGGGCGGGCCGGCCGTTGACGGTCACCAGCCCGGCGGCGATGAGCTTCTGGGCGTGGGTGCGGGACAGCTCCGGGCAGCGCTCCCCGACGAACTTGTCCAGGCGCGCCCCGGCGGCGTCCGCCGTAAAAGAGTACTCCCGGCTCATTCCCGTTTTTTTTCCGCTTTACTCATCAGGAAAATGATGCAGATAACGGCGATGATGATGCCGACGGTCACCGAGGCGTCGGCGACGTTGAAGACCGGCCAGACCTTGAAATCGAGATAATCGGTCACGTAGCCGTCGCGGAAGAGGCGGTCTATCTGGTTGCCGATGGTGCCGCCCAGCACCAGGCCCAGGGACACCCGCAGCCACAGGCTGTCGTAGGCGGCCCAGCGGCGGTGCAGGAAATAGGCCAACACCAGCAGGGCGACGATGCCGATGAAAACGATGCTAATCAGTATCGGGGAGTGGCCGGAGAAAATCCCGAAGGCGGCCCCGGTATTCTGGACGCGGATAACGCGGAAGAAGCCGGCGTCGGTGAGCGTCTCGCCGATGTCCAGGTTAGACCTTATCCACCACTTGACGACCTGGTCGGCGACGATGACCAGCACCGCCACGGAGGCCAGCACCGCCAGCCGGAGCTTACCCTGCGGGCGGTTTGCCTTTTGCATTCTTCGCCAGCAGCGCCTTACATTCCATGCACAGGCTCGCCTGGGGCAACGCCTCCAGCCTCTCCGGGTCTATCGGCTTGCCGCAGTTATCGCACAATCCGTAGGTGCCATTATCAAACTTCTCCAGGGCGTGCTCGATACCGGCCAGCTCCTGGCGGATACGGTTCTCCAGCACCAGGCGTTTTTCCAGCTCCAGGGTCTCGGTGGCCTCCTCCTCCCGCTTGCCGAAGGGGCTGCCCTCGCGGCGCTCCTCGGCACTGGACGCATTGGAATGCAGCTGGACCAGCTCTTCGGTCAGGCGCTGGTGCTCACTCTGCAAGTAGTCGTGCTGTTTTGCATATTTAGTCGTGGTCATTTCTGCCTCCGTCCGCCTCTCCGCCGAATCTGAGAAAGGCTCTGGCTCATCCTCGTGCATCTGCCCGGATATGTAAGGCTGCTATCTACTGAAAACTGAAAAAGAATCGGGGGGAAAGCGGCGTCCTAATGCCGCAACGTCTGATGGCCAGCAGCACCCGCCGCTGGCCGGCGCCAGCCACCGCTGACAAAGCGGGCGCAGTCTGCCCGGCCGTTCACCCGAGGATAAAACATACCACCAGTGTAAACTATTTAGGGCGTTTGGTCAATGGGTAGGCGGCGGATTTTTAAGGAATTATGACGCGCGGCGGGCCGGCTCAGTCGTCGAAGAGGAACAGCTCGTCCAGGCTCGCCCCCAGCGCCCGGGCCACGCCGTGGGCCAGCCGCAGCGACGGGCTGTACTTGCCCTGCTCCAGGTAGATAATGGTCTCGCGGCGGACGCCCACCATATCGGCCAGCTTTTCCTGGGTCAGCCGATGCCGGGCGCGGTATTCGCGGATTCTGGTCTTCATAGCTTACGGCTCGCCGGCGGGCGGGCGGGCGGCCAGCCCGATGATGAAGAGGGTCAGGGTGCCGACAAGGCTCACCGCCAGCCCCAGGGGGGCCAGAATGACGGCGATGACGAAGAAGACCGGCTCCTCGAAGCCGCCGAACCCGCTGATGACATTGTGCAGAAAGACGCTGATGATAAAGACGCCGATGGATATGCCACCCAGCGCCAGAAACCACCGCAGGCGCTCCAGCCGCCACTGGCTCATCTTGGGGGCGGCGCGGTCGTAGTAGATGTAGGAGAGGAGATAGATGAGCCCGGTGGAAAGGAACATCGCCGCCAGCACGAACTGGGTAGTCAGGTTGATAATGAAAATCCTCCCCAGCGGCAGCATCAGGAAGGCGGTTATCCCGGCCAGATAGACGAAGCCGTTGCGCAGCGCCTTACTCGTGTTTGCCTTGACCCGCTCGTCGACCGGGGGCAGCCGCCGCCGCATTATCAGCGACCACAGCTCGCGGTGGCGCATGACGACGGTGCCCACCACCAGCGATACCGCCACGTAATACTGCTCCAGGGCAATCAGCAGCAGCGTTATCACCAGCGCCGCGATGAATATTCCCCAGGCTACCTTTTTCATGGCCGTACCCCCGTCTGATGTTGCCTAATTCTAACGTTATATATATCTAACATACACCCTTGGCACCCGTTTAGCAATACCCCGCGCCGGATATATAGCCGGCTTAGCGGCCGTATTTCAGCTTGGCCCCCAGCAGCAGGCCGATGAGCACCAGGGCAATGGCGTTCCAGATAATGAGGGGCAGCAGGCCCAGCAGGGCGCCGTAGATGAGCCAGAGGACAACGCCCGCCAGCAGCAAGATGTTGAAGAGGATGCTTATCTCCCGGGCGCTTTTCAGCTTGTAGACGCGCAGAATCTGTGGCAGCGTGGAAATAGTGGTCAGGAAACCGGCGATATAACCCATGTATTCGGTCACTGTTTTTGTTTTTGCCTCCTTACGAGTAAACTAATATGGTTCAATTGTAGCACAACGCCCGCCGTAATATCCCCGGCAAGTTAGGGGGCGGCACCCATGAATAATTGGTGATAGCTATCTCCGCCGCGCCCGCCCGGGGAGGTAATATCTAGATAGCATGAAAGAAACGACCACCCTGCACGACATCGAGGCGGACTTCGGCGGCCTTAAGGAGGCCGCGGCCAGGGTAGCGGAGCTGCGCCGGAGCGCCGAGCGCGAGCTGGAGCTGGCCCGCCGCCTGAAGGCGGAGGCCCGGCAGTCCCAACCCGAAGCCGGCTACGACGCCGCCAGCGAGGCCCGGCAGCTCGCCCTGCGTACGCGGCTGGCCAACCAGCGCGATATTGAGGAGCTTATCCGCAAGGCCAGCGACGAGATACAGAAGATACTGGCCGATATCCGCGTCATCCGCATCAGCGCCCAGGAAAAACTGGCCGCCGACAAGCCCGCCCCAACCGCCCCCTTGAAATAACCGCCGCCGGCGGGGCTATAATAGGGGGACGGCCATCCCACCGCGACTTCACCGGGATGCGCCCGCAGGAGGTCAGTTATGCCCCCGCCGCAAGCTACTCCGGCCGCGACCATCACGCAGAACGTGCGCCGGCTGCTTAATGAGCTGCCCCCCGGCGTGCGACTTGAGGCCGCCGCCAAGACCCGCTCATCCCAGGAAATCGCCGCGGCCATCGCCGCCGGTATCGCTGTCGTCGGCCAGAACTACGTCCAGGAGGCGGAAACCGCCCGCGCCGCCATCTCGGCAAAGGTTGCCTGGCACTGTATCGGCCACCTCCAGAAGAACAAGGTCAAGAAGGCCGTCGCCCTCTTCGACATGATTGAGACGGTGGACTCCCGCGCCCTGGCCGCCGAGATTGACAAACGCTGCGCCCAAATCGGCAAGGTCATGCCGGTGCTCATCGAGGTCAACAGCGGGCGCGAGCCGCAGAAAGCGGGCGTCCTGCCGGAGGCCGCCGCCGGTCTGATTAGCGAGATTGCCGGCCTCCCCAACATCCGCGTCATGGGGCTGATGACGATGGGCCCGCCGCTGGCCGCGGCGGAAGACTACCGCCCCTATTTCGCCCTGACGAAAAGGCTCTTTAACGAAATCGCCGCATTGAACCTGCCCGGCGTAGCGATGGAATACCTCTCCATGGGCATGACCGATTCCTACCGCGTCGCCATTGAGGAAGGCGCCAGCCTGGTCAGAATCGGGAGCCGGATTTTCGGCCCGCGGTCCTAAGCTGCCCCACCCCGTATATCCCTGCCTTGACAAATACGCCCCGCTTCGCCAGAATTGAACCAGGAGTAATCTCATGTCCAAAACAGCCAAGTCCCCCCCCAAAGAAAAGAAAAAGCTCGCCGAGGCCACGCGGGGTATTCTGGGCGGCTTCGCTAAGAAGCGCCACAACCTCATCCCCATCCTGCAAAAAGTCCAGGGCAAGCTCGGCTACCTGCCCCGCGCCGCCATGACCGAGATTGCCGCCTACCTGGATATCCCCACCATCGACGTCTACGGCGTGGTCACCTTCTATAACCAGTTCCGCCTCAACCCGCCGGGGCGCCACTCCGTCCGCGTCTGCCTGGGCACCGCCTGCCACATGAAGGGCGGCCACATCACCCTGGACGCCTGGAGGCGCCGCCTCAACATCGACGCCCGCCAGACGACCCCCGACCGCGAGTTCGACCTGGACACGGTGGCCTGCGTCGGCTGCTGCACGATGGCCCCGGTGACCGTCGTCGACGACAAGCCGGAGGGCCAGGTGGAGCCCACCCGCGTCGACGGCATCCTGCTGGCCTTCGAGAACGAGCGTAAGGCGAGAGCAAAGGACAAAGGTGAAGCCGTCTAAAGCGGCGACCGCCTATGCGGTGCTCCGGGAGCGCGCCGCGACCCGCTGGCCGGCGCGCCGCGAGGGGACGGTGGTCATGGTGGGGGCGGCCACCTGCGGACGGGCCGCCGGGGCGCTGGAGGTGCTGGACGCCTTCCGCGACGAAATCAAGAAGCGCAACCTGGACGTGCCCGTCATCGAGGTGGGCTGTATCGGCCACTGCTACGCCGAGCCGCTGGTCGTCATCGCCAAGCCCGGCTACCCGCCGATAGCCTACGGCTACGTCAACCCCGTCATCGCCGAGCGGCTGGTCAAGGAGTTCATCCTGGGCGATAACCCCTGCCCCGAGTTCGTCCTGGCGGCGCTGGAGGAAAACGACCTCCTGCCCGCCTTCGCCGACTTTCCCCGCGCCCGGTACGAGAACAAGATAATCCTGGCCAACTGCGGCCACATCGACCCCACCGACATCGAGAACTATATCGCCGCCGGAGGCTACGAATCGTTGGCCAAGGCCCTGGATACGACGCCGGAAGCAGTGACCGAAGAGGTCGCGAAATCGGGCCTGCGGGGGCGGGGCGGGGCCGGTTTCCCCACCGGCCGCAAGTGGCAGACCTGCCGGGAGTCCCCCGGCGAGGCCCGCTACGTCGTCTGCAACGCCGACGAGGGCGACCCCGGCGCCTTTATGGACCGCGCCATTCTGGAGAGCGACCCCCACTCCGTCATCGAGGGGATTATCATCGCCGGCTACGCCGTCGGGGCGCGCCGGGGCTACATCTACGTCCGCGCCGAGTATCCCCTGGCCGTGGCCAGGCTGGAAACTGCCTTAAAGCAGGCCGAAGAATTCAACCTGCTGGGCGAGAGCGTCCTGGGGACGGATTTCAGCTTCGATATTACCCTCTTTCAGGGTTCGGGGGCCTTCGTCTGCGGCGAAGAAACGGCCCTCATCGCCTCGCTGGAAGGCCGCTCCGGCATGCCCCGCCACCGCCCGCCCTACCCGGCCACGCAGGGCCTCGACGGTAATCCCACCGTGGTCAATAACGTCAAGACGATGGCCTACCTGCGCCACATCATCGGGCGGGGGGCGGACTGGTTCAAAGGCATCGGCACGCCGGAAAGCCCCGGCACGGCCGTCTTCGCCCTGGCGGGCAAGGTGGTCAACACCGGCCTGGTGGAGGTGCCCATGGGCACTTCTTTGCGCCAGATTATCTTCGAGGCGGGCAGCGGCATCCCCAGGGGCAAACGATTCAAGGCGGTGCAAATCGGCGGGCCTTCGGGCGGCTGCCTGCCGGAAAGCGCCCTGGACTTGCCCGTCGATTTCGAGTCGCTCAAAGATGCCGGGGCGATGATGGGCTCCGGCGGCATGGTCGTCCTCGACGAGGACGACTGCATGGTGGAAATCGCCCGCTACTTCCTGGAGTTCACCCAGCGCGAGTCCTGCGGCAAGTGCACCTTCTGCCGCCTGGGCACCAAGCAGATGCTGGAGACCCTCACCGAGTTCACCCGCGGGGAGGGCAAGCTGGAAGACCTGGACACGCTGGAGCAGCTGGCGCGGGACGTCAAGGCCGGCTCGCTCTGCCAGTTCGGCGCCACCGCCCCCAACCCCATCCTGACGACGTTGCGCTACTTCCGCGACGAGTACCGCGAGCACATCGAGCTGGGGCGGTGCCCGGCCCTGATGTGCCTGCACCTCATCGCCTACTACATCCTCCCCGACAAGTGCGAGCGCTCCTGCGACGCCTGCGTCGGCTCCTGCACCGTGGAGGCCATCTCGCCGGATAAGAAGCGCCTCAAGGTCATCGACCAGGAGAAGTGCGTCAAGTGCGGCACCTGCCTCACCGCCTGCCCGCCGCAGTACAACGCCATTATGAAATTCTCGCCGCCGAGCGAGGTGCCCGCCAAATGAAACAGGTAACGCTCATCATCGACGGGAAGCAAGTCACCGCGCTTGCGGGGACGAGCGTGCTGGAGGCGGCGCTGGCTAACGATATTTATATCCCCAACCTCTGCTATATCGCCGACAAGCCCGAGCCGAGCGCCTCCTGCCGCCTCTGCTTCGTGGAGATTGAGGGGAAGCAAAACCCGGTGACCGCCTGCACCGAGACCGTCGCCGAGGGGATGGTGGTCGCGACGCGCGGCGAGCGCGCCCTGGCGCTGGCCCGCACCGGCTTCGACCTGCTCATGGCCTCGCACGCGCTGGACTGCGCCCACTGTCCGGCCAACAAGAAGTGCGAGCTGCAAAAGATAGCCAGAGTCCTCGGCTGCAAGCTGAAACCGGCCCGCTTCCGCCCGCTGCTGCGCGACCTGCCCGTGGACGACTCCAACCCCCTCTTTACCTACGACCCAAATAAGTGCGTCCTCTGCGGGCGGTGCATCTGGGCCTGCCGGCGGGACATCAAGTCCGGCGTGCTGGGATTCGCCCACCGCGGCTTCGAGCGGCGGCTGACCACCTTCGGCGACGAACCTATCGGCGCGGACAGGTGCCTGGACTGCAGCGTCTGCGTGGCCGCCTGCCCCACCGGGGCGCTGACATTTAAAGACTAATATCTCCTGGGCTTCCTGCCCCGGGAAGAACTCTTATGGTTGTTGGTCACGTCGCTGCGGTAGTCCGGCGCGGTGATGTTGAACGGCACGCTGATGCTCTTATCGGCCAGGCGGGAACTCAGCGGGCTGTCGAACTTCTCGATGATTTCGTCCAGCGAGTGCCGGGTGGTAATCACCGTGGGCAGCCGCCCGTTGTAGCGGTAGTTGAGCACCTGGTAGAGCTTCTCCTTGGCCCAGGGCGTCGTGGACTGCTCGCCGAAATCGTCCAGCACCAGCAGCGGCGCCGTCTTGACGCTCTCGAAAAGCTCGTCGTAGGAGACCTTGCTCTCCGGGCCGAAGGTGGAGCGCAGGTGGTCGAGGAACTCGGGCACCACCACGAAGAGGGCGGGCTGGCCGGCCTCGTAGC
>DAOUEP010000096.1:0-18403 GCA_034430515.1 Dehalococcoidales bacterium | reverse complement strand
GCCGTGGCCTATTTCGTGAGCCACGACCTCGACAGCGCCGACCCGGAGTGCCGGCTCAGCTGGAGCCGGGACGCTTCGTCCGCCGGGTCGCCGCACCGCGCCGGGTAATATCCTTTAACAAGGGGCGCCAGATGTACGGGCAATTTAAATACCTCTTCTCACCACTCCGGATAGGCCGGGTCACCGTGCCCAACCGCATCTCCTTTTCCGCCCACCTCACCAACTTCGCCGAGCGTAACCTCCCCTCGGAGCGGCACGTCTATTACCTGGCGGAGCGGGCCAGGGGCGGGGCCGGCCTGATTATCACCGAGGAGCAGTCCGTCCACCCCACCGACCACTCCTACGAGAAGCTCATCGACGCCTGGAAGCCGGAGGTAATACCCGGCTACCGGAAAATAACCCGCGCCGTCCACGAGTACGAGACCAAGATTTTCGCCCAGCTCAACCACAACGGCGCCCAGGGCGACGGCTCCTACTCGCGCCTCCCCCTGCTGGCCCCCTCCCCCGTCCCCGACTTCATGTTCCGCGAGGTGCCCAAGGAGATGGAGCCGGAGGACATCGCCGAGATTACGGAATCTTTTAGCCGCGCCTCCGCCAACGTGCGGGAGGGCGGCTTCGACGGCATCGAGCTACAGATGGGGCATAGCTCGCTCCTGCGCCAGTTCCTCTCGCCCCTGACCAATCTGCGCACCGACGACTACGGCGGCAGCCTGGAAAACCGCCTGCGCTTCCCGCGGGGGGTTATCGCCGCGGTGCGGAAGACCCTGGGGGCGGACTACACGCTGGGCATCCGCCTCTGCGCCGACGAGATGGTGCAGGGGGGCTTAACGCTTGACGACAGCAAAGAAATCGCCCGTGCTCTGGAGGCCGACGGGCAGCTGGACTTTATCGACCTGAGCCTGGCCACCTTTTATAATCTTTATCTGGTGGGCGCCTCGATGCACTCGCCGCTGGGCTACACCATCCCCCTGGCGGCGGGCATCAAGGGCGTCGTGGGCTTGCCCGTCTTCTGCACCGGGCGCATCAACGACCCCGTCATGGCCGAGCGCGTCCTGGCCGACGGGCAGGCCGATATGATTGGCATGGTGCGCGCCCAGATATGCGACCCGGAGATGGCCAACAAGGCCAGGCTGGGCAAGCTGGATGAAATCCGCTACTGCGTGGCCGATAACCAGGGCTGCTACGGGCGGGTGGGCCTGAATAGGCCTATCGGCTGCATCCAGAACCCCAGTATCGGTGACGAGAAAGACAGGGGCATCGGCTCGCTCAAGCCGGCGGCTTTTAAGAAGCGGGCGCTCATCATCGGCGGGGGGCCGGCGGGGATGCGCGCCGCCGAGACGGCGGCGCGGCGCGGCCACAACGTCACCCTCTGCGAGAAAGCGGACAGACTCGGCGGGCAGCTTAATATCGCCGCGCTGGGGGCGGGCCGCGAGGAGATGGCGGCCATCGTCCGCAACGGCGAGAACCAGCTCAAGCGCCTGCCCGTCCTCGTCGTCCTCAACCAGGCGGCCACGGCGGCCTTCGTTTTAGAGCAAAACCCGGACGCGGTGATTATCGCCACCGGCGCCATCCCCAAGGAGTGTCCCCTCCCCGGCGCCGACGGCCCCAACATCTTCAACATTTGGGAGGCCCTCTTGCGCGAGCCGGAGGTGGGCAAAAACGTGCTCTTTATTGACAACGACGGCCACCACCAGGGCACCGCCACCGCCGAGCTGCTGGCCGAGCGGGGGAGGAAGGTGCACATCGTTACCTCGTCGCCGACGATAGGCTCGGAGCTGGGGCCCTCGCAGGACTCGTACCTCACCCACCAGCGGCTGGCGCAAAAGGGCGTTACCTTCACGCCGGACTTCGCCGTCGTCGAGATAAAAGGGCTGGACGTCAGCGGCCTCAACTTTTACTCTAACGAGTGGCGCACCTTCCGCGGGCACGACAGCGTCGTCTACGCCCTGGGCAACCGCGCCGAGGACGCCCTCTATAAAGAGCTTAAGGGCCGGGTGAAAGAGCTTTACCGCATCGGCGACTGTGTGGCCCCGCGCCGGGTGGACATGGCCATCCTGGAGGGCGACCGGGTGGGACGGGAGATTTAGCAGCTACCATGACCAAGACCAGGGAAATCTGGGTGCTGCCGGAGATTAGCGGCGGGGAGGCCGGTAAGACCGCCCCCGGCCTGCTCACCGAGGCGCGCCACATCGCCGCGGCCAGCGGCGGCAACGTGACCGCCCTTATCCTGGGCGATAAACCTCAAGACTATGAGGATACCCTGGGCCGCTACGGCATTAACCGCGCCCTTGTCTTTGAAGACCCGCTACTGAGATACCCCGCGGCGGAGGCCTACGCCGCCGCCATCTTGCCCCGAATACAGGCGGACAAGCCCTGGCTCTTGCTGCTGGGGGACACGCCCCTGGGGCGCGAGCTGGCCCCTCACCTCGCGGCGCGGCTTGAAGCGGGCTGCGTTACCGGCGGTACCAGAATTGATTTTACCCAGCCCGATAGCCCCCGGTGCTACCGCTACGTCTGCGGCGGCCAGCTGGAGGAGGAGGTCTGCTTTGAGACGGACGGCACGAAGCTGGTAACCATGCCCCCGGACTGGCTCGACGCCGCCCCCATCCCCCGTAAAAAGCGGGTCAGCGCCGAAATCATCAAACCCAAAGTGAAAGCCGGGGACATCCGCATTAAACACCTGGAATACCTCCCCGCCGACCACCGCTCGGTGGACGTCGCCGAGGCCGATACCATCGTGGCGGCGGGGATGGGGGCGGCCACCGACGAGCTGTTGCCCCTGGTCGAGGAGCTGGCCGAATTGCTGGAAGGGGCCATCGGCACCACCCGCCCCGTCATTGACGCCGGTAAGCTCCCCCGCGAGCGCCTGATTGGCCAGACGGGCAAGGTGGTCAGCCCGGCCTTCTACCTGGCGCTGGGCATCTCCGGGGCCAGCCACCACACCGGCGGGATTCAGGCGTCGGGGCAAATCGTGGCCGTCAACCGCGACCCCCGGGCGCCCATCTTCGCCGGGGCCGACGCCGGAGCCGCCGCCGACCTCAAGGACATCCTGCCGAAACTTATCGAGAGAATCAAGACGGCGAGGGAAAATGGCGAAATCGTTTGACGTCATCGTGGTGGGGGCGGGGCCGGCGGGCAGCCTGGCGGCCCTCAAGCTGGCGCGGGCGGGCAAAAACGTCTGCCTGCTGGAGCGGGGACGCCGCCCCGGCGAGAAGAACATGTTCGGCGGGCTGGTGCACTATACCCCCGTCCTCAGCGAGCTTATCCCCGACTTTACGGAGCGCGCCCCTTTGGAGCGGCACGTCTATAAGAAGACGCTGGCCTTCCTCACCGAGGATTCGGCGGTCTCGCTTACTTTCGCCAGCGGGGCTTTCGACAAGCCCCCCTTCAACGGCTTCACCTGCTTCCGCCCCGCCTTCGACGGCTGGCTGGCCGCCGAGGCCGAGCGGGCCGGGGCGCTCCTGCTCAATAACTGCACCGCCGAGAAACTGATTATCAAGGACGGGCAGGTAAGCGGCGTCACCGTCAAGGGGCGGGAGGGAGAATTACACGCTAACATCGTCATCGCCGCCGACGGCGTGCTGTCTAGGCTGGGGCGGCAGGCGGGGCTGCGGGACGGCCTCAAGCCCGCCGCTACCGGGCTGGGCATCAAGCTGCTTTTAGGCCTGCCCGAGGCGACCATCAACGAGCGCTTCGGCCTGGCGCGCGACCAGGGGGCGGACATCTCCCTGGTGGGGGCCACCGGCGGGATGCGCGGCGGCGCCTTTATCTATACCAACCGCGAGACCGTCTCGGTAGGGCTGGTGGTGCACCTGGATGCGCTGGCGGCCTCGGGGCGCCCGCCCTACGAAGTCCTCGACGGGTTTTTAGACCACCCGGCGGTGCGCCACCTCGTCAAGGGGGCGACGCCGCTGGAGTACTCCGCCCACCTCATCCCGGAGGGGGGTTATAAAGCTATACCCCGCCTCTACGGCGGCGGCCTGATGCTGGCCGGGGACGCCGCCGGGCTGTGCTACACCAACGGCATCAACCTGGAGGGAATCAACCTGGCGATGACCTCCGGGGTGCTGGCCGCCGAAACGGCCATCGAGGCGCTGGAGGCGGGGGACTACGGCGCCCGCTTTCTTTCACGATACAGAAAGAAGCTGGCCAAGAGCTTCGTCATCAAGGACATGAAGACCTTCAAGCACGCCGCCGGCATGATGCACCGGGAGAATATCTTTGAGAAATACCCGCGCCTGCTGGCCAATATCATGGAAAAGCTCTACCGCGTCGACGGGCGACCCCGGACGAAACTCCTCAACCTCATCCGGCGGGAGGCGCTCAAAGAGGTCGGGCTGAAGGGCATCGCCGCCGACGGCATCAAGATAGGCAGGTCGCTCTTATGAACATCGAGGCGCTGACGCAGCTCACCCAGTTCGAGGTCGACGAGCGGGCGCACATCGTCGTCAACGCGGACGTCTGCCGGACGTGCCCCCACCGCGCCTGCGTGGCCGCCTGCCCGGCCAACTGCTACACCTGGGACGAGGCGACCCAACTCCTCTCCGTCGTCTACGAGACCTGCCTGGAGTGCGGCACCTGCGACTGTGTCTGCGACCAGGGGGCGCTGGACTGGGGCTACCCGCGCGGCGGCTACGGCGTGCGCTACCGGCTGACCTAGCGAGATGAAGATTTTAGTTTGCTTCAAAGAAATCATTGACCCGGCCCTGAGCCTGGACTTCGGCCTGGGGAACCCGGTCGTCTTCGGGGCGGGGCGGCCGCGCCACCTCGACCCCGCCGACGCCGCCGCCCTCAACCTGGCGCTGACGCTCAAGGCGTCCCTCAAGACCGAGATTATCGTTATCTCCATCGGCGGGGAGGGCGCGGCGGAATACCTGAGAGACGGGCTGGCGGCCGGGGCGGACAAGGCGGTGCGCATCGCCGCCGACGATAACCTCTCGCCCTACCGCAAGGCGGGGTTACTGGCTCAGACCGCCCGGCTTTATCATACCGATATTATCTTTACCGGGGCGCGCTCGCGGGATACCGGCAACGGCCAGGTGGGGCCGCTGGCGGCGGGCCGGCTCGGCTGGCCCTGCGGCGGCTACGTCACCGGCCTCGAACCGGACAAGGACGGCCTTATTTTAACCAGGGACATCGGCCGGGGGGAGCGCGAAAAGGTCAGCTGCCAGCTCCCGGCGGTAATTACCGTGCGGGGGGAGGAGCGGCTTCCCTACGCCTCCTTGGACAATCTCATCGCCAGTAAAACCGCCGCGATAGACGTGATCGCCCCCGCCGACCTGGGGCTGGCTACCCTGCCCGCCGACCCCGCCCGCGTCACCAATATCGCTTTCCCGCGCCCCCGCCGCCGTCAGGCCCCGCCGCTGGATAGCTCCCTGCCCGCCTTCGAGCGCATCCTGCAGCTGCTCCGGGGCGGCATCGCCAAGCGGGCAGGACGGATGCTCCCCGGCGGCAGCCAGGCGGTGGCCGACCAGCTTTTCGACTTGCTTAAGGAGGCGGGCGTTCTCCGGCCGCGGGCCCATGGACGGCTTTAGCTTCTCGCTGGCGGAGCACACCTACCTCCGGGCGGACGAGCGCGGCGCTTTCCTCTTCTCCCGCCTGCCGGTGCGCTGGCTGCGCGTCAACGAGGCCCTCTACGGCGTCCTGCGGGCAATCGGCGACGGCGACGGCCTCGACGAGATTGCCGCCGCCGACCCCGACCGGGACAAGGGCAACCTGCTCCACACGCTGCTTAAGCTGACGGCCCGGGGCTACCTGCGGCTGGAGGCCATCGCCGCCCTGCGCGCCTATCCGACTATCTCGATAATCATCCCTGTCCGCGACCAGCCCGCCGAGCTGGCCGGCTGCCTGGAGGCCTTGCAGCGGCTCGACTACCCCCCCGACCGGCGCGAGATTATCGTCGTCGACGACGGCTCCCGCAAGGAGGTAAGCGCTTTCATTACGTCTTCGGAAGTCCGCATCATCCGCAAGAACGCCCCGGAAGGCCCGGCGGCGGGCCGCAACACCGGGGCGGCAGAGGCCCGCGGCGATATTCTGGCCTTTCTGGACGCCGACTGCGTGGCCGGCGAGGGCTGGCTGCGCCAACTGGTGCCCTTTTTCCGGGCGGCCGGGGTGGGAATAGTCGGCGGCTACGTAAGCGGTTATTACCAGCAAAGCACTCTGGACAGGTACGAGGCGGCGGCCTCCTCGCTCAACCTGGGCGACCGCCTGATGCTGGAAGGTAAGTCCCGTACCAGCCTCTACGTTCCCACCGCCAACATGCTGGTAACGCGGGACGCCTTCACGGCGGCGGGGGGATTCCGGGCGGAGCTGCACATCGGCGAGGACGTGGACTTCTGCTGGCGGCTGCGCGAGCTGGACTATACCGTCCTCTACGCGCCTTACGGCCGCGTCGCCCACCGCCACCGCGGTCAGTTGGGGCGGATGCTGTCGCGCCGCGCCGCCTACGGCACCTCGGAGGCGCCCCTCTACCAGACCCACCGCCATATCAAAAAGACCTTCCCGGCCGCCTGGGGGGCGGGGCTGGCCTTCCTGGCCCTGAGCCTGGCCGTGCTGCTACCCAGTTTCTATCCCCTGCTCGCCCTGCTGCCCCTGGCCGGCTACGACCTCTGGAGCAAGCACGCCACCCTGACGCGCTTCGGCATGGAGCTGGGGCTGGCGCCGCTCCTCTACGCCGTGCTGCGGAGCTACCTCTCGCTGGGCTACTACGCCGCCTTCCACCTGGTGCGTTATTACTTTATTTTGCTCGTCGGCCTCGGCTTCGTCTGGACGCCGTGCTGGTGGTACGCCGGGGTCATTCTGATTTACGCCTCCATCGTGGACGCCTACGTCAAAGGCCCGCGCCTGGCCTACCCCGTCTTCCTCTTTTACTACCTGCTGGAGCACCTGGCCTACCAGGGCGGCTGCTTCTGGGGCTGCCTCAAGACGATGTATTTCGGCTCTTATCTGGTCGTTTTCAAGAAGGCCTGATGCTGCGATGAAAGCCCTTTTAGAGTACCTGACGACCACCGCCCGCCTGCTGGGCAACGCCGCCCGGTTCCGGCTCAAACGCGCCACGGCGGCACCGCTCAAACCGGAGGCGCTCAGCCTGGCGGTGACGGGCCGCTGCAACTCGCGCTGCACTATGTGTAATATCTGGCGGCGCGCCAGGGAGGAACCGGGCCTCCGGGAGTGTGAGCTGACCCGCGGCGAGATAACCGCCCTGCTGGCCCGCCCCCTCTTCGCCGGGCTGGTGGAGCTGGACCTGACCGGCGGCGAGCCGCACCTGCGCCAGGACCTGGCCGACATCGTGGGGGACATCGCCGCCCTGAAGCCGGACTGCCTGCCCCGCCTGCGGAGCGTCGTCATTACCTCCAACGGCCTGCTGCCGGACAGAATCATCGCCAACTACGAGCGGATGATGGAGAGCCTGCGCGGCCGCGCCATCGACCTCGTCGCCGTGGCCTCGCTCGACGGCATCGGGGCGGCCCACGACCGGATACGGGGCGTCAAGGGGGCCTTCGCGCTGGCCGATAAGACCATCGGCGGCCTGGTGGAGCTCAAGCGCCGGTATCCCGGCTTCTACCCCGGCATCAAGACGACGGTGCTGCCCGCCAACCTGGACAGCCTCGACGGGATTCTGGACTACGCCGTGGCGCGCGGCCTGTTCTACATCATCTCGCCCGCCTGCTTCACCGAGGCGCGCTTCCGCAACATCGCTGAAAGAGAGAAGTTGCAGCTGGGCGAAGAACACCGGGAGCGGCTGGCCGGGTTCTACGCCCGCCCCGAGTTCGACGGGCTGTATTTCTACTCGCGGCTGCGGCGCGCCCTGGCCGGAAAGGGCAAGGGCTGGTTCTGCACGGCGGGGTACAATTACCTGTTCATTGAGGACGACGGCACGGTCTATCCCTGTGAATTGGTCAACGAGCGGCTCGGCAACATCCGCGAGCAGCCCGTCGAGGCCATCTGGGAGGGGGCGGCGGCGCGCCGCTGGCGCCGGAACGCCGGTAAACCGGCCGCCTGCCAGACCTGCCTGGAGCCGGGGGCCGTCCGCTACAGCGCCGCCGCAACGGGGCTGAGCTACCTGGGCTTTCTGGCCGGGAGGGGGCGGCGCGGCGTGCCAAAATCCCTCCACGGCGAGGGTTATCGCAAATACCTCGGCGGCTAGCCGGTGTACTGGATATCGGCGCTGGGGTAAACGGCCACCCGCGCCCGCGGGCCGTGGCGCGATTTCAGTAAAGCGAGCACTTCGTCCCAGTGGTGCCGGAGGACGACCTTGTCCGTGTCCTCCAGGTAGTTACGGCTGGAGAGCTCCGGGTACTGGCTGAAGACGATGAGCTTACCCACGTTTTCGGGCGGCTTCATCTTGAGCTGCAACTTGCCGCCCAGCCCGTTGCCGAACGGCCCCATCAGGTAGTGCGTCATCTGGCCCTCCGGGGCGTTGGCGATGAGGACGACATCACCCCCGTCAGCCCGGACGGAGGGGAAGGCCACCAGCAGGCCGGAGATGGCCTCGTTGGCCTTGGCGAAGGTATTGGCGATGACGATGTCCTTATCTTGAGCCGCCGGGGCGAGGTAGTGCTCGCGGGCGGCCGCCAGCGCGGCGGCGTAGCCGGGGGCGGGCGCCCCGGCGAAGAGGGCCGTCGTCTCGCCCCAGTTATTGACCAGGGCGTCTATTTTCATGTCCAGCCCGACGATAGCGGCCGCCTCCTCCATGTCGCGGCGGCGGGGATTATCCTCGATAGCTCCCATGCCGGTGATGGTATCATTCACGCCCGCATCCTTGGGCGGGGAGTGGAGGACCAGAACCGTGGCGTAGGAGGCCACGCCGGGGAGGACGATTTTGCTGCCCCCGCCGAACCCGGCCATGATATGCGGCACGATGGAGCCGATGCCGATTTTGAGGTCGCAGCGCATCACCTCGGCGTTGATACGCAATTTCGTGCCGCGCGAGGTCGTCCCGGCGTAGACGCAGTTAGCGAAAGGCGAGTGGTTGTAGACCGGGAAGCGCCGCAGCACGTCATCGCCCAGCTTCTTGACGAAGTCCAGCCGGTTCATGGCGGCGTGGCAGCCGGTGGCGGCGACAAAGCGGATTTGCTTCTCCTGAATACCGGCCGCGGCCAGCTCCGCCAGCACGTGGGGGACGATGGCGGCGACGCGGGTCACCCGCGTCATATCGTCGAAGACGATGACCACCTCTTTCTTGCCGCGGGCGTACTCCCGCAGGGGCGCCATGCCGATGGGGCTGGCGATGGCGGCCGCGATTGCTTCGGGGGAAAGGGCGGGGCGGTCGTGCCCGGCCATAGGGCACGTCTCCACCTGCCAGCCGTCGGGCAGGGACAGGGCAAGCTCACTGGGGCCGTGCCAGGCCAGCTGGGGTAATCTAATCTCCGTCATGGCAAGCCTCCGGCTCCCATTTTACCACTAACGCGCCACCACCACCTACCCGCCCACCCCCGCCGGCGGGCGGGATGGGCCGGTTTTGTAGCTGTTTTTTACGATTTGTTTACATCGTGGCCGGCTATGTTAACCGCCTGTTTACACCGGCGATGTTATATTATTTGCCATATGGCCAATTAGTACTGGCCCAAAAGGAATGGAAGGGGATTCTATTCCAAGCTATCCCCAGAAACCGGCGGAGGACGGCACCGGCATGAGTAATACCGCTCTAAAAAGCAAGGGAAGTTTGACCGCGCCCGGCACCGGCCCGGCGCGCCCCGACCGCCGCCTGCCCAGCGACGAGGACTTTTTTCAGATGCTGGCGGAGAACGCCTCCGACATGATTGTACGGGTACAGCTCCAGCCGGAGTTCCGCTACGAGTACGTCAGCCCCTCCTGCTACCGCATTACTGGCTACACCCCGAAGGAGTTCTACGCCGACCCGCAGCTGAGCCTCAAATGCGTCCACCCGGAAGATTACAACCTCCTCACCGCCCTCTTACAGAACCAGGGGCCGGCGAGCCGCGAGACGGTCGCCCTGCGCTGGGTGCGCCAAGACGGCCGCACCGTCTGGCTGGAGCCCCGCGCCACCGTTACCTGCAACGAGCGGGGCGAGCGCCAGTTCGCCAATATCATCGCCCGCGATGTTACCGAACGCAAGGCGGCCGAGGAGGCCCTGCGGCAGAGCGAGGAGAGGTTCGCCAGGACCTTCTACGCCAGCCCGCTGATGATTATCCTGGTCGACCTGGAAAAAGGCACTTATCTTGAGGTCAACGACAGTTTCGTCGCCACCACCGGCTACACCCGCCAGGAGCTTATCGGCCATACCAGCGCCGAGTTTAACATGTGGCTCAGCCCCGAGGACGAGGCCAGGATGATTAACCTCCTTTCCGAAAACGGCAAGTTCCATAACCAGGAGTTCAGCTTCCGCATGAAGTCCGGCAGGATTCGCACCTGGCTCTGCTCCGCGGAGATAATCAACCTGGGCGGCGGCCCCTGCATGCAGGCCGTGGCCACCGACGTCACCGAGCACCACCAGAAGGACAGGGCCCTGCGCCAGAGCGAGGAGAGGTTCGCCAAGGCCTTCCACGCCAGCCCGGAGTCCATCTCCATCTCCACCCTCAAGGACGGCCGCTTCATCGAGGTCAACGAGAGTTTCCTGCGCGACAAGGGCTACACCCGCGCCGAGGTCATCGGCCGCACTTCTACCGAGCTCAACATCTTCGGTAATAAAGGCAACCGGCAGCAATTTCTCCAGAGGCTGAAAAAAGAAGGCCGTCTCAAAGACATGCCCACCGAATACCGCACCAAGACGGGGGAGATACGTTCGGCGCTGCTCTCCGCCGAGCTGATTGCCATCGGCAACGAGCCCTGCATCATCTTCATCACCACCGATACCACCCGGCGCAAGAAGGCGGAGGCGCAGCTGCGGTTGCTGGGCTCGGTGACGCAGCAGGTAACCGAGGCTACCATCGTCGCCGACCGCGACTTCAACATCACCTACGTCAACGAGGCGGCCCAGCGCCTGCTGGGCTACTCCCACCCCGAGATGCTGGGCCAAAAGCTGTGGTTCGCCAATGCCCGGAAGTCCCCCCGGAATAAGAATATCAAAACCGTAGAGACCATAAAAGCCGGCGGGGTCTGCAACAGCCTGATTACCAAACGCCGCCAGGACGGCACCACCGTCCTCTGCGAATGCCGCCTCTCGCCCCTCTACGACGAAACAGGCCAGCTGCAGTCCTACATCGAGGTGCAGCGCGACGTAACCCGCCAGAAAGAGATAGAGGCCAAGCTGCGGGTGCACAAACGGCTCATCGAAAGCATCCTGGCCACCATGCCGGGCGGGGTGCTCGTCATCAACGGGGGCGACCGGGTGCTGCTGGCCAACCAGTCCTTTTACAGGATTTTCAACATCGGCCGCAAGACCCTCAAGGGCAAGTCTCTCGCTCAGGTCATGCCCGTCAACCAGCTCCTCAACCACTACCAAAACGTGAAACAGGGCCAGAAAGATAAAAGCTCGCTGGAATTCCGCCGGCAGGTCAAGGGCATCGAAAAGATTATCACCAGCCACGTCATCCCCATGGACGGGGGGCGCACCCTGCTTACCTTCAGCGATGTCTCCAAGGAAAGGGAGAAGGAGGAAAAGCTCTACCTCACCGACCGGCTGGCCTCCCTCGGGGAGATGGCCGCCGGCCTCGCCCACGAGATTAACAATCCGCTCACCGGCATCCTGGCCCTCTCCCAGCTGCTCGCCGAGAGCGAGCTCCCGGCCGAATACGGCGAAGACGTGGCCTGCATCCACGCCGAGGCCAAGCGCGCCGCCGAAATCGTCAGGAACGTCCTCCTCTTCACCCGCAACAACAACTACGAAAACGGCCAGTCCTCGGCCAACGAGGTCGTCCGGGACGTGCTCCGGCTGCGCGAGTACGAGGAAAAGACCGGCAACATCCGGGTTATCACCGAGCTCGAGGAGGGTCTGCCCGCCATCGCCATCAACAGATTCCAGCTGCAGCAGGTCTTTCTCAACATCGTCTCCAACGCCGAAGCCGCCATCAGGCAAACGGGCCGCCCCGGCACCCTCAGGGTCACCACGGAGAGCGCCGGACGGTACGTCAATGTCCATTTTGCGGATAACGGCTGCGGCATTAAAAAGCAGGCCATGCCGCGCATCTTCGACCCGTTCTTCACCACCAAGGAAATCGGCAAGGGCACCGGCCTGGGGCTGAGCATCTGCTACGGCATAGTGACCAAGCACGGCGGCGAGATGAACGTCCGCAGCCGGGCGGACCAGGGCAGCACCTTCACCATCCGGATGCCGGTGGCCGAATAGCCGGCCACACCGGAAAACACAGAAAGGTAATTGGATATGGTTACAGTGCCCGCTCAAGAGAAGATTTTAATCGTCGACGACGAGAGGACGGTGCGGCGAAGCCTCAACAAATGCCTCAGCCGCAGCGGCTTTAGCTGCGAGGAGGCCGCCAGCGCCGGCGAGGCCATGACCTCCATGCGGCAAAAGCCGGCCGACCTGGTCATCCTGGACATCATGATGCCGGGTAAATCGGGGACGGAGCTGCTGCCGGAGCTGAAAAAGTCCTTCCCGGATACGGCCTTCGTCATGGCCACCGCCGTCGTCGAGCCGGACACGATTGTGGAGTGCATGAAGAACGGGGCGCAGGACTATATCACCAAACCCTTCGACCTGGACCAGCTGGTGAGCAACATCCGGTCGGTGCTGGATAAGCGGGACATGGAACTTAACCTCAAGGAGAAGCGCCAGCGGCTGGAGGGCAAGGTGGAGCAGCAGTCCCGGGAGCTCCAGAGCCTGTTTATCGACGCCGTCGAATCGCTCATCGGCGCCCTGGAGGCCAAGGACAAGTACACCGCCGGCCACTCGCGGCGGGTAACCAGGCTGGCCGTGGATACCGGGCAGGCGCTGGGCCTCACCGACGAGGCGCTGGAGAACCTGCGCTGGGCCGCCCTGCTGCACGACATCGGCAAGATTGGCATCGACGCCAGCGTGCAGAACAAGCCGGGCGCCCTGACCCCTTCGGAGTACGACTACATCCTGACGCACTGCAGCATCGGGCCGGGCATCGTGCAGCCGCTGGTCAACGATGAAATCGTCAATATGATACGCCACCACCACGCCAGCTACGACGGCACCGGCCACAAGCAAATCATCTCCGGCGACGATATACCCCTCGGCGCCCGCATCCTGGCCGTGGCCGACGCCTTCGACGCCATGACCTCGGACCGCCCCTACCGCGCCGCCATGTCCGCGGCCAAGGCCATCGCCGAGGTGAAGCGCTGCGCCGGCACCCAGTTCGACCCGGCCGTGGTCAAGGCCTTCCTCAAGACGCCCATCACCAGCTCCCTCAGGGCGTAAGACCGGGGACTATTCGGCGCGCTTTTCTTCCAGCTCGTAGAGCTTAGCGATGACCCACTTCACGTACTCGTCGCAGCGCTTAAAGACGCCGGCGTCGTGCGCCCGCTTCACGGCCTCTTCGTCGGCAAAGTCCACCCCCAGCAGCCCCCGGCAGGTAATATCGCCGAACTTTTCCCGGAAACCCGCCACCAGCGCCGCGGCGTCACGGCTGGCGGCCTCCCGGGCCGCCTCGGCCCTGGCTTCGTCATCGGTGGCAGTGCGGTGGCGCAGCCCCAGGGCTATGGCTCCCCCGGAGACGGCGCCGCAGGGGGCCTGCTGCTCCCCGCCGATGCCACCCCGGAAGGCGGTGCCCGCCCAGAGCGCGTCCGGGTTATCCAGGCCGTAGGCTTCCCACATGACCTGCAGGACGGTGGGCCCTCAGTGGCGCTGGTGGAGGTATTCCAAAGCGCGGCGCCGGGCTTCTTCCAGTGTCAGTTTTAGTTTCACGGCAGCCTCCTAGTTGGCGCTGGCGCGGAAACGCCAGACGGCGATGGCGCCGAAGACCACGGCGAAGCCGAGCAGCGCCCACATGCTGGGCACGGCGCTGCCGAAATCGGCGCCGAAGACCATGAGGTTATTGAAACCGGTGGTGGCCCAGGCGTGGGGGGTTATCCGGGCGATGTTCTGCAGCCAGTCCGGGTAGAGGAAGAGCGGCCACCAGCACCCGCCCAGGGGGGCCAGCGTCAGGGACGTAATCACCGCCAGCGAGGCGGCGGCGCGCACCGTGCGCACCAGGGTCGCCAGCAGCACGGCACAGGCCGAGGACATGACCACCATCAAAAGGGAGAGGATAACGACCGCCAGCGGCGAGCGCCCCATGTCCACGTGGAAGGCCAGAATACCCACCACCCAGAAAATCACGATTTGCACCAGCCCCCGGATGGCGGTGCCGGTAAAGATACCCCCCAGCAGCGCCGACCGCCGCACCGAGGTGGCCAGCAGCCGCTCCAGGGTGTGGTTCTCCCGCTCGCGGACGATGGACTCGGCGCCGATGGCGGCGGCCATGAAGACGAACATCACCAGATAGCCGGGGATGACGTAGTTGGCGGGGTTCTCCGCCTCCACCTCGCCGACCTTGTCCGTAACGAAGCTAATCAAAGACACCGACTGCCCGGAGGCCTGCGCCGCCAGGATAGTGCCCATCATCTCCTGCGCCTTCTGGTTGATGCTGGCTTCGTCCGGCGGCAGGAGCCCCGCCCCGACGAGGAGGCCGATACTGGCGTTGATAGCGACCCGGTAGGTGCCCAGCTGGGCGGCGATGGCATCGGCCAGGCCCTCCAGGGCGGCCCGGGTATTGACGCTATCGGCGCTGGTCACCACCTCGATGTCAACCGGGGTGCCCCCGGTCAGCGCTTGGGTAAAGTTCTCCGGGAAGGCGATAAAGCCGGCCATCTGTCCGTCGGCCACGGCCTGGTAAGCGGCGTCGTAGTCTTTGGCCCAGATTATTTCGGGCTGGCCGGGCGGCAGGCTCGCCGCGTCGTCGGTGGCCATGGCGCCGATAATCTGGTAGCTCAGGCTGCCTTCGGCCTCGCGGGTTGCCAGGTAGAGCCGGAGCCGGTCGTCCTCGCCGCCGGTGCCGCCGAGGAGAAAATTAAAGAGGACGATGAACAGGAAGGGGAAGACGATGAAGAAAAAGAGCGCCTGACGGTCGGTGACGAAGAGCTTGAGGTCTTTGAGGGCGATGAACCAGACGTGGCGGAGCGACTGCATGGCTACTTACCCCCCGGCACGGCCCGGAAAAAGACCCGGCTGATGGCCAGCCCCACGATGACTACGCCCGCCAGCACCAGCAAGGGCGTGACGTTATCCCCCAGGGAGCCGCCGCCAATGACCACGCTGCGCAGGGCCTCGTTGGCGTAGGTATTGATGGAAAGCTTGCCGACGCTGGCCAGCACCGAGCCCTGGGCGACCTCGAAGAACGTCCCGCCGAGCATGACCGAGAACATGGTGAAGACCACGCCCGTCCAGTTGGCGGCGGCCTGGGTGCGCGCCAGCGCGGCGATAATCATGCCGATGGCGGCGGCCGCCGCCGCGAAGATTAAGGTAATTACCAGCGCCTGAAGGAACGACAGGGGCGTGAAGAGCTGGAAGACGGCGTAGGCCAGCGCCAGCAGTATCAGCGTCTGCAGAAAGCCGCGGGCGGTGGTGGCCAGGAACTTGCCGAAGAACAGCTCCCCGGCGGAGAGCCGCGTGGTGAGCAGGCGCTCCAGGGTGCCGCGGCGGCGCTCCTCGACGATGGTCTGGGCGCTCATCGCCAGGGCGAAGAGGACGTACATCGTGATGATGCCGGGCAGGTACGTGCCGATGAAATCGACGCTGCCGCCGACGACCTCCTCGGCCACGCCCACCACGGGCGCGGCGCGCTCTTCGGCCAGCAGGTCCTCCACGGTAAACCGGATACTCTCGGAGGAGATGCCGGTGCCCGCCAGGTTGGCCGCCACCTGGCGCACCGCCTGGAACTCCTGGCTCATCTCCTCGGCCACGCCGCGGATGATGCTGGCCAGAATCTGGCCCTCCTGCCCGCCGTTGCCCCGCTGCTTGAAGAGCAGCGTCACGTCGCCGCCGGCTTCGAGAGTTTGGGTGAAACCCGCCGGGATGAAGAGCGCCAGCTGAATATCCGACCGCTCCAGCTTGGCATCGGCTTCTGCGGCGGTGAGCAGCTCGACGCTGATGCCGTCCACGGCATCAATCTCCTCGATAAGACGGGCGGCCCGGGCGCCGCCGTCGAGGTCAACGACGCGGGCGGTAGCCGTGAAGAGGGTATCCCCGCCGAAGGCGCCGTACATCAGGGCGAAGGTAACGATGGGCAAAAGCAGGCTGAAGGCCAGGTCGCCCTTGTCCTGCAGGTACAGGCGAACCTCGTTCAGGGTTATGTAAAGGGCTCGTTTCATCTATTTTCAGTCGCGCAGGCTGCGCCCCGTCAGCTTGAGGAAGACGTCCTCCAGGGTAACCTGGTCGGGCGGCCCGATTTGCGCCTTGAGGTTACGCGGCGTATCCATGGAGATTATCTGCCCCCCGTCCATCACGGCCACGCGCTGGCAGAGGCGGTCGGCCTCCTCCATGTAGTGGGTGGTGTAGAGGATGGTCATGCCGTTCTGCTGGAGCCCCCGGATGTTCTCGTAAATATTGTTGCGGGACTGCGGGTCGATGCCCACCGTCGGCTCGTCGAGGAATAAGAGTTTCGGCTCGCCCATCAGGGCGATGGCCAGGTTGATGCGGCGTTTCATGCCGCCGGAGAACTTGGCCACCTTGCCTTTGGCGCGTTCGGACAGGCCCATCATCTTGAGGTTGGCCATGGCCTGCTCCCTGGCCCGGGCGCCGCTCAGGCCGGCCATCCGCCCGAAGAAGACCATGTTCTCCAGGGCGGAGAGGTCTTCGTAGAGGGCCAGCTCCTGGGGGCAGACGCCGATGAGGCTGCGCACCGCCCCGGCCTCCTTGCGCACGCTGTGGCCGCCGATGGTGATTTCGCCGCTGTCCGCCGGAAGCACGGTGGCCAGCATGCGGATGGTGGTGGTCTTGCCGGCCCCGTTGGGGCCCAGCAGGCCGAAAATCTCGCCTTTGGCGATGGTGAAAGAGATGCCGTTGACGGCCTTGTTATCGTGGAAGCTCTTGTAGAGGTCTTTAACGACCAGATACGCCTCGGCCATGACCTTGCTCCGCCTTTCGCAGACTTTTAGCTGGGGATATCCGCACCATTATATAATCCCCTTACATAGCGCTCTTGAGCACGCCGATGACCTCGTCGTGGTCGAACGCCTTGGGGTTGCCCTGGCTGCAGAAGTCGTTGGCGTAGACCTCGACGATGTGCTCCAGGTCGCCCTCCTTGACGCCGAACTGCTCCTTAAGATGGCCGGGGGTAATCTCCAGGTCTTTGAGCAGCCGCTCGATTTCCTCGAACCAGCGGTCGGCGGCTTCAAGCTGGGTCATGTTGCGCGTGTCGATGCCCATGGCGGCGGTCAGGGCGGCGAACTTGTCCAGCGCGGCGGGCTGGTTGTAGCGCTCGCCGGCCAGCATCAGCACGCCGTTGATGCGCCCGTGGTGGCAGTCGGTCAGGGCGCTTATCTGGTGCCCCAGCCCGTGGACGATGCCCGCCCCGGCGCCGAAGCCGATGGCGATACCGCCCATGGTGGAGGCCCAGGCCATGCGCTCGCAGGCGACGTTGTTCATGCGGTTGTAGGTGAACTCGCGCAGGTTCTGGTAGATAAGCTCGTTGGCGCGCATCAGCATGCCGTAGGCGTAGGGCCCCTGCACCTTGGTGACGAAGGCCTCGATGGCGTGGGCCAGGGCGTCGAAGCCCGTCCAGGCGGCGATGTGGCGGGGCTGGAGCCGGCTCAGGAGGGGGTCGACGACGGCCAGGGTAGACTGGACGTTGGGGCCGCTGACCAGCACCTTGGCCCTGGCCCTGGTGTTGGAGATGGCCGCCCAGGAGGAGACCTCGGCGCCGGTGCCGGAGGTGGTGGCCACCGAAATCTGGGGGATGGTGCAGGGCTTCATCTTGGCCAGCGTCTCCGCGAAAGGCGGGTCGAGGAAGACCGTAAAATTGGAGACATCCCGGCCGCCGTTGGCGTCGATGACGCGGATGCACTTGCCGGTATCGATGGAGCTGCCCCCGCCGACGGCGACCACGCCGTCGCACTGGCCTTCCTTAAAGACCTTATAGGCGGCCATAATCTCGTGGTCTTTGGGATTGGAGGTAATGTTAGCGTAGATATCCGTGGCCACGCCGGCGTACTCGATGACGCCCTTGATTTCCTCGATGATGCCGGTGCCCTTGAGGCCGGAGGTAACGATGAGGGCCTTTTTCATGCCGGCGGCCTTGCATTCGTTGCCGATGGTCTGGTAGGCCCCCCAGCCCAGGGCGATACGGGGGATGGGATTGGTATAGACGATGGGGAACTCGAAGATATTTTGATTGAGCACAGTTTGCCTCCTTGCCTGATTTACTAAGGCTATTGTAGGCCAACCGGCTCAAGGTATCAAGGCAGGCTCAGCAGCACCTTGATGTTGGCGTCCTTATCGGCCAGGAGCGCCGCGAACCCGCTGGCGGCGTCCTTAAGAGGG
>DAOUEP010000095.1:0-7300 GCA_034430515.1 Dehalococcoidales bacterium | reverse complement strand
GACCAAGGGCTTATGAGTCCCCTGCTCTACCACTGAGCTACGCTGCCGGACGAGAAAAATATAGCATCAAACGAATCGGACTGTCAATGCCGCCGGATAACGTGGCGGCGGAGCGCTCCCAAAACCCCCGCCGGGCCGGTTGACAAGCCGCGGACGGCACGTGTAATCTAAGAGCGGAGGAATTTAGATGCCAGCCTGCCCTAACTGCGGTCGCAATACACAGAGAACGCTGGACTGGGCCTGCCAGTGGTGCGGCTACCCTCTGCTGTCCGAAGCCTACAAAAAGGTAGACAAGACCTACAAGCAAATCAAGCTGGAGCGGGAGCAAGCCCGGCGGCAGGTCGCGCCGGAGACGGAAATCGTCTACGCGGAGCTGCCCGAGCCGGAAACCGAACCCGCGCCGGAGCCGGAAATCACCTACGAGCCGGAGGCGGAGACCGAGCTCCAGTACCGGCCCGAGGCCGTACCCGAGCCGGAGCCGGAAACCGAGCCAGAGCCGAAGGCTAAAGCCAAACCAAAGGCCAAGGCTAAAGCCAAGCCCAAGCCCAAGCCCAAGGCCAAACCGCGGGCCAAAGCCAAAGCAAAACCGGAGCCAGAGCCAGAACCGGCCACCGAGGAAGAACCCGCGCCGGAGACGGAAATCGTCTACGCGGAGCTACCCCCGGAACCTGAACCCGAGCCGGAGACAGAATCAGAACCGGAGCCGGTGGCCGAAGCGGAGACAGAGGCATCCACCGCGCCCGAGCCGGAACCAGAGCCTGAACCGGAACCAGAGTCCGAGCCGGAGATAGACCTGAACAAGGTCGCCGGGGGGGACGAGGTGAGCGTCGGCCAGCTTAACACCATCTTTCAGGCCGACCGCGCCGGGGCGCAGGCCAGCTTCGCCGGCCAGACCCTGACGGTGCGGGGGCGGGTGGAGAAAGTCTTTATCCGCGACCACCTGGACATCCGCTACGCTATCCTGAACGCCGCCCAGCGGAAGGCGACCTGGAGCGTCCGCTGTTCCTTTGGCAAGGAACAAAGCCCTGCGTTCGGCCGGCTCAGCGAGGGGCAAACGATTACGGTGCGAGGCCTCTACGACGGCTACAGCCGGCACATCATCCTCATCAACTGCGTCCTGGCCTGAGGCCGCCCCGCCGCCTACACGTCCAGCATATCCAGAAACTTGTTGAGTATCCGCGCCGTGGCCCCCCAGATTACCCGGCCGCCGTAGTGGTAGGCGCAGGACGCCACCTGCCGCCCGTCGAGGACCTCGGTATCGGGCCTCCGGCAGCCCGCCGCCAGCAGCGCCGGGATGGGCACCTCGATGATTTCGGCCACCTCGTTCCCGTTGACGACGAAGCGGTACGGCCAGGGTATGGCCGCCACGAACGGCGTCACCAGGTAGTTGGAGGTCGTCGTCACCTCGTCGTCCATCTCGCCCAGTATCTCGGCGTCGGCGGGCCGCAGGCCGATTTCCTCGCAGGCCTCCCGCAGGGCGGTATCCAGCAGGGTCTCGTCGCCTCGCTCGCGGCTGCCGCCGGGGAAGGATATCTGCCCCTTGTGGTCTTTGACCGTCTCGGTGCGCTTGATGAAGACGACGTGGCACTGCCCCCCGTCGCGGTAGAGGGGGATGAGCACCGCCGCCGGCACGCGGGCGGCATCGGCGATGCGGCGCTTGGGGCGGCGGTCGAGCAGCTCTTTCAGTCGCGTCTTCACTTTTTCATAGTAGTACGGGGGCGGGTAAAAGACAATATGGCAGATTGATTAAACCTCACCCCCTTTGTCCCCCTCTCCTGACGAGGCTTGCCGCAGGAGAGGGGGAATTTGTTTTTCAGAAGAGGGGCTTCGCCCCTCTTAAACACCCTATGGGGTGGGGGCGAACCTCCGGGCTAAGCGGCGGATGCCGCGAGGGCGGCCCGGGTGGGAATAGATTCCACCGAAGGGGAGGCGTGGACGGGGCGGCGGCTAATCCAGTATCATAGTAAATACCATGCCCGCCATCATCGACGTCGTCCTGCCCACCTTCATCGTCATCTTCATCGGCTATCTCCTCGGGAGGCTGACCAAATTGGACGTGGCCCCCCTGGTAGATATCTCCCTCTACGTGGCCGTGCCGGCGCTGGTCGTCGTCTCGCTGGTGAGCAAAGAAATCGTCCTCGCCGACGCCGCCCGGATATGGGCGGCGGCTCTCATCATTATGGGCGGCTGCCTGCTGGCGGCCTGGCTCGTCTTCAAGCTGCTGCGCCAGAAACACTCCGGCCTCTACGCGCCCATTGCCATCATGAACACCGTCAACATCCCCTTCCCCGTTATCTACCTGGCCTACGGCGCCGAAGGACTGGCGGCGGCCACCCTCTTTTACATCCCTAACCTGCTGCTGATATACACCTTCGGCATCTACGTCATGGCCGGGCGGCGCTGGAAAGACAACCTCAAGGAAATCATCCGGCTGCCCCTGCTCTACGCCTTCGTCCTGGGGCTGGTGCTCAACTTCCTCGACGTGCGCCTGCCGGACCTGCTTTACAACACCCTGGACTTTATCTCGCTGATGGCCATCCCCCTCGTCCTGCTCATCCTGGGGCACAACCTCTCCCGCGTGCGCCTCACCTCCCTGCCGACGACGTTTTTGGCCTCGTTCCTGCGGGTGGGGGTCGGGCTGGGGCTGGGGCTGCTGGCGGTCTATATCCTGAACATCAGCGGGGTCTTCCGGTCGGTGGTCATCCTCGACGCCGCCATGCCCGCCGCCGCGACCACGGCCATGCTGGCCACCAAGTACAAAAGCGAGGCCGGGCTGGTATCGAGCGTGGTCCTGGTGACGACGCTGGCCAGCCTGGCGGTCATCCCCTTCCTGCTCCACTGGCTGGGTTAGTGCCCCGCATTGACGCCGCCACCCCGCGATACCTATAATACCCTTGAGAGGAGAGTATTATGGAAACAAGACGCCTAGGCCGCACCGGCCAGATGAGCAGCATTATCGCCTTCGGCTCCTTCGCCCTCTACAATGCCAGCCAGAAGGAGGCTGACGCCGCCCTGGAGATGGCGCTGGCGGCGGGCATCAACCACATTGATGTCTCCCCCATCTACGGGCAGGCCGAGGAGCGTATCGGCTCGTGGATAAAAAGGCATGGTAAAAAGTTCTTCATCGGCTGCAAGACCCACGAACGCACCCGCGACGGCGCCAGCGATAGCCTGCGGCGCTCCCTGGAGACACTCCACATCGACGCCTTCGACCTCTTCCAGCTCCACGGCGTCGACAGCCGCGAGGTGCTGGATACCGCCCTGGGGCCGGGCGGGGCGATGGAGGCCATCCTGGCGGCGCGGGACGAGGGACTGCTGCGCTTCATCGGCATCACCGGCCATAATCCGCCGTTCCAGAACGAGGCGCTGGGATGTTTCGACTTCGATACGGTGATGTTCCCCCTTAACCGCGTGCACGCCGCCCACCCCACCGACTGGAACGACTTTCGCCCGCTGCTCAAGACCGCCCGGAGCCGCGACGTGGGCGTCATGGCTATTAAGAGCGTGGCCAAGCGCGCCTGGGAGAACCCCGACCCGGCCTCCCATCCCTACCAGACCTGGTACGAGCCGTTTGACGAGGCGAAGGAAATCGAGCTGAGCCTGCGCTTTACGCTGAGCCAGGCAATCACGCTGGCCGTCCTGCCCGGCGAGCTTAAGCTCTGGCCCAAGATTATCGCCGCCGCGCAGCGCTTTAAGCCGATGGACGCCCGCGAGCAGCAGGAAGCCATGACCGCAGCCGCGGCCTACGCTCCTCTGGTCGGCCCTAATATGGATTGACGCTTCGTACACCTCGCCTCCCCCGTCGGAGCTATCTATTCCCACCCAAGCCGCCCTCGCGGCATCCGCCGCTTAGCCCGGAGTTTACCACCCCTTTACCCCCCGCCAGAATGGGGGAAAGCATAACACCGCTCGGGGCGTTTAAGAGAGACACGGCCCTACCATCTTGACCGTAACACCGAATATTGCTACACTCAAATCATCGGAAAGCGGGATAAAAGCTGATGAAAATCCTCACCGCCGAACAAATGCGGCGCATTGACCAGGCGTGCCTCAAGCTGGGCGCGCCCACCAGCGTGCTCATGGAGAACGCCGGCAAGGCCGTGGCCGAGGCCACCCGCGCCTGCCTGGGCCCGCCCGACGAGCGGCCCGTCCTCTGCCTGGTGGGCGGGGGCAATAACGGCGGCGACGGTCTGGTGGCCGCCCGCTACCTCCACGACTGGGGCTACAAGGTAGGCATCTACCTGTGCCGCCCGCGCCCGGCGGGCGACGCCAACTACAAGCTGGTCAAGAAGCGCCGCATTACCTGCGTCGAGGCCGCCGGCGACGCCGGCCTCAAGAAATTCGACGCCCTGCTGGCCCCGGCCACCGCCGTCATCGACGCGCTGCTGGGCACCGGGCGACTGCGCCCCCTGGAGGGCGTCTTCAAGCAGGTGCTGGAGCGGGTGGCGGCGGCGCGGCGAGAGCGGGAGCTGACCGTCATCGCCGTGGATTTGCCCTCGGGTCTGGACGCCGACACCGGCGCCGCCGACCCGGCCTGCCCCCAGGCCGATATTACCGTGACGCTGGCCTTCCCCAAGCTGGGGCAGTTCCGCCTGCCCGGCGCGGCGAAGATAGGCCGCCTTATCATCGCCGATATCGGCATACCCGCCCAGCTGGCCGACGACATCACCACCGAGCTTATCACCGCCGAAATGGCCCGCGCCCTGCTGCCGGCGCGCCCCCTGGGCGCCAACAAAGGCACCTTCGGGCGGGTGCTGGTGGCGGCCGGCTCGATTAATTATATTGGCGCCGCTTACCTGGCCTGCAACGGGGCCTTGCGCGCCGGGGCGGGACTGGTCACTCTGGCCACCACGCCGGCGCTGCTGCCTATCCTGGCCGCCAAGCTGACCGAGGTTACCTACCTGCCCGTGCCGGAGGCTTCGCCCGGCGTCATCGCCGCCGAGGCCGCCGCCGCCATCGCCGCTCAGGCCGATAACTACGACGCCCTGCTCTTGGGCTGCGGCCTGGGGCAGGACCCGGCCACGGCGGAATGCGTCGGCGCGCTTCTCAAGGAGAAAAACCTGCCCCCGCTGGTGCTCGACGCCGACGCCCTCAATATCCTGTCGGCCACGGCGGACTGGTGTCAGCAGCTCAACGACGACGCCGTCCTCACCCCCCACCCCGGCGAGATGGCCCGGCTGGCGGGGACAACCGTGGACGAGGTGCAGGCCGACCGGCTGGGCGTGGCCGGAAAATTGGCCGCTGAATGGCGCCAGACCGTCGTCCTCAAGGGGGCATACACCGTGATTGCCGCCGCCGACGGCCACCGCCGCCTCAGCCCGTTCGCCAACCCGGCCCTGGCCACGGCGGGCACCGGCGATGTCCTGGCCGGCATCATCGCCGGGCTGCTGGCGCAGGGGCTGCCGCCCTACGATGCCGCCACGCTGGGCGTCTACCTGCACGCCAAGGCCGCCGAGATGGTCAGCGACGCCATCGGCGATACCGGCGCGCTGGCCTCCGACCTGCTGCCGGCCCTGCCGCCGACTATCAAGCGGCTCAAAGAGCCCGCCGCCGAGGAGTAAGAAATATGCTACTGGCTGTCGATATCGGCAACACCAATATCACCATCGGCCTCTTCCAGGGCGATGAGCTCAAGGCCACCTGGCGCATCGGCACCGGCGTCCACCGCATGCCCGACGAGTACGCCGTGCTCATCCTCAACATGGTGCGCAACGCCGGCATCGAGCCGGACGACATCAAGGAAGGGGGCCTGAGCTGCGTCGTGCCGCCCCTGCTGACGACCTTCAACGAGGTCTTCCAGCGCTATTTCAACATCCAGCCCCTGGTGGTGGAGCCCGGCGTCAAGACGGGCATCCGCATCCGCATGGACAACCCGCGCGAGGTCGGCGGCGACCGCATCTCCAACACCGCCGGGGCCATCAAGCTCTACGGCGGACAGCCGCTCATCGTCGTCTGCCTGGGGACGGCCACCGTCTTCGATACCATCTCCGAAACGGGCGACTACCTGGGCGGGGCCGTCGCCCCCGGTCTGGCCATCGCCGCCGAGGCCCTCTATACCCGCACCGCCGCCCTCCCCCGGGTCGAGCTGGTGCGCCCCAAGCGGGCCATCGGCACCAACACCCAGGCCGCCATGCAGTCGGGCATCATCTTCGGCTACGCCAGCCTGATTGACGGCATCGTGACGCGCATCCAGGAGGAGCTGGGGAAAAAGGCCTTCGTGGTGGCCACCGGCGGCTACGCCGATACCATCGCCCCGGAGACCAAAGTCATCGATAAGGTCAACTCCGACCTGACCCTCATCGGCATCAAGGCCATCCACGACATGAACCGGGAGTAGCCGACAAATGACCATGCTTAAAAATAAAACCATAGTCCTCGGCATCACCGGCGGCATCGCCGCCTACAAGGCCGCCGATATCGCCAGCAAGCTCACCCAGGCCGGCGCCCGGGTGGAGGTGGTCATGACGGCGGCCGCCGTCAAGTTCGTCACCCCGCTGACGCTGCGCAATATCACCCACCGCCCGGTAGTCACGGATATGTTCGCCCTGGCCTCGGAGTGGAGCGAGGAGCACGTCGCCCTGGCCGAGGCCGCCGACGCCGTCCTCATCGCCCCGGCCACGGCCAATACCATCGCCCGCCTGGCCGCCGGCATCGCCGACGACATGCTCGGCACCGTCGTCCTGGCCACGCGCGCCCCGGTGGTCGTCTGCCCCGCCATGAACGACCTGATGTATGAAAACAACGTCACGCGCGCCAACGTAGACAAGCTCCGGGGGCGCGGCTTCACCATTATCGAGCCGGACTACGGCCGCCTCGCCTCCGGCAAGCTCGGCAGGGGGCGCCTGCCCGACACCCCGGCCATCCTGGCCGCCCTGGAACGGGCGCTGGGGCAAAAGCGCGATTTGGAAGGTAAGAAAATCGTCGTTACCGCCGGGGGCACCCGCGAGCCCCTCGACGCGGTGCGGCACATCGGCAACCGCTCCTCCGGCCGCATGGGCTACGCCCTGGCCGAGGCCGCTCGCGACCGCGGCGCGCAAGTAACGCTCGTCACCGCCGCCGCCCTGCCCGAGCCGGCGGGCGTCGAGGTTATCAGAGTCAACACCGCCGCCGAGATGAAGGCGGCCATCGCCAAAGCAGTCAAAGCGGCCCAGGCCCTGCTTATGGCCGCCGCCGTGGCCGACTACCGCCCCAAAACCCCCGCCAGGGGCAAGCTGAAAAAAGAGGCCGCCGCCAGCCTGACCATCGACCTGGTCAGGACGCCGGATATCCTGAGCGAGGTCAAGGGGGACTTCGTCCGGGT
>DAOUEP010000094.1:0-3988 GCA_034430515.1 Dehalococcoidales bacterium | reverse complement strand
CGTTGGCGGCGCCGGCGTTCTTATCGCCCAGGCGGCGGATATCGCGCCCGCGCAGGATACGCCCGGCGATGTAGGCGGTGGGGACGGAGCCGAGGAGGTAGCCAATGATAACGGCCAGCCAGGGTGGCATATCAACCTCCTGTGGTGCCGGGAGAGGGACTCGAACCCACAAGGATTTCTCCGGCGGATTTTAAATCCGCTGCGTCTGCCAATTCCGCCATCCCGGCCTGTGCTCAAGGTACGGTCGGTAAACCGGCACTACCAGAGCCATTGTAGGCGGCGGGGGGCGGGGTGTCAAGGCGGTGGCGGGCGGGCCGCTTGAAAGCCGACCGGCCCCGGCCTTACAATAGAGTTACGCATCACCCCGGCGCGAGCCGGGACTAAAAGCATCAGGAGGCAAGTATGGAAACGCAGGATTGTCTATCGGGAGCTTACGAGGGGATTTTGCGGGCGCTGGGCTATACCCTGGAGGGACTCACGGAGGCCGACCTCAACTGGCAGCCCAAACCCGACTGCAACTCTATCGGCTGGCTGGTCTGGCACCTGACGCGCTGGCAGGACGTGTCCATCTCCCGCTTCATGGGGGCCGACCAGGTCTGGATTAAGGACGGCTGGCACGAGAAGTTCGGTCGCCCCGCCGACCCGGAAGACCACGGCCTGGGCCACAAGCCGGAAGACCTGGCCAAATTCCACTCGCCGGACGCCGCCACACTGCTGGGCTACCACCAGGCGGTGCTGGCGCGCTCCAAGGGCTACTTCGCCACGCTGAAGAAGGCCGACCTGGATAAAATAGTGGAGGGGACGCCCTTCCAGCCGCCGCCGACGGTGGGGATGCTGCTCATCGGCACCCTCAGCGACGGCCTCCAGCACGCCGGGCAGGCCTCCTACGTACGGGGGCTGCGCCAGGGCTACGGCTGGCACTAGACGGGCCCGGATTACCCGGCCGGCCGCGCCGATACCTGCTAAAACGGGGTATTGACAAAGAGCGCCGTTTAGTATTATGATGCCCAAATGGTTGCCGAGGATAATACGATGGAACCTAAATACACGGTGGGCCAAAGGGTAATCATCCAGCCCGTAAGCGAGGACGGCCTGACGAAGCGGGAAAACGATGTCAGCGCCTACGCTGGGGAAATCGGGGAGGTCGCCGATTTCTTCTGGATAAGCCCGCGCACCGGCCAGATTTTTTTCATCTACAACGTGCGGGTGGGCGCCAGCGAGCGCGAGGTGGTGGTCTACGAGGACGAGCTGGAGGCCTGCCTGGCCTGATGACTGGAGGCGACGGGCGGATTCGAACCGCCGAATAGGGGTTTTGCAGACCCCCGCCTTAACCTCTTGGCCACGTCGCCTTTTTACGTCCTTACATTCTAAGATATTACGGCCGATGTTTCAATATGCAGGGGCGTTTAAGAGGGGCGCAGCCCCTCTTTTCAATAATCAGTTCCCCCTCTCCTGCGGCACGCCTCGTCAGGAGAGGGGGACACAGGGGGTGAGGTAACAAATCTTACCCGCTTGAACTCACCCCTTCCCCAGAGCTAGTATAAACCGTGTACGACGTAACTGTTATCGGCGGGGGGCCGGCGGGCAGCTATACCGCCGGGCGGCTGGCCGGGGCCGGCCACCGCGTGCTGGTGCTGGAAAAGCGGGCGGCGGTGGGCAAGACCTGCTGCGCCGGCATCGTCGGGCAGGAATGTATAGAAGCCTTCGATATCCCCGAAGACGTCATCCTCCGCCGGCTCAACAGCGCCACCCTCTACTCTCCCTCCGGCCTGCCCCTCCACATCGAGCGGCCCGACCCCCAGGCGGCTATCTTGGACCGCGCCGCCTTCGATAACCTGCTGGCCCGGCGGGCGCAGGCGGCCGGGGCGGCCTACCACTTCGAGAGCCGCGCCGTCAACGTCAGCGTCGAAAAGGACAAAACCATCACGACAGTAGCCCACCAAGGCAGAGAGGAGGCCATCGCGTCCCAGGCGGTGGTCTTGGCCGGGGGATTCAACCCCAGCCTGCTCCAAAGACTGGGCCTGGGAAATTACGGCGACTTCACCATCGGCGCCCAGGCCGAGGTCAGCGCGCCGGAGCTAAGCGAGGCGGAGGTCTGGTTCGGGGCGGTGGCGCCGGGCTTCTTCGCCTGGCTGGCCCCCGCCGCGCCGGGACGGGCGCGGGCCGGGCTGCTGGCGCGGCAGCGGCCGGGACACTACTTACGCGAATGGCTGGCGGCTCTCGCCTCACGGGGTAAAATCACTCCGGAAGATTGGAAAATCAGCTATGGGGGCATCCCGCTGCGGCCGCCGGCCCGCAGCTTTGGCGAGCGGCTCGTCGTCGTCGGGGACGCCGCCGGTCAGGTCAAACCCACCAGCGGCGGCGGCATCTACTACGGGCGCCTCGGAGCCGCGGCCGCCGCCGCCGTCCTGCACGAGGCGCTGGTTGACGGCGACCTCTCGGCCAGAAGGCTGGCGCGCTACCAGCGGGCATGGCGGCGGGTGCTGGGGCGGGAGCTGCGCCTCGGCTACTGGGCCCGGCGGCTCTACGAGCGCCTCGGCGATGGCCGGGTTGATCGGCTCTTTGAGGTCGTCGTCCGCCGGGGCATCGACGCCGCCCTGCTCAACGCCCCCGACCTCTCCTTCGACTGGCACAGCCAGACCATCCTGCGGCTGCTCAGGTATCAGGCGGTGGCCGCCGTCCTCAACGTCGCCAAACTGCCCTTCGGCAGTGGCCGGATTGACCCGCCCACAGCCAAACGTTTAGAATGAGGTAATACCACCGGGAGAGATTATGACCAACCGCGACGACACCCCCACCCTGGGCGAGGCCGCTACCGCTTTCCTGGCGACGCTCTCGCCCGCCAAGCGGGAGGCCAGCCAGCCGGAGGTCTTCCGGTTCGCCCGCTGGTACGGCTGGGAGCAGCCCTTCTCCAGACTGGCGCCGCCGCACGTGGCCAGCTACGCCGAGCAGCTATCGGTATCGGATACGGACTACGCCCGCAAGCTGGAGATGGTACGCGCTTTCCTGGCCCACGCCAGGAAGGCGGGCTGGAGCCGCACCAACCTGGGCACCCACCTGAAAACGAAGAAGTCCCGGGCCGTCCCGGCGGCGACCGGCCGCGCCCGCCCCGAGGCCGCCTCGCTGACGCGGCAGCGCTACGACGAGCTGGCCGCCGAGCTTAAAAACCTCAAGCAGCGGAGCCGAGACCTCGTTGTGGAAATACGGAAAGCCGCCGCCGATAAGGACTTCCGCGAGAACGCCCCCCTCCAGGCCGCCCGCGAGGAGCGCGGCCACGTGGAGGGGCGCGTCAAGGAGATGGAGGAGACGCTCAAGGCGGCCACCATCCTGGAGGAAGGGAAAAAACAGCCCGCCGCCAAGACCGGCGTCGGCGACCGCATCGTCCTCTGCGACCTGTCCCGCGACGAGGAGTGCTGCTACACCATCGTCGACCCGCGCGAGGTCGACCCGGCCAAAGGGAAAATCTCCATCGCCTCGCCGCTGGGCAAGGCCCTCCTCGGCCGCCGCGACGGCGAGACCGTGGAGATAACCGCCCCGGCGGGCAAGCAGCGCTACCGCATCGAGCGCGTCGAGCGCTAGCCCGGTATGCTATAATACCAGCGTGGGGATATAGCTCAATTGGGAGAGCGCCGCGTTCGCATCGCGGAGGTCGGGGGTTCGAATCCCCCTATCTCCACCATGACCCCTTAACCACCCATCACATCCGGCGACTATCTCTTTAATAGTGACCTTTATCTTTGCATTTTCCCCGCCGGGGCGATACACTCTACCCTTGTAACAGCACCACAAATAATAACCGTATAAAGGAGGCGACCATGAACTGGCAGCAAATCCTCGCCGACGCCTACGGGCGGCTCCCGGAGTCTCTGGAAAGAGTCCTCGCCGGCCTTAGCCGGGAGGACATCGCCTGGCAACCCCGCGAGGACTGCAACTCCATCGGCTGGCTGTGCTGGCACCTGACCCGCCAGCAGGACGCCCAGATTGCCGA
>DAOUEP010000093.1:0-3953 GCA_034430515.1 Dehalococcoidales bacterium | reverse complement strand
AGACGGGGCTGGAGATTATCGACGAACTGCTGGCGAAGCACAAGAAGACGAAGAAAATCTCCGGCGCTGACACCTTCCGCCTCTATGATACCTACGGCTTCCCCGTGGAGCTGACCAAAGAAATCGTGGAGAAGGCCGGTTTCGGCGTGGACATGGCCGGCTTTGAAAAGGAGATGGACAAGCAGCGGGAGCGGGGTAGAGCCGGATTACTAAGGTGCGCAGAATGTGGTTTGAGACTAAAAGAGCCTGAAAAAAAATGCCCGAATTGTGGTTCAATGGAAAGAACCGTTGGGCCAATAAACTTCGTTAAAAAAGTTGATGTAGCCATTGGTCTTACAGCCAGTGTGCAAGTAACACATGAAATAGGAAAAACTAATTTCGTTGGCTACCACACCCTCTCGCAGGAAGCTAACATAGTAAAAATACTGGTGGACGGCCAGGAAGCTGATATCATTAGCGAAGGCCAGGAGGCTGGTATTATTCTAGACACCACCCCCTTCTACGCCGAGATGGGCGGACAGGTGGGGGATACCGGCGAGATAATCAGTAAGGACGGGCGCTTCACCGTCACCGATACCGTCCACCCCACGCCGGAGGTCACCCTGCACCGGGGCAAGCTCGCCACGGGCAGTCTGAAGGTCAGAGATACCATCGAGGCCGTGGTAAACATCGACCGCCGCCGCGATATCGCCCGCAACCATACCGCCACGCACCTCCTCCAGGCGGCGCTGAAAGCCGTCCTCGGCGAGCACATCCAGCAGCGCGGCTCGCTGGTGGCCCCGGAGCGCCTGCGCTTCGACTTCTCGCACCTGGCCGCCATGACGCCCGACGAAATCAGGCAAGTGCAGGCCATCGTCAACGAAAAGATACGCGAGAACCTGAGCGTCTACGACGAGGAGACCGGCTACCGCGAGGCCATCGCCGCCGGGGTTACCGCCCTCTTTGACGAAAAATACGGCGACGTGGTGCGCGTACTCAGTATCGGCGAGCCGGTCATCAGCGCCGAGCTTTGCGGCGGCACGCACGTAGCCTCCACCGGCGAAATCGGCTATTTTCACATCATCAGCGAGAGCAGTATCGGGGCGGGCCTGCGCCGCATCGAGGCCGTTACCGGCCGGGAGGCGGAGCGCCTCATCGAGGCCCGGCTCGGCGGGCTGGAGGGCATCGCCCAGGCGCTGGAGGTCACCCCGGAGACCGCCCCGGACAAGGTCAGCGGCCTGCTCGGCGAGCTGGACAAAGAGCGCAAGCGCGCCGCCGCGCTGGAAAAAGACCTGGCCCGCCACGACGCCGAAGCTCTATTAAATCAGGTAGCCAAGATTAAAAACATCAACGTTATTTCGGCCAGAGTAACCTCCGGCAACCAAAGTATCCTGCGCGAGATGGCCGACTTTATCCGCGATAAGCTGGGCAGCGCCATCGTCGTGCTGGGGGCCGTCAGCGGCGAGCGACCCGTCTTCATCGCCGCCGTCACGCCGGATTTAGTGAAAAAGGGCTATAACGCCGGGGACATCGTCAAGAAGGTGGCCCAGGTAGCCGGCGGCGGGGGCGGCGGGCGGCCCGACTTCGCCCAGGCGGGGGGCCGGGACAGGGGCAAGCTGGACGCCGCCCTAGGCCTGGTGAAAGACCTGGTCTGATGCGCGTCCTGGGGCTGGATATCGGCGATAGCCGCATCGGCGTGGCACTGAGCGACCCGCTGGGTATCCTGGCCAGCCCCCTCACCATCGTCCCCCGTCCTGATGACGATTCGGCCATCGGCGGGATTACCGCCATTATCCGCGAAAAAGGGGTAGAGATGGTCATTGCCGGGCTGCCCCTGAACATGGACGGCACCCGCAGCGTTCAGACCGAGAAGACCGAAACCTTCGTAGAGCTGCTGCGGGGCCGCCTGGAAATCCCGGTGGTATGGCGCGACGAGCGCCTCTCCACGGTAATGGCCCGGGAACGGCTCAAGGAAACGCGCCGGGTGGGCAAGGATACCCGCGACGACGACGCCGCCGCGGCCGTCATCCTGCAGAGCTATTTGGACGAATCCAACCCCCAGGAAATCCCGCCGGACCAGCGCTAGGTCGAGACAGCGCCGCCGCTCAGCTCGGCGATGAGCACGTAGAGGGCCAGCTCGCCCTCCATGCGGCCCGTCTTGATGGCCAGGTCGGCCTCCAGCAGCCGGTGGTAGACCTCGCGGATGCGCCCCGGCGCGTAGTGGTCGGCCTGCTCCCAGGCCTTGCTCAAAACAAAGTCCGAGGTCAGTCCCACCCGTTTCTGGATTTCGGCCCGCGCCAGCCCCTGGCCGCGCAGCTCCCTTATCTGGTAGATAAAGCGCACCTGGCGGGAGAGCATCACCAGCAGCTGGGCCGGGGCCGCCCCCTGCCGCAATAATTGCTGCAGCAGCCCCTGGGCGGTGCCGCCCCGAAACTCCAGGATGGCGTCCACCATGGCGAAGACGCTGCCCTCCTGGGCGTAGCTCACCAGCGCCCGCACGTCGGCCTCCTCGATGCGCCGGCCCGCGGCGTAGAGGCAGAGCTTGTCCACCTCGGCGGCCATAATCCAGAGGTTCGACCCCACGTACCGCGCCAGCAGCCGGATAGCCTGGGGCGAGATGCTCCCCCCGGCGTCGGCGACGCGCCGCTCCACCCACTGGGTCAGCTGCCCCCCCCGGAGCATGGGGAAATTCCGCACCGCTTTGAGGGCCGCCAGCTCCCGCAGCAGCGGATTGGCAGAGCCTATCTTGCCGCCGAGCACCACCAGGTCGGTGAAGTCCGGCAGGGCCTTTATGGCGACGGCGATTTCCTGGTAACCTTCCGCGGCATCCTTGGAGCGGGCGCTCCGGCGGCGGTTATTGCCCGCCTTAGGCTCGAAACGCTCCAGCAGCCCCTCGACGATAACCAGGCGCCGGTCCGCCAGAAAGGGCACCGTCCCGGCGGCGGCGTGAAGCTCGGCGGGGGTTACCTTCTGCCCGTCGAGGACGGTAGTATTGGTCATCAGGGCCGAGGCGTCGCCGATGCCCTTTTTAATCTCGTCCAGCGCCTGGCGGATAGAAAAATCGTCCTCGCCCACGAGCACGTGCAGCAAATTTCACTCTCCCGGAAAAAAGTCGTCAGGTAATTATAGCATATCGGCCCGCCGCCGCATCACGGTGAGATATAAGTCGTATCCCGGCGGGCACTTTGGCGTTATATTAGTATAGGAGGGACTGATGGCAGCATTGTGGCTGATACTGGGGGCCGCGGGCGGCGGCGGCCTGGGCTGGCTCTGGGGGCTCGCTAACAGCCGCCGGTCATCGTCCCGGGAAGACTGCACCACCCCCACCTGAGGTCTGTCGCGAGCCACCCCCCGGTCGGGGGCCATTATCGGGGCCGTCATGGGGATTATCCTGGCGGTCATCGTGGTTATTCAGAGTTAGACCCCCTACCCCTGAAAGTCTCCAGGGTATATACTAATGAATAATGCACCGAAACTGGCTGATATTATTATTGCTCCTGAGCCTCCTGGGGCTGGCGGCCTGCACCGCGCCGACACCAACAACCCCGACGACCTCCGAGCCTTCCACCCCACCACCGACCACCTCTAGCGAGCCAACAACACCACCCTCAACAACCACCACCCCACCCGCCGACCCCTTTGATGCCTGGTGGGAGGAATACCGCCAGCCCGTCGCGCTGGATAGCTCGCTTTACCCCGCCTTCTACCGGGGCGCCTGGGGTGCCCGCCTCGACGAGCTGCGCAGCTACCTGCTCCATGCCGCCGAGCTGCGTCAGGCGGGGTTCGATACCATCATGGTTGAGGCCGAGATTGTCCTGGACCGCGAGACCGGCCAGCCCGTCGCGCTCGGCGAGGACGTCTTTATCTTCTACCTACAGGCGCTCAAGCGGGAGGGCTTCCGCATCGTCCTCATCCCCAACCCGATGCACCCCAATCTGGACATGGGGCTGGGCTACGCCTGGGAAGAGCCCGAC
>DAOUEP010000092.1:0-13760 GCA_034430515.1 Dehalococcoidales bacterium | reverse complement strand
CTATCACACCGCTTTCAGGCCTGAGGTCGATGGCAGCGAGATAAGGAACTTCACCGTTAATTGTGATGCTACAGCCGACCTCGACCTCGTCGTGTATGCCGTAGGAGTGAATGGGATAACCGTTGATTCCCTGACGATTACCGACACCGTACAGGGAATCTCCAACTGGAATGGCAGCAACTGGGTGATAACGAACAACGTCATTACCAGTACCGTGGCCTCCGGCGGCGGAGGCATCGGCATCGCCGTGAGTGCCAAAGCGCAAAACCAGTGCACCGGAAACCTTATCCAGAACAACACGATTGACGCCACGGCCACGGCCGAGAACTATTCCTGCCCCGCTATCCTGATAAGTTACGATACGCGCTACGGCGGTTATGACTTAATAGATGGCACCGAGGATATTTCAGGAAATCAAATCCTGAATAACACTATTACCGCCTCCGGGGTCAATAACGGAGTGGGTATAGAGATTGGCACTATTCTCGGTAATAACGAGGCAGACCCCGCCAGAACCGACCCGGATAAGATTGCCGCCATAATGGGGGCAGCGAAGCTCCGCGATAATGTTGTACAAGGTAATAGCATCGATGGAGCAGAGGCCGGCATCTACTTCTTTAATGTTACCAACCTGACGATAGACCAGAACGAAATCAGCAACAGTATTAAAGACGGTATCTATACCGAGTATGCCCAGAACGGCACCGCCATTACCCAAAACACCTTTACCAACAACGGTGTTCAGGTCAAGGATGATACCGTAACTCTTGATATTGATGCCATCCTCCTCGGCAACGCCTTCGACCGCGCCGTGACCGTCGACCACCCCGGCAACTCGCTCCTGCCGGCCATCTGGAGCAGTATCCAGGACGGCGTTGATGCCAGCCTCGCCAACGACATCATCAACGTGGCGGCGGGGACGTACACCGGGACGGTGAACTTACCGTACCACCCGCTCAGTCTCGTTGGGGCCGGTATGGATGCGGTAACCTGGGACGGCGGCGGCGGCGCGTGCATCGACTGGCTGGGCCCTACGCTCGCTGATACAGTTACCACCCCCCTGCACTACGAGATAACCGGCTTCACCTTCTCTTCGGACATGGGTGATGTCAACGGCGGGATGATAAAGCTGGGCAAGGCCAACCGCTACCAGGATACCGGCTTCGGCTTTAACTTCCACCATAATCGGCTGATTACCCCCGGCGAGTCGAACTACGGCCTGTGGCTGTGCCGCAACTCGGGCATCGTCAGGGACGAGGTTACCGGAGAATCGCCGGTATCAATTCACGATAACATCTTCCAGACCACCTCCGGCATCTGCATGTCCAACAGCGATAACTACGACGTCTACAACAACGACTTCACTTACGATGTGGTCGGTAATGCTTACGCCACCAGGAAGAACGCCGCTATCTTCATCGGGAGCGGCTGCACCAGCGAGCAGCCGTCGCGCGGCGGCCACCACATCTGGAACAACAACTTCGCCCACGTGGGCGACGGCTACGACGGCACCGAACTTAGCTACCCCAGAGGCGCCATCGCCATCGAGCACTATTCCGGCCAGACCGGCCTGACGCTCCTGCCCAATACCATCGAAAACAATACCTTCAACAATCCCAACGGTACGGGCATCACCTACGAGTGTGGCGACGACGTGGCCTATCCCACCGATACGGTCAGAGGCAACAGTTTCTCGAGCAATCTATTCGGCATCCGTGTTTACGGCGATTACGCCGGCAATATGCTGGTAAACGCCGAGGGGAACTGGTGGGGCAATGCCAGCGGGCCGATTCATGCCAGCAATCCCGCCGGTACCGGTGACGTCATTACCAATAGCGTTGACTACTCGCCCTGGTACGGCCTGACGCCCGGCAACGCGCCGATGACCTGGTACGCCCACGGCACCATCCAGGACGCCATCGACGCCGCCGGCGCCGGCGATACCATCAACGTGCTGGCCGGTACGTATACGGAATCGGTGAACATCCCGCCGGGCGCCAACCTGACCATTCGGGGGGCCGGGCGCGACGTGACCACCTGGATTGCCCCGGCGGACGACGCCAGCCGGATGCACTGCCTCAAGTCCGATCTGAATGGCTTTGCCGGCACGACCACCCTGGACATCTCCGGGTTCACCTTCAGCGTGGAGGACAACGCGATAAGCAACAGCGGTATCGCCATACTCGTTAATAGAGCCAGCGCTGGCCCGCTCTACCTGGATGTCCACGATAACAGGTTCGTGGATACCACCACCATAGCCGATGAGACCGCTAACTCGATGCTCCTCTGCCACGACCGCTACGCCGCCCGTGTTGATGGCGTGGCCCCGGTGAATATCTACAATAATCTGGACTACACCACCGGCGGCATCGCCATGTCCAACACCCGGGCCTTTGACATCTACGATAACACCTTCGACGGCGGGAGTGACGCCATCTACTTCGGCTACGGCTGCCCGGAGAATACCACCATCGGCGACCATCACATCTATAACAACACCTTCCGGAACGCCACTAATGCCTACCCGGGCGGGCCCTGGCCATCGATATTCTTCGCCTACTACGGCTCGGGTACGGGCATGACCTTCCTGCCCAGTCTCATCGAGAACAACACCTTTGAGAATAACGATATGGGCATCGGTTACTCCATGGAGAGCAATATCGCCTACCCGGCCGACCGTATCCAGTTCAATAACTTCGGAAATAACACGGATGCGGTCAGTGTATTCGGCGCCTTTGCCACCCCCGTCAAGGCCACTCACAACTGGTGGGGCGACAAGTCGGGCCCGGCTCATGCGGGTAATCCCGATGGCACCGGAAACGCCGTCAGCGACAACGTGGACTACGACCCGTGGATAGGGGCCGGCGTCAGCGAAGCTAAGTCGGGGACGTGCACGGGCAACGGCACGGTCAATGGCCAGACCCAGGTCGGTGTTAGTGTCGACCAGACCGGTACCGGCACCACCAACATAACAGTGGCCAAATACAACAGCAACCCGGGTACTGGTTTTACCGGAGATACCGGCACCTATATTGACGTTAACCTTGATACCTCTACGGACGTCGATGAGATTGTCGTCAAGGTCTACTATACCGCGGCCGATATCGCCGGGCTTGACGAGAATTCGTTGAAACTACGCTGGTGGGACGGTACGCAGTGGGTAACCTGCTCCGATTCCGGGGTAAATCCCGCGGATATACCCGGCCCGCCGGCCTACGCTGGCTACATGTGGGCCAAGATACGAATCGATACCGTGCCGAACCTTAACCAGCTCACCGGCACCGTGTTCTCCGGCGCTGGTAGCCTGCAGGGTGGCGGCGGCGGCGGCGGTGGCGGTGGCGGTGGCGGCGGCGGCGCACTGTCGCCGGGTACCACCTTTATTTCCGGCTATGTCAGTACGAGCGGGCGTTTTATCGCCAGGGTGACCGCTTCTTCCCTGGATAATGTGTGCACCATTGTCATCGACGAGGGCACCGTAGGTCTGGATGCCGATCTGAATCCTCTGATGACGCTAATTATCGAGGATGCGGTGGACATCCCGCCCCCGCCGGCCGGTGCGCAAATCATCGCCCTGGCCTACAATTTCGGGCCGGACGGGTCTACCTTCAACCCGGCGGTGCTGTTGAAATGGCACTACGGTGTGATTGAACTGCCTGAAGGCATCGAAGAAATCGACCTGGTCATAGCCTACTACGACACCGCCGCCGGTGAGTGGAAGTTACTGGAGACCACGATAAACACGACAACCAAGACCGCCACGGCGGAGCTGCCCCACTTCACCACTTTTGCCCTGCTCGGCATGGGCGAGCCGGCAGCCTTCACCATCAGCGCGCTGAATATCTCGCCGGCCGAAGTCACTCCCGACGAGGAGGTCAACATCAGTGTCCTGGTGACCAATAGCGGCGGTAGCGAGGGCAGCTACTCCGCCATACTAGAGATAAACGACGTCTGGGAGTCGGAGAAGGGAGTCACGCTGGCTGCCGGTGAAAGCCGGCAACTGAACTTCACCGTAACCAGATCCGAGACCGGCAGCTACGATGTCACGCTGGCCGGCTTTTCCGGCAGTTTCGCCGTGACCAGTCCGGCAACGCCACCGGCGACCGAGCCTCCGGCCGAACCGGAAGGCACGTCGCCACCGGCCGGGACGGAACCCCCGGCGGCTACCCAGCCGCCTGGTGAGACCCCGACCGAGACAGCCGCTGCGCCCACCCAGGCGGTAGAGCCAGGGGAGACTAACTGGGCTGTGGTCGGTGGGGTTATCGGCGGGGCGGTAGTGATAATCGTCCTGGTGTTAGTCCTGGTGGCGGTGAGGCGACGCAGCTAATCGCTAGCTTGTTCCGGTAATCCACTCGGGGGGTTGGTAGAAATATCAGCCCCCCGGGTTTTTTCGGGAGGCTGGCGGGATTAGTCTGGCGGTTACCAGCAGATGAGAATCTCGACGATTTCCTGGTTCTGGTAGCGGCCGCCGACCTCCGGCTGGATGGCGGCGTCGGTCTGGGGCTCAATGTAAATCAGGCCCCGGTCGATGGTCTCGAAGGCGACGACGGCATGCTGCCCGACCGGGTAGCAAAGGAGGACGAAGGCGCACCGGATACCGGCGGCCTCGGCGTTGTTGTTGACATCGGTGGCGAAGTGGCGGCATTCGTACACGTAAGGGATAAACTGGTTCTGGCTGGTCTTGTCTTCCAGGATGAAGTCCCTGACCTCGGCGAAGGTTGAATTCCTCAATACCTCGTTCTGGATGTTGCTAATCATGATGCCGGTATCGCCGCTGTTTTCCGTCGGCTTGGCGGCCAAAGCAACCAGTCCCTCGCTCACCTTGCCGGCGATGCCGGTGTGCCCGGAGGGCGCGTCGCTATAAACCGGGCTGTAGCCGGTGGCGAGAAAGAGCACGCCTATTAGGCTCAATAGTAACAGCAGTTTCCTTTTCATCCGCTTAACAGGATATAACCGGGGGGCTAAACAAAACGTTACATCCCGCCGGGAATTTATGAATATTTACTAAACATCCGGCCCGAAGAGGGGATTATATTACCGACGCCATGCTGGTGCTATGACCGGCGTACGTGGCATTTAGCCGGCCATACCGCTATAATGGGGTTAAGGATGACTGATTCCACAACGGATAACCCAAGTTTCTGGCACGCCCTCTTCGCGGCCGATTCCATCGCCGTCATCGGCGCCAAGAACACCGTCGGCTCGTGGGGCTACGACGCCATGCGGGCCCTGCTCGACTCGACCCAGGCCAGCCCGTCGCGGCGGATTTACGCCGTCAACCCCAACGCCGCCGAGGTGCTGGGCGTAAAGGCGCAGGCCAGCGTCCTGGACATCCCCGGCCCGGTGGAGCTGGCCATTATCGTCGTGCCCGCCCCCGTCGTCCCCCGGGTGATGCGCCAGTGCGCCGAGAAGGGCGTGCGCGGGGCGGTCATCGTCTCGGCCGGTTTCAGCGAGGTCGGCGGCGAGGGCGCCGTACTTGAGGCCGAGGTCAAGGAAATCGCCCGGCGGGGCGGGATACGCTTCATCGGGCCCAACTGCGTCGGCCACGGCGACCGCCACTCCGGGGTCTACAGCGCCGTCGTCGCCAGCTGGATAAGGCCCGGCGCCATGTCGCTGCTCAGCCAGAGCGGCACCCTGGGGGCCAGCATCATCCAGAACGCCGCCGGCATAGGCATCGGCCTGGCCAAGTTCGTCAGTACCGGCAACGAGGCCGACCTCCACCTGGAGGACTACCTGGAATACCTGGCCGGCGATAAGGACACCGGCATCATCGCGCTCTACATCGAGGGCCTGCGCGAGGGGCGGCGCTTTTACAACCTGGCCAAAGAGATTACGCCGCACAAGCCCATCGTCGCCATGAAGGCCGGGGCCACCAGCGGCGCGGGCCGGGCGGCCCACTCGCATACCGGGGCGCTGGCCGGCGTGGACGTCGTTTACAACGCCGCCTTCCGGCAGGCCGGCGTCATCCGCACCGAGGACGAGGAAGAGCTCTGCGATACCGTATTGGCACTCTTGAGCCAGCCGCTGCCGCCGGGCAACCGCATCGCCATCCTCACCATGGGGGGCGGTTTCGGGGTGGTGGCCAGCGAAATCGCCGAGAAAGAAGGGCTGGAAATTACCCGACTGGCGCCGGAGACGCTTAAAAAGCTCGACGGCGTGCTGCCGCCGCGCTGGTCGCACGATAACCCCGTCGACCTGGTCGGCATCCGCCCCTCGGCGGGGGACGAGACGGTGGTATCCTGCTTCCGCTTTCTCATGGAAGATAAAAACGTGGACGGGGTGCTGGCCTTCCTGCCGCCGATGGTCGACCAGGGGGGCGTGGGCAACTTTAACCCGGAGGACTTCCGCACCGCCCAGGTGGAGAGCCACAAGGTCCTGGCCGACCTGAACCGCCGGCTGCGCCCCTACGGCAAGCCCCTCTACATGGTCACCCGCTTCCCGATAAGCAACCCCAAGATTGCCGCCGAGGCCGATTTTAAAGTAGCCGAGACCATCCCCGAGTACGGGCACCCCCGCCGCGCCGCCCGGGTGATGCGCTACCTGTCCAGCTACCGCCGCTACCGCGAAACGAGGCAAAAGTGAGGTCGCCGATGACGAAGAAAGCGCCGCCGGAAAATTCAATCATGCTCAACGAGGTGGCCGCCAAGGAGATGCTGGCGGCGGCGGGGATACCCGTCGTCGTTACCAAACTGGCCCGCACGAAGGCCGAGGCCGCCGCCCTGAGCCGTGAAATCGGCTTCCCGGTGGTGCTCAAGATAGTCTCGCCGGACGTCGTCCACAAGAGCGACATCGGCGGGGTGAAGGTGGGGCTGGCCAACCTCACCCAGGTGGAGCGCGCCTACGGCGAAATCATGGCTGCCGTCAAAAAGGCGCAGCCCGCCGCCTGCATCGAGGGCGTCTCCGTGCAGGCGATGGCCCGCCCCGGCATCGAAGTCATCGTCGGCATGAACCGGGACGCCCAGTTCGGCCCGGTGCTCATGTTCGGGCTGGGCGGGGTGACGGTGGAGGTCTACCGCGACGTTACCTTCCGGCTCGTCCCCGTCGTCCGGCAGGACGCCGCCGAGATGATACGGGAAATTAAGGGCTACCCGCTGCTCACCGGCTACCGCGGCCAGCCGCCGGCGGACGTAGCTTACCTGGAAAAGCTGCTGGTGAAGGTCTCCGGCTTCATCGAAAAAAATCCGCGTATCCGCGAGCTGGACATCAACCCCCTCATCGCCTACCCGGACGGGGCCGTGGCCGCCGACGCCCGCATCCTCCTCGACGCCTAGTCCGTTTTCTCCAGGAGCCGCAGCGCCGAGGTCGCCGCGACGGCGCCGTCGCCGACCGCCGTAACCACCTGCCGCGGCGAGCCGCTGCGGATATCTCCCGCCGCCAGCACGTGCGGCACTTCCGTCTCCATGCGCTCGTTGACGATGATTTGCCCGGCTTCGTCCAAAGGCACGACGCCTTCCAGATAATCGGTCAGCGGCTCCAGGCCGACGTGCACCAGCACGCCGTCCACCCGGAGCGTCTCGGTCTGGCCTGATGTACCCTTAATTTCGATGGCCTCGACTTTCTCCGCGCCGGTAATAGCCGTGACGCTGGCGCCGCAGCGCACCTCTATCCTGGCTTCGGCAGCCAGGCGGTCGCAGAGGACGGCGGTGGCCGTCAGGGCGGGCAGGGCCTCGATGAGGATAACTCTGGCGGCGATTCGGGCCATGTAGAGGGCCTCGGTGACGCCGGCGTCGCCGCCGCCGCAGACCGCTACCACCTGGCCGACGTAGTGGCCGCCGTCGCAGAAGGCGCAGCTGAAGACGCCCTTGCCCTCAAGCTCCACCTCGCCGGGGACGCCCAGTTTCTTATTTTTGGACCCCCCGGCGAAGATGACGACATTGGTGGTGTAGCCCTCGCCGCGGGCGCAGCCCACCCAGCGCGTGTCGGCGAAGACCTCCAGGCCAGTGACCTCGGCCGCTTCCATCTTCAGGCCGTATTTGGCGGCCTGGCTCACCATCTCCGCCGCCAGCTTGGCCCCGCCGATACCCCCGGCGAAACCGGGGTAGTTCTCAATTGTTTCCACGTTGCGGATATAGCCGCCGGGGGTTTCTTTATCCAGCAGGAGCACGCGGCGCTTGGCGCGGGCCAGGTACATCCCGGCGGTAAGACCCGCCGGCCCCCCGCCGACGATGAGGGCTTCCCAGTCGAACATGTTGAGGCTCCTTTAGCTGCTATGTGAACAGCATAACAAACGGCTGGGGAGCGGTCAATTTTACTAGGTTTGAGATTTTCTTTTACCTCTCCCTTTCTGGGGGGGGGGAGGGTAAAGGGGTGGTGTCTCCGGACTAAGCAGCTGATGGTGCGAGGGCGGCTTGGGTGGGAATAGATAACCCCGATGGGGCGGTGGGGCGTGGTATCTCAAGCCTACCTTTATAGCTACCATAAACTTAATTTATGTCTACCCAACCGTGCTATACTTGAAACAAACATACCCCCAGGAGGTATAAAATGAGCGTACAGGTAGGCCGAGAGGCCCCCGCCTTCACCGCCAGCGCCTATCACCAGGGCAAGGCCAAGGACATCAACCTGGCCGACTACCGCGGCCAGTGGCTGATGCTCTGCTTCTATCCCGCCGACTTCACCTGCGTCTGACCGACCGAGCTTACGGCAGTTGCCGTGAAGTACCCCGAGTTCCAGAAGCTGGGCGTCAACGTCGTCGCCATCAGCGTGGACTCCAACTTCTCGCACAAGGTCTGGCAGGAGGTGGAGCTCTCCAAGATGGTCGAGGGCGGCATCCCTTACCCCATGGTCTCCGACCCGGGCGGGCGCATCGGCACCCTCTACGGCGTCTACGACGAGGAAAAGGGCGTGGACGTGCGCGGCCGCTTTCTCATCGACCCGGACGGCATCGTACAGGCGATGGAGGTGCTCACTACGCCGGTGGGCCGCAACGTCGCCGAGGTGCTGCGCCAGCTGCAGGCTTACCAGCACCACCAGAAGACCGGGGAGCTGATGCCCTCCGGCTGGCAGCCGGGCAAGCCCACCCTGCCCCCGGAGACGGAGACGCTGACGCGGGCGGGGCACGTCTGGGAAATCTGGAAGCCGGACTTGGCTTTTTAAGAGAAGGGCTAAGCCGAGGATGATACTGGGCGGCTTGGGTGGGAATAGATAACTCCGACGGGGCGGCGGAGAGGATTAAACTAGGAGAGCCTAATCCGGCCGGTAAACCACGCCCTGCTCCGGCGTTTCCCACGCCTCCACGGCGGTAAGCTTCACCGGCTCGCCGGAGAGTTTCCCCTCAAGCTCGTTATAGATGGTGGCGGCCAGGTTCTCGGCGGAGGGGTTGATTTTATCAAAGGGCGCTACGTCGTTGAGGCAGGTGTGGTCGTAGCGCTCTAAAATTACGTCCAGGTGGCGCTTGACGTCGGTAAAGTCGTAGGCCAGGCCGATGTCGTTGAGCTTAGCCGCCGCCAGCCTCACCACCACCTGGTAGCGGTGGCCGTGCATGGCCTCGCACTTGCCCTTATAGCCGCGCAGGTAGTGGGCGGCGTCGAAGTGTCGCGTCACGGCAATCTCGTACACTACTCGTCGTCCTCCAGCTTAAAGACCCCCTGCTTTTCCTTGATGGCCTTGCGCATCGCCTTGATTTTCTGGCCGGTGACGGGGTGGACGGCGTTGGGGGCAATCTCGGCCAGGGGCTCCAGCACGAAGGCCCGCTCGGCCATGCGGGGGTGGGGGATGGTCAGCTCCGGAGTCTCCACCACGCTGTCGCCGTAGAGGATAATATCGACATCAATGGGGCGGGCCTCGCCCGATTTACCGCGCCTCCCCATTTTCTCCTCGATGCCCTTGACCAGCGTCAGCAGCCCCTGGGGTTTGAGGTGAGTAAAGACCTGGCAGGCCAGGTTGAGAAAGCGCGGCTGGCCGGTATTGCCCAGCGGCTCGGTCTCGTAGACGGGCGATATCTTGCCCAGGCGCATCCGCTGGGCCAGCAGCACCAGGGCGCGGTCAAGGTTGGCCTGGCGGTTGCCCAGGTTGGAGCCCAGGCTCAGATAGACGGTAACGGGTTCAGTCACCGACGGCCCCCCTTCGGATAATGGCGTCGCTCATGCGGCAGACCAGTGCCGTGGGCCGCACGTCGTGGACGCGGACGATGTCGGCCCCGTTGGCGATGCCGATGGCCGTCACCGCCAGGTTGCCTTCCAGGCGCCGGTCGGGCGGCAGGTCGAGCACCAGGCCGATGAGCGACTTGCGCGACGTCCCCAGCAGGATTGGCTTGCCGAGCACTTTCAATTCGGCCAGGCGGTTGACCAGCTCCAGGTTCTGCTCCAGCGTCTTGCCGAAGCCGATGCCGGGGTCGACGATGATATTCTCCGGGGCGACGCCGGCCCCCTCGGCGGTGGCGATGCCCGCTTCCAAATCCGACAATACCCCGGCCACGATGCCCGCCCGGGGCGGGGCGTCGCGCTGGTTGGCCATGAGGATGAGGGGCGTTCCGGCAGCGGCGGCCACTTCGGCCAGGGCCGGGTCGCGCTTGAGGCCCCAGATATCGTTGATGATAGCCGCCCCGGCGGCGACGGCCCGGCGGGCCACGCCCGATTTATAGGTATCGATGCTGACGGGCACGCTCAACTCGGCGGCCAGGCGCTCGATGACGGGGATGACGAGGTGCAGCTCTTCGTCGTAGTCGCCGGGGGACATCGGCTCGGTGCCGGGGCGGGTGGACTCCCCACCCACGTCGATGATATCCGCCCCCTCGTCCACCATGCGCCGCGCCTGGGCCACCGAAGCCTCGATATCGCCGCCCAGCCCGTCGCCGGAGAAGGAATCGGGGCTGAGGTTGACCACCCCCATGACGTAGGTGCGCTCGCCCCAGCGGAACTCGGTCGCCCCGCAGCGCGTCGCCGCCAATGTCCTCACGTTCATTTTTTACCTGCTAGCCCGCATTACTTAACATATTTTAACACTTTAACACCCCGAAGGAAATATCCGCCGCCCGCCGAGGAAAAGACGAACCAAAAATGATTTCCGCAATCACCTGCAGGAGAAAAATAGCGAAATAACGAGCTTTTTTGTCTTTAATGGATGTAAATAACTCTATATAGTGCTATATCCGGTTGCGCTCGCCGCCAATCTGCGGTATGATGTAGATGTTAGCACTCTCCACACGAGAGTGCTAATGCCTGTAACCTAACCATCTGTTCAAATGAGAAAGGAGGCAACCAAGGTATGGCAGCTAAACTACAGCCAATGGCTGACCGCGTTCTGGTAAAGCCCATCGAGAAAGAGGAAAAGACGAAATCCGGGATATACCTGCCGGACACGGCCAAGGAAAAACCCCAGGAGGGCAAGGTGCTGGCGGTGGGGCCGGGCAAGTACGGCGACGAGGGCGACCGCATCCCCATGGACATCAAGGTGGGCGATACGGTGATTTACGCCAAGTACGGCGGCACCGAAATCAAGATCGATGATGAAGAGCTGATTATCCTTCGCGAGAGCGATATTCTGGCGAAGAAATAACCGATAAGGCAGCCTAAGGAGGAAGCAATAATATGGCCAAACAGATAATTTTCGGAGAAGAAGCCAGACACGCCCTTAAAAAGGGCATCGACGCCCTGGCCGACGCCGTGAAGGTCACCCTGGGGCCCAAAGGCCACTGCGTGGCCCTGGACAAAAAGTGGGGGGCGCCCTCCGTCATTGACGACGGCGTCACCATCGCCAAGGACATCGAGCTCCCCGACCCGTTCGAGAACATGGGCGTGCAGCTCGTCAAGGAGGCGGCCTCCAAGACCAACGACGCCTGCGGCGACGGCACCACCACCTCGACCATTCTGGCCCACGCCATCATCAACGGCGGCTTCAAGAACATCGCCGCCGGCGCCGAGTCGCAGGGGCTGAAGCGGGGCATCCAGAAGGCCACCGACGCCATCGTCACGGCGCTCAAGGCGGCCACCACCGAGGTCAAGGACAAGGAGCAAATCGCCCAGGTGGGCACCATCACCGCCAAAGACCCCGAAATCGGCAAGCTCCTGGCCGAGGTCATGGAGAAGGTCGGCAAGGACGGCGTCATCACCGTCGAGGAGTCCAAGGGCACCCAGTACGAGATAGAGTACGTCGAGGGCATGCAGTTCGACCGCGGCTACATCAGCCCCTATTTCGTCACCAACGCCGAGCGCATGGAGACCGAAATCGAAGACCCCTACATCCTGATTACGGACAAGAAAATCTCGGCGGTGGCCGACCTGCTGCCCGCCCTGGAGAAAATACTTCAAGTTTCCAAGAACCTGCTCATCGTCGCCGAGGACATCGACGGCGAGGCCCTGGCCACGCTGGTGGTCAACAAGCTGCGCGGCACCATCAACGTCCTGGCCGTCAAGGCCCCCGGCTTCGGCGACCGCCGCAAGGCCATGCTGGAAGACATGGCCATCCTCACCGGCGGCAAGGTCATCTCCGAGGACATCGGCCGCAAGCTGGATTCCGTCGTTGTGGAAGACCTGGGCCGCGCCCGGCGCGTAACCTCCGATAAGGACAACACCACCATCGTCGAAGGCAAGGGCGCCGAGGCAGAAATCAAGGCCCGCATCAAGCAAATTAAAGCCCAGATTGAAGAGACGACTTCCGACTTCGACCGCGAGAAACTACAGGAGAGGCAGGCCAAGCTGGTAGGCGGCGTAGCCGTCATTAAAGTAGGCGCCTCCACCGAGGTCGAGCTTAAAGAGAAGAAACACCGCGTCGAAGATGCGCTCTCGGCCGTCCGGGCCGCCGTTGAGGAAGGTATCCTCCCCGGAGGCAGCGTCGGTCTGCTTAACGCCCTGCCCGCCCTGGACAAGCTCAAGCTGACCGGCGACGAGGCCACCGGCGTCGACGTCGTCCGCAAGGCGGTCATGGAGCCGCTGCGCTGGATTGCCGCCAACGCCGGCAAGGACGGCTCCGTCATCATCGACCAGGTCAAGAAGAGCCCCAAGGGCGTCGGCTACGACGCCGAGAACGACGAGTTCGTCAACATGGTGGAAAAGGGCATCATCGACCCCACCAAGGTCGTCCGCACCGGCCTGGAGAACGCCGCCAGCATCGCCGTGATGGTGCTGGTCACCGAGTCGCTCGTCTCCGACATCCCCGAGAAGGAGAAGGCGGGCAGCGGTATGCCCGGCGGCATGGACGGCATGGGCGGCATGGGCGGCATGATGTAAGCCCGTAACCCGTTTAGTTTAATTGATAGCCGCCGCTCGGCCAAGGGTGGCGGCTATTTTTTCTGGCCGGCTTGACACTGTAATCGCGGAATTGCTACACTTTTCTTGTCCCCCGGATTATGTCAGGGGCGGACGATTTAAGGAAACCGCCGTGAAAAAGATTGGCATCCTCTACCACCCCAAGGTGGCCGCCACGCGCGCTAAGGCCCGCGAGCTTGAGGCGTTTATCAAGTCGCGAGGGATTTCGGTCTGGGTCGGCTCGGCCTGGGAAAAGGCCCGGGCCGGTGACAAGCTCGCCGGCACCGACCTGCTCCTCACCGTCGGCGGCGACGGCACCATCCTGCGCGCCGTGCAGATAGTGCTGCCCGGCGCAACCCCCATCACCGGCATCAACCTGGGCAAGCTGGGCTTCATGACCGAGCTCGACGCCGACGAGGCCATCGCCAAGCTGCCGCCCCTCCTCGAAGGCCAGGGCTGGCTCGATGAGCGCGCCATGCTGCGGGCCGAGCTGACCAGCCAGGGACAGGAGACGCGCACCTTCGACGCCCTCAACGACGTGGTGGTGGCGCGGGGGGAAATCGCCCGGCTGATACGCCT
>DAOUEP010000091.1:0-11515 GCA_034430515.1 Dehalococcoidales bacterium | reverse complement strand
ACGCCGTGGTGGCCCTGGAGCGCTCCATCGCCGAGCAGGGGCTCTACCCCGCCGTCGACCCGCTGACCTCCACCTCGCGCATCCTCGACCCCAACATCGTCGGCGAGGAGCACTACCGCGTCGCCCGCGAGGTGCAGCGGGTGCTGCAACGCTACAAGGACCTGCAGGACATCATCGCCATCCTCGGCATCGAGGAGCTGAGCGAGGAGGATAAGCTCTCGGTCTCGCGGGCGCGGCGCATCCAGCGCTTCCTCTCGCAGCCGATGTTCGTCACCGAGGTCTTCACCGGCCGCCCCGGCAAGTACGTCAAAATCGAGGACACGGTGCGCGGCTTCGCCGAAATCCTGGAGGGCAAGTACGACGACCTGCCGGAGCAGGCGTTCTACATGGTGGGCGGCATCGAGGAAGTGGTGGCCGCCGCCGATAAACTGGGAGCGGAGGCCAATGCCTAGTCTCAAGCTGGATATCGTCACCGCCGAGCGCATCGTCTACTCCGAGGAAGTGGACGAGGTCATCGCCCCCGGCGCCGAAGGGCAGCTGGGCATACTGCCCCACCACGCCCCGCTGATGACCATCCTCACCGTCGGCGAGCTGGTGGTGCGTAAAGAAGGCGTGGAAGACTCGCTGGCCATCTCCGGCGGCTTTCTGGAGGTGCGCCCCGACCGCGTTATCGTCCTGGCGGACAGCGCCGAGCGCGCCGACGAGATAGACATCGCCCGCGCCGAGGCGGCTAAAAAGCGCGCCGAGCAGCGGATTACCGAAAAGCCCGCCGATATCGATATCGCCCGGAGCGAGGCGGCGCTGCGGCGCGCCGTGGCGCGCCTCTCCGTGGCGGAGAAGATTAAAAGGCGCCGCAAGCTCTAGACTCTTACGGCCCGGCGATTATCTGCTAAATACCCGCCGCCTTGATGACCTCCGGTACCAGTTCGTCCCAGCCCAGGGGCATGATGTGCACCCCCTGGCACAGGGGTTTTACCTGACGGATAATCCCGGCGGTTATCTCCACGGCCTTCTTCTTGCGGTCTTCCTTGGGCGTCGCCGCCATCTCTTCGATGATGCCGTCGGGGACGTTGATGCCGGCCACGTTCTCGTTCATGAACTTGGCCATGGTGGCGCTCTTGAGGATGACGACGCCGGCGATGACCGGCACGTTGAAGCCGGCTATCTTGTCCATGAAGCTGGCGAACTTTTCCGGCTCGTAGATGGCCTGGGTCTGGAAAAAGCGGGCGCCGGCCTCAATCTTCTTTTTCATCTTGATTACCTGCGGCTCGACCGGCTCCAGGGCCGGGGTCACCACCGCCCCCAGAAACAGGTCGGGGCGGCTATCCAGCTCGTGGCCGGACATATCGTAGCCGTTATTCAGGCCGCTGGCCGCCTTGAGCAGCTGCACCGAATCCAGGTCGTAAACGGGCTTGGCCTCGGTGTGGTCGCCCATGATGGGATGGTCGCCGGTAAGGCATAAAGCGTTTTCGATGCCCAGCGCCCAGGCGCTGAGCAGGTCCGACTGCAGCGCCAGCCGGTTGCGGTCGCGGCAGGTGAGCTGGAAAACCGGCTCCAGGTTGCGCTCCACCAGCCTCCCCGAAACCCCCAGCGAGCCGACCCGCAGCACCGCGCTCTGCTGGTCGGTCACGTTGATGGCGGTCACGTAGTCCCGCAGGGCCTCCGCGTCCTGGAGGCATTTATCTATATTGGCGCCCTTCGGTGGCCCGATTTCCCCAGTCACCACGAAATTACCGCTGGCCAGCTTCTCTTTTAGCTTACTCATTTAGTCCTTCCGCTCCTTATCTTAAGTATGCCCGCTTAATCCTCGCGGGAAATGGTGCAGTCGCCCGCCAGGGACTTGAAGGTCGCCGCCGCGCCCGCCATGGTCAGGGAGCGGGGCCGGCTCCACCGCGAGTTGTTCTTGGGGGCCTGGTAGACCGCCATGTCCTCCAGCTTGCCCAGCTCCTTGAGCCGGTCGTAGATAAGCTGCCAGCCGCAGTCCCGCGTCCGGTCTACCTCGCACTTGCCGTTCTTGGCGCCGCCGCAGGGGCCGTTGAGCAGGCTCTTGGCGCAGAGCGTCACCGGACAGAGGCCGCCGGTGCTCTCCACGATACAATCGCCGCATAAAGAGCAATACTCGGTAATGAAGTCATCTGTGACCGTCTCCCCGCCGAAGATGGTATCGCAGCCCGGATGCACCATGCCGCCGTCGGTGGCGTCCATCACCGTGTGGATGCCCTGGCCGCAGGCCAGAATGAGGAAGGAATCGGCTTCAGCCGTATCCGCCCCGTGGGTCTCGTTGAGCAGCTTCTTGACCACGGCCAGCTTGCAGAGGCTGACGCCGCTGTCGGTACTGGCCCAGCCGGCCACGTCCACGCCCTTCTTCCGGAGCCTTTCGGCCATTTCCTCCGTTTCCGGCGGCCCGCCGGAGTGGCATTTGGCGGCGCAGTTGCCGCAGCCGACCACGAATACCCTCTCCCCGGGCTTAAGGTTAGCCATGATTTCGTCGATTGGTTTCTGGATGGTCGCGTGCACGAATATACCTCCTCAATATTGGTTTACGGGCATGGCGCGTGAAGGTGGCGGGTTGAAATAATGGACATGAAAATAGACGCTATGCTCGGTATAATTATACCCCAGGGGGGTATGGTAGGTCAACGAGCGCGGCGAGTTAAAATGAGGGTAAAAAAAGAGACAAGCATGCCGCCGCGGCTACTTACGCGGCTTCTTCTCGTTCAAGTCCAGCAGGCCGGCGATGGCCTCGATGGTGACGGTCTTGCGGGCGAGGTCGATGGACTGCACCACGTCCTCGATGGCGGGGATGAGCACCTCGCCGCGGGGGCCGTGGACGACGTAGTTATCGTTGCTCTGTCCTTCCAGGATATCGACGATATCCCCGACGACCTCTCCCCCGGTGGTAACGACGCGCAGGCCGATAATCTGGTGGTAAAAGTAAAACTCTTCGGGCGGATGATGCTGGCTGTGTTCCATCTTCAGCAGAACGCCGGTGAACTTCTGGGCATCCCTCGGGCGGGAGGCTCAAGCGGGCGGCGGGGAGCGCCCCGGCTCCCCGTCCGGTGAGGCGGGCGTAGTTAGGGAAACGATTACATTATTTCGAGTCGGACTCGGGTGGCGGCCTTGGCGGCCTTCACGCGGAGCAGGGTGCGCATGGCCTGGGCAATCTGGCCCTGCTTGCCGATGATGCGGCCTTTGTCGTCATCGGCCACGGTCAACTTCAGCGTGATGCCCTCTTCGTTGGTCTCCTCTTCCACATTCACTGCATCGGGTTCGTTGACGATTGACTTGGCGATGTATTCCACTAGGTCTTTCATGATTTCTCCTCGACTGGTCTAAACTTTTCTAGAATACCTGCCTTACCCAGCAGTCTGGCAGTGGTTTCGGTCGGTTTGGCGCCCTGTTGCAGCCAGTGCAGCGCCCTGTCTTCCTGGATGACGACGGTCTCCGGGTCGGTTAGCGGGTCGTAGTGACCAATAATATCGACAAACGCCCCGTCGCGGGGCGCCCTTATATCGGCGACAACCAGCCGGTAGCTGGGCTTTTTCTTAGCGCCGATGCGCCGTAGTCTGATTCTGAGCATTAATGCCTGTCCTTCTAGCTAAATTGTTAATACGTCCCCTATTATGCACCATAACGCCTAAGCTGTCAATGGGAACTGTCAATAATACTGACATTTTGACCTCATAGCGGGGCGGACGGTATAATCTGGGCAAATGCCCCCTGACGAAAAGCCCGTGAACCGAGCCGGCGACGCCCCCAGGGTAGCCCTGGACAGTCTGGGCTGCAAGCTGAACCAGGCGGAGATGGAGGCGCTGGCCGCCGAGTTTGCCCGCGCCGGCTACCGGCCGGTAGCCCCGGGTGATGCGGCGGACATCTATATCCTCAATACCTGCACGGTGACCGCCACCGCCGACGCCAAGTCCCGCCAGAGGCTGCGGGCGGCCCGCCGCCGCAACCCCCGCGTCCGGCTGGTGGCCGTCGGCTGCTACGCCGAGCGCGCCCCCCGGGAGCTGGCCGCCATCGCGGGGATTGACCTCGTCCTGGGTAACGACCGCAAGGCCGACCTCCCCCGGCTCCTCGGCGGCGGTGCCAGCTGGCAGGCTGAGGCCGGAGAAAATGCCAGCCGTCCCGGACGGGGCCGCCGCACGCGCGCCTTCGTCAAGGTGCAGGACGGCTGCCGCAACTTCTGCGCCTATTGCATCGTCCCCTTCGTCCGCCGCGGCGAGACGAGCCTGCCGGTCGATGACGTGCTGGCGCAGGTCAAAGAGCGGGTCGCCGCCGGCTACCGGGAGGTGGTGCTCACCGGCACCGAAATCGGCACCTATAATCACGATGGCACCGACCTGAGCGGCCTGCTGGGGAGAATCCTCGGCGAAACGGACGTGACGCGCCTGAGGCTCTCGTCGCTCCAGCCGCCGGAGATAACGCCGGCGCTGGTCTCGCTCTGGCGCGATAAAAGGCTCTGCCCCCATTTTCACCTCTCGCTCCAGAGCGGCAGCGACGCCGTGCTGCGCCGCATGGGGCGGCGCTACGATACCGCCGGCTACGCGCGGGCCGTAGCCCTCATCCGCGATAACGTACCCGACGCGGCCGTCACCAGCGACGTCATCGCCGGTTTCCCCGGCGAAACCGACGCCGAGTTCGCGGCAACACTGAATTTCTGCCGCCGGATGCGCTTCGCCCGCATCCACGCTTTCCCCTATTCATTGCGCCCCGGCACGGCCGCCGCCGAAATGCCAGACCAGATTCCCGTCGCCCTCAAGAAGGAACGCACGCAGGAGCTGCTGGCCCTGGCCAAAGATAGTATGCGAGTATTTTTAGAGGAGCATCTGGATAAAACGATGGAGGTGCTTTTCGAGCGGGGCGGCGGCGGCTCTTTCACCGGCCTGACGGGGAACTACATCAAGGTTTATGTCAAGAGCCGCGGGGATATAACGAATGAACTGCTGCCGGTCAGGCTGACCGGGCTGTATAAAGACGGGATGGCGGGATTCCCGTTTTCACGGGAATGACGACGCCGCCTCTAGACCGCCGGGCGGTGCTCCAGCACCCGCCGCAGCGACGCGGTGGGCATGAGGTACTCGTCCTCGGAGAGGTAAGACTCGCTGATGAGGCGCATCTTCTCCAGCACGGCGTGGAAGTTCACCGCCCAGCCGATGCCCCAGGGCTCCGGCGTGAAGATAGCGGCGCTCGCCTCGTTCCAGTAGGCCTGCTTCAAGCGCTCTAGCGTGGGCAGGCGGAAATCGTAGGGGATAAAGCCCAGCTTGCCGTGCCAGCGCCGCTCCTCCTCGGGCTTTTCCATCTCCTGACAGACTATCGCCAGAGTCACCGTTATGGCCGCCGCCTCGATTAGCCTGACAATCCACTCCCTGACCATGACGCCTCCTTAAGCGTGGTGGTAACCCGCCTGATTACTACCATTATACCCAAGGCGACCCGCCGTGAAAAGCCCCCCGCCCGTCAATTTGGGCCGGGTCTGGTATTTTACCCCGCCGAATTATGCTATAATGTCGGCGTAAGCTCCTGGTATACCGCCAGCTACCGGGGGCAATCTTCTCGGGGCCCGCGCCGTGCCCGGCTTCTCTAGAGTTCGTTGTGCCGGGGAAGGTGTTGTGATAACCGGCCCGGCGAGCGAACAGGGAGGCAGGTTTGAAAAACTATCTGGCAGCTTTGCAGGCCAAGACCAGCGAGAACGACTCTAAAAAGCTGCGCGCTATCGATAATCCGGAGGTGCACCGGGCCATCTGGGAGTCGGCGGAACTCTGCAATCCGGATAATGTCTTTATTTGCAGCGATACCCCCGACGAGGTCGCTTTTATCAAGAACATGGCCATCGTCTCCGGCGAGGAGAACGCCGCGCTGACCATCCCGGGGCATACCTTCCACTTCGACGGCCCCCACGACCAGGGGCGCGACCGCCTGGTCACCAAGCTCCTGGTGCCCCGGGGCGAGACCCTCAGCGAAGCCCTCAACCAGATTGAGCGCGAAGAGGGGCTCACCGAAGTACAGGGCTTGTGCAAGGGCGCCATGGAGGGGCGCACCATGATTGTGCGCTTTCTCACCCTGGGCCCGGCCGACTCCGAGTTCACCATCTACTGCCTGGAGTGCACCGACTCCTGGTACGTGGCCCACAGCGTCGACCTCCTCTACCGCAAGGGCTACCAGGCCTTCTGCCGGGCGGGGAGCGGGACGGAGTTTTTCAACACCCTGCACTCGGCGGGCAAGCTCAACGACAACATGGTCAGCGTCAACCACGAGAAGAAACGCATCTACATCGACTACACGGCCAACACCGTCTACAGCATCAACAACCAGTACGCCGGCAACTCCATCGGCTTCAAGAAGCTGGCCCTGCGGCTGGCCATCCGCAAGGCGCACGAGGAGGGCTGGCTGGCCGAGCACTTTATGATTATGGGCGTCCACGGGCCGAAAAAGCGCAAGACCTACATCGCCGGGGCCTTCCCCAGCGCCTGCGGCAAGACCTCCACCGCCATGCTCCCCGGCGAGACCATCCTGGCCGACGACATCGGCTACGTCCGCAATATCGGCGGCGTCTGCCGGGCGGTCAACATCGAGTGCGGCATCTTCGGCATCATCCAGGACATCAACCCCAAGGACGACCCCGTCATCCACCAGATACTCACCAACCCCGGCGAGATTATCTTCACCAACATCCTGGTCAAGGACGCCCGGCCCTGGTGGCTGGGCATGGACGAGAAGCTGCCCGAGACCGGCCAGAACTTTACCGGCGACTGGTTCGAGGGCAAGACCGACGAAAAGGGCGAGAAAGTGCCCCCGGCCCACAAGAACGCCCGCTATACCATCACCCTCAACGTGCTGGCCAACTGCGACCCCGAGCTGGAGAACCCCTCCGGCGTGGAGCTGGGCGGCATCCTCTACGGCGGCCGCGACTACCGCAGCTACGTGCCGGTGCAGCAGGGCTTCGACTGGGAGCACGGCGTGGTCGCCTACGGCGCCGCCCTGGAGACGGAAACGACCTTCGCCACCATCGAGGCGGAAGGCAAGCACGAGATAAACATCATGAGCATCCAGGACTTTATCTCCATCCCGCTGGAGCAGTACCTCCATAACTACCTCCAGTTCGGCAAGAACCTGGGTAAAATGCCGCTGGTCTTCGGGGTGAACTACTTCCTCCGCGACCTCAAGACCGGGGAATACCTCAACGAGCACCAGGACAAGCACGTCTGGGTAAAGTGGATGGAGCTGCGCATCCATAACGACGTCGAGGCCATCGAAATCCCCACCGGCTGGATTCCCCGCTACGAGGACTTAAAGCCCCTCTTCCGCGAGGTGCTGGACAAGGAATATACCCGCGAAGACTACGTGCGGCAGTTCACCGTCCGTGTTTCCGAGAACCTGGCCAAGCTCAACCGCGTGGAGGCCTTCTACCACGAGAATATCCCCGACCTGTCCTCGGAGGTATGGCACGTGCTCACCGAGCAGCGCGAGCGCCTGCTCCGGGCGCAGAAGAAATACGGCAACTACATCCCGCCGGAGAAGTTCGAGACGGGGAAATAAGCGTCTACCAGACGGAAAGGTGATGCCCCCATGACCACCATCAAGCAATATAACGAATACGGAGAAGCGCTGGAAAAGCTCCTCCTCCTGCGCACGGCGCCGCTGGCCCTCAAGCTGCTGGAAAAAGAAGCCGATATCCCCGAAGGGGCGGTAAGACCCAAGCGCGACCGCGGCCACCACATCGCCCAGTGCCAGGCCTTCGCCCTGTCGCGCCGCCGGCGCGAGACCATCGCCATGCTCAAGGAAGACCACTGGTGCTGGGCGCCCCTGATGGGCTACGGGCTGGTGGAAAACCCCCACGACCCCTTTGTCGACGCCCATACCAGCTTCCCCTGCCTGCCGCACGGAAAGTACATCGGCCTGGTCTCGGCGCCCCTCAGCACGGCCACCTTCGCGCCGGACCTGGTGCTGGTCTACTCCAACACCGCCCAGCTGCGGCACCTGCTCATGGCCACAAAATTCCAGGGCGAACCCAATATCCCCAGCGAGTTCGACCCCATCGATTCCTGCGTCTACTCGGTGGTGCCGGTCATCGAGAACGGCCGGTTCCGCATCACCCTGCCCGACCCCGGCGAGTTCGAGCGGGCCGCCGCCGGCGACGACGAGATTATCTTCTCCATCCCGCGCGATAAGCTTGCAATGGTGGTGGAGGGGCTCAAGAAGGCCGGCGAGATGAACATGGACTACGCCCACGCCACCGTGGGCCTGCAGCCGGACTTCCCCCGCCCCGAGTTCTATACGGAGCTGTTCAAGAAGTGGGGGCTGGACGTGGAGGGGAAGTAGCGCGCCTGGAGGGATTCGAACCCACGACACCCGGTTCCGAAGACCGGTGCTCTGTCCGCTGAGCTACAGGCGCCCATACTCGGCTCAATTATACCCCATCAACTCAAGATTGACCACGACCCCCCGCCACAATTGAATTCACCCCACCCCTTTGTCTATACTGTTTCCAAACCCTTACGCAGAACGGAGGCCCCCATGCAATACGCTGACTTTCTGGACTTAATCAAGCACCGCCGCACTATCCGCCGCTTCCGAACCGACCCCGTCCCCGACGACTGCATCGACAAAATCATCGAGGCGGCCCGCTGGGCCCCCTCCGGCTACAATATGCAGCCCTGGGACTTTATCGTCATCAAAGATAAGGAAATCAAGGACGCCATCGTCGGCTGGGTGCGCGACTACCACAAGCTCATCGTGAAGACGGAGAGCGCCCGGGAGACCTGGCAGCGCGTGCCGCGCCGCCCCTCGCAGGACGCCGGGATGGACTACCGCGTCGCCCCGGTCTTTATCCTGGTGTTGGGCGATACCCGCACGCTGGCGGGGCTGCCCACCTCGATGCGCTACGACGCCGAGCGGCGCCAGGCGATTCATACCTCCAGCCTGGCCAACGCCTACCTCTACATGGCCCTGGCGGCGGAAACGCTGGGGCTGGCCACCGAGTGGACGTCGTCGGTGGCGACGGCCTACCCGCACTGCCTCATCAAAGACCTGCTGGGAATACCGCCGGAGCTGGAAATCTACGACATGATGGCCCTGGGCTACCCCGCCTACAAACTGTCGTCGCGGAAGCTGCTGCGCGATAAGGCGAAGATGGTGCACCACGATTACTGCGGCCCGGAGGACTTCCGCACCGACGCCGAGGTGAACGATTTTATCCGGCGCGCCCGCATCTGGACGACGGCCAACCACCGGCGCGGCGTGGATAAAAAGATGGTGGGGTGAGTGGAGGGATTTGAACCCTCGATCTCCAGGGCCACAACCTGGCGCCTTAGACCACTGGGCTACACTCACCGCGGTGACACCTCAATTATAGCCGATAGCCTCCCCGCCGTTCAATGGGGAGGCCGGACAGTCACCGCTCGGCAAGCTCCACCATGGTCACGCCCTCCTGTCCCTCGGTGTACCCACCCGGCCGGAACGACTTGACCAGCGGGTGGTTCTTGAGCTCGCGGCGGACGGTGAGCCGCAGCGTGCCGGTGCCCTTGCCGTGGATGACGCGCACGTGGTGCGCCCCGCCGACGTAGGCATCGTGGAGGAACTGATGCAGCCTGGGGAGGGCTTCATCCACGGTAAGGTGGCGGAGGCGCAGCTCGGCCTCCGGCTCGGCATGATATTGCGGCTCTTTCACTATTAACGATTTTAGCAGTACTATCCTTAAAAATAAAATCGGTTTGCATCTAATCCCCAAACATGGCAAAATACTTACAGAGGCATCGTGATATATCGGTAAAACCCGCGATGCAAGCACGGCCCGAGATTCCGCGAGGGGGAAAATAGATGAAATACCGCAAATTCGGCAGCCTGGATTGGGAAGGCTCGCAACTGGGCTTCGGGGCCATGCGCCTGCCCGTCGTCGGGCAAGACCAGGCCCAAATCGACGAGCCGGAAGCCATCCGCATGATTCGCTACGCCATCGACAACGGCGTCAACTACGTGGACACGGCCTACATGTACCACATGGGCAACAGCGAGAAGCTGGTCGGCAAGGCCCTGGCCGACGGCTACCGCGATAAAGTCCACCTGGTCACCAAGCTGCCCGCCCGCATGATTGAAAAGCCCGAGGACTTTGACCGCATCCTCGACGAGCAGCTGACGCGCCTCCAAACGCCCCGGCTGGACTTCTACCTGCTGCACGGGCTGGATAGGGTCGGCTGGGAGAAGGTACGCGACATGAAGGTGCTGGCCTGGGCCGAGCGGCAAATGGCACAAGGGAAGTTCGGGCGGCTGGGCTTTTCCTTCCACGACGAATACTCCGTCTTCAAGGAAATCGTGGACGCCTACGATAGCTGGGTGCTGGCCCAGGTGCAGTACAACTACATGGACGTCAACGAGCAGGCCGGGCGCCGCGGCGTGGAGTACGCCGCCGGCAAGAATATCGCCATCGTCGTCATGGAGCCGCTCCGCGGCGGCAAGCTCAGCAAGGAGCCCCCGGCGCCGGTCGCCAGAGTCCTGGCCGAGGCCCCCGTTAAGCTCCCGGCGGTCGAGTGGGCCTGGCGCTGGGTATGGAACCAGCCGGAAATCAAGGTGGCCTTAAGCGGCATGAGCGCCATGGAGCAGGTCGTCCAGAATGTCGAGCTCGCCAGCCGCTACGACGCCGGCAATCTATCCGCCGGCGAGCTCAAGCTCTACGATAAAATCCGTAAGGCCTACGAGAGCCTGAGCCCCGTACCCTGCACCAACTGCCGCTACTGCATGCCCTGCCCCAATAACGTGGAAATCCCCCGCGTCTTCCAGATTTATAACGACGCCATGATGTACGAGGACGTGCGCCACGGCCAGTTCATGTATAACGGGGGCTTCGGCATCCCGCTGGACCAGCGCGCCGATAGCTGCCTGGAGTGCGGCGAGTGCCTGGAGAAGTGCCCGCAGAAGATAGATATTCCGGAGTGGCTCAAGAAGGCCCATGAGGCGCTCTACCAGGAGGTCCCGCCCCGGCCGGGGTAGGGGTTTTACTGACCCCACCCCTATTTTTTAAACTTGGCAGACAGGGCTCTCAAATACCATACTTGAGCTTTGGAGTAACACTGATCCCATACAGAACTAGACTTACCTAGCTTATTTGGATTCCTTAATTCTGTAGCGTTTGATATAACCACTTCAGTCAACTGCTCACCTAATCCCTTGTCAAGAGCAGATTTAACATCTAATCCCCAATGATACTGCCCATTACTTTCCTCTATAAACGCTCTTAGTGCAGCGAGAATCGGATATTTAAACGATGATGGAATAATATCCGACGTAGTTACATCTACGAAGTGAAGTGCCACTTCACGCTCAGGGATGACCCCTGTTATTCTACCGAATTTCGCACCTTGATTTTGCTTGGCTTTGGCATTCTCATACCATGCTCTCATATCCCTATGAATTACATCCCAAAGCCTGAGTATATCTGTTAAGATGGGATATATTTTCCCATATGATTTAGGGTAGTCCCTAAACCTGTTTAGGCAAGCTGCTTTCTGAGAATACGCTA
>DAOUEP010000090.1:0-2256 GCA_034430515.1 Dehalococcoidales bacterium | reverse complement strand
CCGGCACGCCGAAGGCCATCATGCCGCCGGCGGTGCCGGCCGCCTCGAAGACGGTGACGGCGTAGCCCTTCTTAATCAGGAAGTAGGCGGCGGTCAGACCGGCGGGGCCGGAGCCGACCACGGCGACCTTCTCCTTTTTGGTGATGGGCAGGTTCTCGGGGAGGCATTGTGGCTTGAGGTAGGCGAACTGGCCGGTGAGGCCGTTTTCCATCACATAATCGGCCACGTAGCGCTTGATATCGTTGATGGCGATGGGGTCGTCCAGCTCGCCGCGGTTGCACTCCGCCTCGCACGGGTGCGGGCAGACGCGCCCGATGACGCCGGGGAAGGGCAGCTGCTGTTTCAGGTAGCGGTAGGACTCGCCCATCTGCCCGCGGGAGGCCATGAGGACGTAGGCGTTGATGTCCAGCCCGGCGGGGCAGGTGTTCTGGCAGGGGGGCATGAACGGCTCGGGCAGCGGCCGAAGCGCCTGTGCCATGGTAGTGGTATTGTATTTCGGGTCGTACTTTTCACGCCCGATATTGGGGTTCACGGCGCAGCGGATGGCCAGGCCGCGGTTGAAGCGGGCCAGGCAGACGTTACAGCGCAGGCAGCGGGTGACCTCGTCGACCCTGCCTTCTTGCCATTTTTGCGGGGTGCGCTGGTCGGCGACGAGCTGGCGGCCCATGGTAATCATATCGGCCCAGCCGTTGCGCAGCACCTCCTCGGCCAGGTACGGGTCGTGCTGGCCGGGGACGATCAGGGGTATCTTGAGCTCTTTCTTGAAGTTCTTGGCATGCTCGATGAAGCAGAACGGGTCCTGCGGGAAGAACCATTTGCGGGCCTCGTAGGAGCCGTCGGAGAGGTGGATGTAGCTGGCGCCGAGCTCCTCGCACCACTTGGCGACCTGAATCAGTTCCTCCTCGTGGATGGAGCCGGGCATGTGCTCGTCGCCGCTGAGGCGGATGCCGAGGCAGAAGTCCGGCCCAACCCTCTTCCTGGAGGCCACCAGCAGGTTGCGGAGGAAGCGGAAGCGGTTCTCCAGCGAGCCTCCGTATTCGTCGGTGCGCTGGTTGGAGCGCGGCGAGAGGAACTGGTGAATGAGGTAGCCGTGCGGGCTGTGGAACTCCACGGCGTCGTAGCCGCAAATCCTGGCGGCGGCGACGGCGGTGGGGAAGGTCGTCTCCATGTACTGTATTTCTTCCAGGGTCAGCACCTTGGGAACGGTGGTAGCGCCCAGCGTCTGCGCCTTGGTCTCGTAGCCGCGGGGCATGATTCTGTCCTCGTAGTCCTGCGGCCTCTCGGAAGGGATGGCGGAAGGCGCTCCGGGGACCTCACCGGAGGTCTTGCTGGAGCCCTGGCGGCCGAAGCTGGGGGTAATCTGGATGAAGGCCTTGGCGCCGCACTGCTTGATACCCTCGGCCAGGTTGGACTGGCCTTCGTAATAAGTGCGGCCGCTGATACGCGGGTTGCCGAAGCTGGTGGTCTTGGCACCCCAGTCGGTAGCGAAGGTACACTCGATGGTGATGAAGCCGGCGCCGCCTTCCGACCTGCCGGCGTAGGAATAGATGCACTCTTCCCTGATGTACCCGTTCTCGTCGGCGCCGCCGGTGGTGGTACAGGAGCCGCCGATGCGGTTCTTGATCTCCAGCGGCCCGAGCTTGATGGGGGAGAATAAGATTGGGAAATCCGTCATTGTATCTCCTTTCCTTATACGTTGCTTGCTTTATTTGGTGCGTCTTTTTAAGGTATCGACGCCGAGTAACTTGCCGAGATTATCGCCGAAAATCATACCCTTGATTTCATCGGTCACCGGGGCGTAGCCGTAGCCCTTTTGCAGGTCTTCCGGCATCTCGAAAGTTCTAAGGCCTATTACCGCTTCCCGGAACAGCCCGCCGGGGCCGTAGAAATCGGTGCCCCAGACGATGCGCTCCGGGCCGGCGAACTGGATTGCCTCACCGATGATTTCGGCCAATCGCCGCGGCGCTGCCTTGTACCAGGGCATAATCAGGCTAAGGCTGATGTAAACCTGGGGATGAGACAAAGCCACCATGTTCAGGTCGTGGCATTGCGGCCAGCCGGCGTGGAAAGCGACTACCTTCAGGTCGTAAAAGTCATTGACCACGTCGTCCAGCAAAACGGGCAGGCAGTACTTGGCTTTGCCGGGCGGGCACCAGCTCCAGCCGGTGTGGATGGACACGGTTACGCCCAGCTCTTCGCAGCGTTTGTAGAAGGGCCATATCCGCTCGTCGTTGATGTAGGTATCTTCCGGCGGAT
>DAOUEP010000089.1:0-2778 GCA_034430515.1 Dehalococcoidales bacterium | reverse complement strand
CCCAGCAGGGCTACCAGCTGACCCGGCTTGACCTCGAAGCTCACGTCCTTGAGGGCCGTGCCCAGGTTGCCGTAGCCGAAGCTGACGTCCCGGAAGGAGACCGCCCCCCGAACCCGTCCCAGCGTGACGGCGTCCGGCTTTTCCTTGACGGCGGACTCGGTGTCCAGTATCTCGAAGATGCGCTGCCCCGCCGATACGGTGCGCGACAAGATATTGACAATGAAACCCAAGCGGCGGATGGGCATCATCAGCATGTTCACGTAGAGGATGAACTGGGTAATCTGGCCCACCGTCATCGTGCCGGCGGCCACCTGGTGGCTGCCGAACCAGAGGATGAAGATGGTCGGCACGCTCACCAGCAGCACCATCGTCGGCATGTTGATGGCCATGAGGCGGGCGGCGTGAACCTGGTTATCGTAGAGGGTGCCGGCCTGGGAGGCAAAGTGGCGGCCGTCGGCGTCCTGGTGGGAGAAGGCCTTGACCACGCTGATGCCGGAGAGGCTCTCCTCCAACGTGGTGCCCATAAAGCCCAGCGTGGCCTGCACCCGCAGCCAGATGGGGCGGATGCGCTGCCCGAAGGTAACGGCCACCCAGGCCACCGGCACCACGAAGGCCAGCGTGATAAGCCCCAGCTGCCAGTTCATGGAGAGGAGCATGTAGGATATGCCGCCGATCATGAACAGCCCCTGGGACATGCCCAGGATGCCCATAGCGAAGAACATGCGCGCCGCCTCCACGTCCACCGTGGCGCGGCTCATCAGCTGGCCGGTCTGGTTGCTGTCGTGGAAGGCGAAGCTCAGCCCCTGCAGTCTCTCGTAGAGGGCGTTGCGGATATTGTAGGATACCTTCTGGGCGACGAACTCGGTGAAGAACCGCTGCCCGTAGCCGGCCGCGCCGCGCAGGGCGCCGGCGACGATGATAACCACCGCCGCGATGATGACGTAGCTGCGCGCGCCCTGGTTGAGCACCGTATCGATGCCCGAGCCGATCAGGTAGGGAATGGCAATGCCGAAAACGGTGCCGATGATGATGCAGACGAAACCGAGCGCCAGCATATACCAGTGTTTTTGGATGAAGCCGGTTAAACGCAGCAGGATTTTCATGGAAGGTTACCCCGGATACAGCGGCAGGAATACCGATATATCGTGTTATATTATACTACAAATTTCGGGCGGCGGCAAAGGGGTCAATTGCCCCCGCTAGACGACATCAGCTAATCATGCTATCATATTTTAGAACCGGCGAAAAGGAGGCAACCTGGCAATGACGGATTACGCCGCTCTGAAGACCAAAGTAGACGAGCTGGCCGCAAGGGAGTGGGATATTGAGGGCATCTCGGCCAGGGTCAGGAAGCTGAACAAACACGATATCCCCCGCAAGAAGCTAAGCGCCGAGGAATGGATAGCCCGCCGCGAGGAAGTCCTCGACCGGGTGCAGCTGCGGGCGGAGGAATATAACTTTATCTTTAAGAACTGCGCCCAGGGCACCGCCCTGGCCCTGATGGAGGAGTTCGGCCTGGGCAATATGGAAATCATCAAGGCCCTGTCGCCTTTCCCCGGCGTCGGCGGGACGGGCGATATGTGCGGCGGCGTCACCGGCGCCCTCATCACCTTCGGGCTTTACTACGGCAGCGACGACCCGCTGGACATCTCGGTCATGAGCGACCCCAAGCGCAGCCCCATCCTGATTTCCCAGAAATACATGGCCTTTTTCGAGGGGGAAGTGGGTAACCTCTACTGCGCCGACATCATCGAGACGGTTATCCTGGGGCACCGGCTCAACCCCGGCGAGAGCGACACGGCCATGGCCCTCTTCACCGACGAGCAGGGCTTTGAGAAGTGCGGCCTGCCGCCGGGGATTGGCTGCCGTCTGGCCGCCGGCTTTATCATCGACAGCATGAAGCAGCAGTAGCCCCCGGCCCCGGCGCGGCTCATCATTTCGGCGGAGGTTTCATGTCCGGCATCGGCTGGCATATTTTTACGTTCAGCGCGCTCGGCGTTGCCCTGCTGCTGCTCTTCTACCGCACGGTGCGCCTCGTCAGGCTGCCGCTGCACCTGCGCTGGGAGCTGGCCCCCATCCCCCACGAGAAGGGCAAGAGTCGCTACGGCGGCTCCTACCTGGAGGAGTACGAGTGGTGGCGTCATCCCCACCGGAAGTCCTTTTTCGGCCCCATATTCTACATGGCGCAGGAAATCCTGCTGCTGCGGGCCATCTGGCGGCACAACCGGGGGCTGTGGCCGCTCACCTTCGCCCTGCATACCGGCATCTACCTGATTATCCTTATGCTCGCTCTCCAGGCGCTCAACGCCATTTTTGTGGCGACTAACGTGCCGCCGGACGTCCTGGGCGCCTTCCGGGCTGTCGCCGCCGCGGCGGCCGCGGCGGGCTATCTCCTCGGCGCGGCGGGGGTCATTGGCCTCATCCTCAAGCGCGCCCTGGACGCCGACCTGCGTCCCTTCAGCAGCGTGGCTCGCTACGTCAACCTCGTCTTTCTGCTGGCGGTCTTCGTCAGTGGCGCTTATGCCTTTTTTACCGTCGCTGATTTCTCAGCCGAGGTCAGTTTATTTATCAAGGGTCTTTTCAGCGGCGACGCCGCCACCGGCTTGAGCGCGCCGCTGGACGCCCACGCTATTATCCTGATATTGTTCGCCCTGTACCTGCCCTTTACGGGCATGATTCACTTCGTCGCCAAGTACTTTACCTACCACGAGATACGCTGGAACGACACGCCGCTGGATAAAGAGATGGAGGGTAAGCTGGGCCGCCTCATGGGCCAGC
>DAOUEP010000088.1:0-1956 GCA_034430515.1 Dehalococcoidales bacterium | reverse complement strand
TCTATAACCTCATCGATACCAGCGCCGTCATCAACCCGGGCAACTCCGGCGGCCCGCTGGTGAACATGGCCGGCGAGGTGGTGGGCATCACCAGCGCCAAGATTGTCGCCACCGGCGCCGAAGCCACCGGCTTCGCCATCGCCACCGAGGACGCCGCCCCTATCATCCAGGAGCTGGTCAACAAGGGCTACGTGATGCGCCCCTTCCTGGGCGTGCAGAACCTGCTGGACGTCGACCAGGCGGTAGCCAGCTTCTACGGGCTGGGCGCCAATAGCGGCGTGCTGGTGCGCGGCGTCGTGGCCGGCTCGCCGGCGGCGCAGGTCGGCCTTGCGGCCGGCGACGTCATTACCTCTCTCGGCGGCGAGGAAGTCACCAGCATCCAGGACTTGACGCGGGTGCTCTACGCCTCGCAAATCGGCGTGGCGCTGGAGCTAACTTATGTTCGCGACGGCCAGACGCAGTCCACCTCCATCACCCCCGTCGAGAGCCCCCCGCCGAGCTAACCGGCTAGGCCGCCTTCTTTACCCCCAGCTCCATCGTGTAGCCGCTGATTCTAAAGGTTTCCTTGCGGTCGGCGTCGGCGGGGATACCCTCACTCATCTCCACGGCCAGCGTCTCCTGCATCACGTAGTCGGCGAAGGAAGAGAGCGACTGCATGATGAAGGCGTCCGCCTCGTAGTAAGCGTGGATGTGGTCGGCAATCTCGTAGCCGGCGGCGCGGCGCAGGTTCTGCAAGCGGTGCACGATTTCGCGGGCCATGCCCTCGGCCTCAAGCTCGGCGGTGAGGTAGGTGGAAATGGCCAGGCTGTTGCCCGTCTCGCTGACGACGGTCCAGCCGGGGCCTTCCTGAGCGGCCACTTTCTCGGCGGTATCGGCGAAAAGCTCCTTGACATTGAGCTCCTCCAGGATGAGGGGCGTCACCCGCTCCAGGGCGCGCTTCTCCCGCTCGGAGGCGACCCCCGCGTAGACCTCGCCCAGGGGCTGGCGCACCTTGATGCCCGCCTGGCTGCGGGCGGCCCGCCCCAGCGAGCAGAGCTTCATCGCCAGGCGATTATCCTCGGCCAGCTGACTATCGATTAAGCTCTTATCAGCCATAGGAAAATCGGTGAGGTGGACGCTCTCCGGGGCGTCCGGCCTGGCCTTGAGTACCAGGTTCCGGTAAATCTCCTCGGCCAGGAACGGCGTAAACGGCGCCAGGAGCTTGGCCAGCGTCACCAGACATTGGTAGAGCGTGTTGTAGGCGGATAGCTTGTCGGCATCATTCTCGCTCTTCCAGAAGCGCCGCCGCGAGCGCCGCACGTACCAGTTGGACAGCCCGTCGACAAAGTTCTCCAGCTTGCGGCCCGCCTCGGTGGGATTGTAGCTATCCAGGCAGCCGTCCACGTCGGCGATAACCTGGTTCAATTCCGAGAGAATCCACCAGTCCAGCTCGGCCTCCGGCGGGGCGAATTTCTTCGGTGGCCGGTAGTTATCTATATTGGCGTACATCACGAAGAACGAATAGACGTTCCAGAGCGTCCCCAGAAAGCGCCGCGAGGTATCGGCCAGCTGCTTTTCATCGAACTGGCGCGGGTTGCCCGGCGCCGAGGCAGTGTAGAGGTACCAGCGCAGGGCGTCGGCGCCGTGCTTGGCGATGACCTCGTTGGGCCAGACGACGTTGCCCTTGCGCTTGCTCATCTTCTCGCCTTTGGCGTCCAGGATGAGCCCCAGGCAGATGACGTTCTTAAATGAAATGCGGTTGAACAGCAGCGTGGCGATGGCGTGCAGGCTGTAGAACCAGCCGCGCGTCTGGTCGATGGCCTCGCAGATGTAGTCGGCGGGGAAACGGCCGTCCTCGAGCAGCGTTTCATTCTCGAAGGGGTAGTGGCTCTGAGCCAGCGGCATCGCCCCGGAATCGAACCAGGCGTCGATGACCTCGGGGACGCGCCGCATCTCGCCGCCGCACTGCTCGCACTT
>DAOUEP010000087.1:0-29782 GCA_034430515.1 Dehalococcoidales bacterium | reverse complement strand
CGCCGTCTTGCTTCTCTTATCTGCCAAGCCGTGGTTCCAATCCCCAACGCCAAAAAACAGGTAGCCAATGCGCCTATTGCTGCCCATCCCCACGTCCAATCCATCTCTAAACCCCCTCCACCTCTCTCATTAACGCCTCTAAATAGTCCTTCTCCGCCACCACGGCCACCTTCTCCCCCTTCTTAAAAATCACGCCCTTGCCCTTGCCGCAGGCGATGCCGACGTCGGCGTCTTTGGCCTCGCCAGGGCCGTTGACGATGCAGCCCATGACGGCCACCTTGATGGGGCGGGTAATCTTCATCAATCTGGCCTCGACCTCTTGCGCCAATTTTACCACGTCCGCCTCGGCGCGGCCACAGGTGGGGCAGCTTACCAGGACGGGGCCGTGCTGGCGCAGGTCCAGGCTCTTGAGAATCTCGTAGCCGGCGGCGACCTCCTCGCGGGGATGGGCGGTGAGCGAGACGCGGATGGTATCGCCCAGGCCCAGCCAGAGCAGCGTGCCGATGCCCACGGCGCTGCGGACGACGCCGGTACGCGGCGGGCCGGCCTCGGTGATGCCGATGTGCAGGGGGTAAGGCATTTTAGCTGCGATGGACTGATAGGCCGCGATAGTGGTGGGCACGTCGAAGGCCTTGAGGGAGACCTTAATCAGGTCAAAATTGAGGCTTTCCAGCAGGTTAATCTGCTCCATCGCCGCGGCGACCATGCGCTCGGCGACGGTTAGTTTCGGGTTATCGGTGGGAGGCAGGCTGCCCGCGTTGAGGCCGATGCGGATGGGCACTCCCCTCTCTCTGGCGGCCAGGGCGACCTTTTTGACTTTGTCCGCCTCGCCGATATTGCCGGGGTTGAGGCGCAGGCCGTCTACTCCGGCCTTTAAGGAGGCGATGGCCAGCCGGTAGTCGAAGTGGATATCGGCAATCAAGGGCACTTTGACCGCTTTCTTTATGTCAACCAGAGCTTGCGCCGCCTCGTTATCGGGCACGGCCAGGCGCACCAGCTCGCCGCCACAGGCCTCAATCTCTTTAATCTGGGCGATGGTGGCCTTCACGTCGCGGGTATCGGTCTTGGTCATCGTCTGCACCACCACCGGCGCCCCCCCGCCGACGGTCACCCCGCCGATTTTAATGGCCTTGCTGATGCGTCGCTTATTCATCCCAAAAGGCTCCCTCCGCTTATCCAGCGGGCGATATCCTGGTAGGTAATCAGCACCATCAGCCCCAGCAGGATGACGAAGCCGATGGAGTGGACGACGCCCTCGACCCGCGGCGAGACGCGCTTGCCGCGCCGCAGCCACTCGATGATGACGAAGATAATCCGCCCGCCGTCCAGGGCGGGGAAGGGTATCAGCTGCGTCACGGCGATGGCGATGCTGATGATGGCCGCCAGCTCCAGCACCGGCGAGATGCCCGTCTGGGCGACCTCCCCGGTCACCTGGACGATACCCACCGGCCCGGCCGGCTCGAAGGGCACCGTGCCGATAATCATGCCGATGATGCCGTTCTTGTACAAGACGAGCGTCTCGACGCAGGACCTGGCCCCGACGCCGAAGGCCTGGAAAAAGGGATAGCTCTCCGCGACGACCTGGGCGTTCTGTGTCAGCGAGGACGTGCCGATGATGCTGCCCTCCGGGGTGGGCTGCCAGGGCACGGTGAGATGGACGTCCTCCAGCGTCCCGCCGGCGTGCTCCACGGACATGGTGATGGCGCGCCCGTAGTTGAGGGTGAGGTAGCGGCTGTACTCGCCGCGGCTGCGAATCTCGTGGCCGTTGAGCGCCAGAATGGTGTCGCCCGCCCGGATACCGGCCGCCTCCGCCGGCGAGTTGGGGTAGACCTCCTGCACCTCCACCTGCCCCACGGCGATATCGTGCGGCACCATGTAGGCCACCGCCAGCAGGACAAAGGGCAAAATCAGGTTCATGATGATGCCCCCGCCCAGGACGAGCAGCCGCACCCAATATCCCCGCGAGGACAGCGAGCGCGGCGCGGTGGGGTCTACCTCGCCGGAGATTTTGTTGAAGCCCCCGAAGGGTATCCAGTTGATGGAGTAAATCGTGTCGCCGAATTTCTTGCCGTAGATACGCGGCGGGAAGCCGATGCCAAACTCCTCCACCAGGCAGCCGGTGGCCTTGGCAGCGATGAAGTGCCCCAGCTCGTGGACGATGATGAGCACCGAGAGGACGATGATGCCGTAGACGATGGTAAGTATCATCTGGCCAGCCCCGCGATGATTTCTAGAGCCAGCCGCCGTGCCCGGTCTTCCGCCGCCAGAATTTCTTCCAGCGAGGGGTGCGCCACGTTCTTATGCTTCTCCAGTACCCCCAAGATGACGGCGGCGATGTCGGTAAACCGGATACGCCCGGCCAAGAAAGCTTCAACCGCCGCCTCGTCGGCGGCGGACAGGGCCGCCGGGCAGGTGCCGCCCTCTTTACCTGCCGCTATGGCCAGCCGCAGGCAGGGAAAATTATCCAAATCCGGTTGCTCAAAGGCAAGGTCGCCGAACGCGTCCCAGTCGAGCTTGGGGAGGCTGTCGTTGGCCACCCGCTCGGGGTAGGTCAGGGCGTACTGGATGGGCAGGCGCATGTCGGGCCGCCCTAATTGCGCCTTGACCGAGCCGTCGGCGAACTCCACCAGCGAGTGCACGACGCTGGGCGGGTGGATGAGCACCCGGATATTCTCCACCGCCACGCCGAAGAGCCAGCGCGCCTCGATGACCTCCAGCCCCTTGTTGAGCAGCGTGGCCGAGTCCACCGTCACCTTGCGCCCCATCCGCCACGAGGGGTGGGCCAGCGCCCGGGCGGGCGTCACGGCGGCCATCTGCTGGAGGGTAAACGCGCGGAAAGGCCCGCCGGAGGCCGTCAGGATGATGCGGCGGGGCGGGCTTGCTTCCCCCACCAGGCATTGAAAAATGGCGCTGTGCTCGCTGTCCACCGGCAGGATTTGAGCCTGGCTTTTAGCCGCCGCGGCCATGATAATCTCGCCGGCAGCCACCAGCGACTCCTTGTTGGCCAGGGCAACCCGCTTGCCGGCCTTGACCACCGCCAGCGTGGCGCTCAGTCCCGCCGTGCCTGACGTAGCCGCCACGACAATATCAATCTCGGGATGGGCGGCCATCTCTTCCATTGGGATGATTTGGCAGCCCAGCGCCCCCAGCCACACGCGGACGTCCTGGCTTTCGTCGGCGGTAGAGACGTAAGCAGGCTGGAACTCCTGGACTTGCTTGAAGAGTAAGTCTGTATTCCGCCCGGCGGCCAGCGCCGCCACCTTAAAACGCCCCGGCAGGGCGCGCACCACGTCCAGTGTCTGCGTGCCGATGGAGCCGGTTGACCCCAGCACCGCCAGTCTCTTGATAGCGTCTGTCATTACGCTTTTATGATACTACAAAAGCGGTGCCGAAGCTACGGAGGGGGTTATTTCTGAGTTATCTATTCCCACCCCTAGCCACCCTGCGGCATCTGCCGCTTATCTCCTAGTTTTCCACCCCTTTACCCCACCAAAATCCTCCTTTAGTCCCCCTTTACAAAGGGGGACAAACCAATGGGTTGCCGGTGGTAATCCTTAAGGAAAAGGCTATCGTCTCCCTTTCGTAAAGGGAGAGTGAGAAGGATTTTAGCATGAGGCAGAAACAAAACCGGGTAAATCCCCTATTTCTTCTTTTTCAAGCTCTCCACCAGCGCCTTATTCCGCGCCGCCTCGGAGGTCTCTTTGCCGGTAACGGGGTGGCGGTAGTGGAAGGGGAAAATCGCCCCGGAAAGATAGCGCAGGTCGTCCCGGTCGATGTCGATGTCCGGCTTGGGGCCGTGCCACTCCCCGTTGAGGTAGGGCCGGTTGACGTCCTCCGGCATGGCCCAGTCCGCCTGGAGTCTTACCGCGTAGGGAATCGTCCACTTGATGGAGAGCATCTTCCAGACGCCGTCTTCCTTAATGTAGCCGTTCTCGTAGATGCCGCTGACGAAGGAGCGGCGCAGGCCGCTTTCCAGGGGGAGGAATATCCCCCCGAAGACGTACCAGCGCGCCAGGGCGGTGCGCCCGTCCGGGGCCACGTCCACGATGCCGGCGATGGGCATTACCTGGTGGCGGAAATCGCGGGGGGACGTCTTCATGGGCTGGAAGTACTTAATCACGCCGGCCTTGCCCAGGTACTTGCCCTCCAGCCAGTCGAGGACGACGTCGGGGCTGTCGGCGAAACAGTCGATAATCTCCTGGTACATCATGTGCTCCACGTAGTAGGCGTAGGCCTTCTGGAGCCGCTTGACGGCCTCGATGTCCGCCAGGCGGGTAAGCTCTTTCTCCTGGGCGGCTAGTTTGGCCTCCAGGGCGGCGACACGGGCCGCCAGTGCCTCGCTGTTCATGACGTACCTCCTGGATTATTATCGTGGGAATGATGGACAAATCGCCGTAATCTTACAATTCTACCGCGGTAGGCGTCAAGCCACTGTTGTATAATGGGGGAGCAAGCAACAAGGTTACGGGAGGCGCTATGGACCGTTCCCTGGGTATGAACAATCGGGTAATACTGGCCATCGGCGAGGACTTTCACCTCAGGACGGGCAAAGACCACATCGCCTACGCGGGCATGCCGTCCGAGGAGGTCTATTCCATCGTCCAGAAGAAGAGCAGCGGCTACCGGGGTTTCGCCTGGAACCTGTTTTTCCCCCGGAGCCGGCAGGAAATCATCATTGACGGGGTGAGGCTCTGGATGGAGCGGGTCGCGCCGGAGGAAATCGAGCTGCGGGTAAGCTAGGCGCACCTAGAGGACAATCTCGGACTTACGGGGCTGGCCGTCACGCCTAAAGAGGATGCTGACGATGCCGTCTTACGACTGGCTCTCCTTATCGACTTCAACGTTGGGGAGCTTGGGGAGCTTGAGCGGGTTGTCTTTCCCTTTGAGGTAGTTGGCGCCGGGGAAGGCGTTGAGGAACTCCCTCGCCTCGCCGCAGTACTTGCAGACGCCCTGGCTGGTCGGCCCGTTGGCGACCTCGATTACCCAGTAGTGGTGGCACCCCTCTTCGGCGGGTCTATCTTCAAGGATATTTTCTTTTTCTTTGGTTCGCGATTTCATCACAACCTCCCCTCGCTACCATTTAGAATAATTCTAAAATATTAAGGAATTATTGTATGCGACTTTTGTCCCACGGGAGACAGCTGGCACGCCGGGTGGCCAAAGGTATTATACGATGACGGAGTTAAGGCCGGGGGCGGGACGGGTCAGGCGGTATCCTGCCCGCTTTCAAAGACAATCTCAAAGGGGCAGGTGATGGCATTGTTGGGGCAGACCAGCTCGCAGAGGGTGCACCAGCGGCACTCGTCGACGGCCACGGCGGTGACGATGCCCTCGACCAGCACCAGGGCCCCGCAGGCGCAGACGCTGACGCAGAGGCCGCAGCCCTGGCATTTATCGCGGTCTATTACCGGCATGTCGCGCATTGTTTCCATCCCCATACCATATTGATTTTAGCGGCGGCGCCCCCGTTTGTCTGCGACATTTCTCTCACCTCTCCAGGCCCGCCTGCCGGCGCAGGGCGGCCGTGTCGGCGATGATGATGCGGTTGCGCTCCAGGCGGATGATACCCTCTTCCTCCAGGTTCTTCAGCGAGCGCCCCACCATCTCGCGGGCGGTGCCTATCATCGCCGCCATCTCCTGCTGGGTCAGGCGCGGCCGCTCGCCGGTACCGTCCCCGGCGTGCTCCAGGAGCACCTTGGCGACCCGCCCGGTGACGCGCCGGAAGGAGAAATCCTCCACCAACGCCAGCAGCTGGCGCACCCGCTGCGAGAGGACGCCGATGACATTAGCGGCCAGGGCCGGGTATTCCTTGAGGAGGCGCGCCAGGTCGCTCTTGTTGACGGCGTTGAGGGTGACCGGGCCCATCGCCTCGGCGCTGAAGAGATTAACGCCGTCCGTGCCCACGGGGACGTCGTTGAAGGACTCGCCGGGGCGGGTGATGCGGAAAATCTGCTCCTTGCCGTCGGTGGAGGTCTTGTAGACCTTGACGACCCCGGCCACGACGAAATAGAGCGCCTCGGCCGGCTCGCCCTCAAAGAGAATAATATCGCCGCGCCCGGCCTTCTTTTCGTAGACAAACGGGCGGATAACGGCCAGAGCGGCCTCGTCCAGGCCCCGGAAATAGGCCACGCCCCTGAGAAACTCCAGCCGAACCGCCATAACTGCCCGCGCTCGCTCCTGATTTACGATAAATGACTGGTTGGATTATAGCAGTTAGGGAGGGTTGAGGTAAAACGGGGGCGGGGGCAGGCTTCTACCAGGTCTTGCTGCCGACGGCCTGCGGCTCCGGGGCGTGACCGAACCAGTGATTAAAGACGGCGCCTTCCGGGGCGGCGGCCAGTATCCTGGTCTTTACCTCCGGATAGTAGCCCTGGAACTCGGGCAGCGGCTCGCCGGACTCGTCGAACACCATGACGATGTCGTTTCGGCTGCGGATAACGGTCTTAATCATGGCCAGATGCACCACATCGGGCAGTCTATGAGGGGCAACACCCCCACGGCTCCATTTTAATAATAGGGCACGGCTTGCTTATAAAAACAGTATAAAGAATCTGTTAAAAATGGTGGATTACTGAGGTTAAGATAGCAGCCGCGTTGCAGTCCCGGCGGCATTTCTTCTATAATGTCTTTGAAAATGAGCCGATTCATCGAACTGCTGCGCAAGTCCGGCCAGGCGGCCGCCCCGTCCCTGGGCTTTCACACGGCGCGCACGGCGGCGGCGGCGCCGCGTCTCCTGCTCGTGGCCGTGCTGGCAGCAGTGCCGGATGCGCCGGAAAAACTGCTCGAAGGGGCCCACGCCGCCCTGCTGCGCCCGGAAAAGACTCCCGACGCCGCGGCCCTCAAGCAAGTGGCGGCGGCCGCGCCCGATATTCCCTGGGGGGTGTACCTGAGCGACGGCGACCCCAAGTCGGTCGAGAACGCCGCCAAGGCCGGCGCCGACTTCCTCGTCCTGTCCGCCGCCAGCCCGGTTATCGTCCGAACCGAGGACGACGCGACCGGCGCGATACTGGAGGTGGACGCCTCCCTGGCCGACAGCCGGCTGCGGGCCGCCGGCAACCTGCCGGTGGATGCCCTGCTGGCATCGGGAACCAATCCCGGTGAGACACTTACCTGGCAGGACATACTGGAAGTGCAGCGCCTGGCCGGGCTGCTGGCCAAGCCCCTGCTGGTGCCGGTAAGCATCGCCATCGGCGAGGCGGCGCTCAAGGCCATCTGGGAGGCCGGCGCCGAAGGCGTGACGGCGGCGGTGGACGCCGCCCGGCCCGGCGCCATCGCCGAATTACGCCAGCTCATCGACAGCCTGCCGCCGCGTACCGCCCGCAAGCCCGGCCGCAATGAGGTCATCCTGCCCCGCACCGGCGGCGCCGTCAGCGCGCCCCCGCCCGACGAAGAGGAAGAAGAAGAGGAATACGAGTAGCCCCCCGGAAACTTGCAATCATTCCCACCATTCCCCATAATAAAGCCGTTTACAAGACTATTTTTTCTCAGGGGGTGTTATCATGCCGACCTTAGCCGATTACCACCGCTACGCCGGGGAGCTGGAAAAGCTCATGCACCTGCGTACCTCGCCCATCGCCGTCAAAATGCTCCAAACGGAGGCGGATATCCCGGAGGGGGCCGTCCGTCCCAGGCGCGACCGCGGCCAGCATATCGCCCAGTGCCAGGCCTTCGCCCTCACGCGGCGCAACCACGAGACGGTGGCCATGCTCACGGAGGACAACTGGTGCTTCGCCCCGCTCATCGCCTACGGGCTGGTGGACAAGCCCGACGACCCCGAGCTGGCCCTGTTCGTGGACTTCCCCCGCCTGGAGCGCGGCAAGTACGTCGGCATCTGCACCGCCCCCCTGGACACCACCCCCCACCTGCCGGAGGTGGTCATGATATACGCCAACACCGCCCAGCTGCGCAGTATGCTCTACCCGCTGCACTTCCAGAAAAAAACCAAAGTAGACTCCTGCTTCTTCCCACCCGCCTGCGCCTACCAGGTAGTGTCCGTCCTGGACAGCGGCAACTACATGGTCACCCTGCCCGACCCCGGCGACTACATGCGGGCGCTGGCCGGCGAGGACGAGATTATCCTCTCCGTGCCGGCGGCCAGGATGGAGGAGTTCATGACCGGGCTAGCGCGCCTGGAGGAGATGCACGTCGGCTATCTGGACAGCCACATGATGATGCAGGGCGACTTCGAGCGCCCCGAGTTCTACCAGAAGCTCTTCCAGCGGTGGGGGCTGGACAACGAGCTTGATGGCAAAAAATAGCCAGCCAGCCGTCCTCGACCGGCTGCGCCGCTGGGCCGAGGCCAGAGCGGATATCCGGGCGGCCATACTCACCAGTTCCCGCACCAGACCCGACGCCCAACCCGACGAGTTTTCCGACTACGACGTCATCTTCGTGGCCGAGGATATCAAGCCGTACCTGGAGGACGATAGCTGGCTGGGGGACTTCGGAAAAGTGCTGGTGGTCTACCGCGACCCGGTAGAAATCACCTACGGCTTCGAGCGGTTCATCCGGGTAACCCAGTACGAGGACGGCCTCAAGATAGACTTCACCCTCTGGCCGGTCGGGCTGCTCCGGCACGTGGCGGGTATGAACGAGCTGCCGGACTATATCGACGACGGCTACAAGGTGCTGCTGGACAAGGACGGACTGACGCGCGGCATGAAAGCGCCTTCCTACCGGGCGTTCGTGCCCCGGCCGCCGACCGAGGCCGAGTATTTGCAGTACGTCGAAGAGTTCCTGTCGAACGCGCCCTACGCCGCCAAGTATATCCGCCGCGGCGATATCTTCCCGCTAAAATCCCTGCTGGACTTCATGCGGCAGGAAAAGCTGGGCAAAATGCTGTGGTGGCGGATAGAGACCGAGCACGGCTGGTCAATAAAAAGCGGGGCCTACGGCAAGGGACTGCAAAAATACCTCGGCCCGGAACTTATCCGCGAGATTGAAGGCACCTGCGTCGGCTTCCAGGCAGCCGAAAACTGGGCGGCGCTTTACGAGATAATCAGGCTTTTCGGCGCGGCGGCCAGGGAGGTGGGGGACAAACTGGGTTACGCTTACCCAGAAGAGATGGAAAAGCGCGTGATAGCCTACCTGGAAAAGGTGAAGGCTGGCACCCTGCCCTAGACGCCCTGGGCCATCTGGTAGGACTTGCCCTCGGTCACCAGGGCCGGGGCGATGACCATCTCGGCCTTATGCATCTCGGCGATGGTGGCCGCCCCGCAGAAGCCCATGGCGGTGTGCAGCGCCCCCACCAGGTTCTGGGTGCCGTGCACCGCCGAGGTCGGCCCGAAGAGCAGTTGCTCCAGCGTCGTCGTCGTGCCCACCTTGATGCGCGTGCCGCGGGGCAGCGCCGGGTGGGGGTGCGACATCCCCCAGTGGTAGCCCCGCCCCGGGGCGCCCTCCGTCTGGGCGAAGTTGGAGCCCAGCATGACGGCGTCGGCGCCGGCGGCAACGGCCTTGCAGACATCGCCGCCCTTGCGGAAGCCACCGTCGGTGATGATGGGTACGTAGCGGCCGGACTCGCGCTGGTATTCGTCGCGGGCGGCGGCGCAGTCTATCGTGGCCGTAATCTGGGGCACACCCAGGCCGAGCACCTCGCGGGAGGTACAGGCGGCGCCGGGCCCCACCCCGACGAGCACCCCGGCGATACCGGTGCGCATCAGCTCCAGGCAGGCGGAGTAGCTGACGCAGTTGCCGACGACGATGGGCATCGTAATCTGCCCGACCATCTCGGAGAAAATCAGGCCGCGGTAGCTCTTGGATACGTGGCGGGCGGAGGTCACGGTGGACTGCACCACCAGGATATCGCCGCCGGCCTCGGCGACGACGGACGCCAGGCGCTTGGTATTGGCCGGTATCAGCGAGACGGCGCAGGTCACCCCGGCCTTTTTCACGGCGGCCACCCGCTCGGCGACGACATTCTCTTTGATAGGCTCGGTGTAAATCCGCTGGAGGAGGGCGGTCACCTCGTCGTTGGAAGCTTGGGCGATTTCATCCAGGACCTCGTCGGGGTTGGCGTATCTGGCCTGGATGCCGTCCAGGTTGAGGACGGCCAGCCCGCCCAGCTTGCCCATCCTCACCACCATGTCCACGTCGGTAACGGCGTCCATGGCCGCGGCTACGATGGGAATCTGGAAGGTGAAGTTCGCGATGCGGAATTCGACGCTGGTCTGGTCGGGGTTGAGGGTGACGTCGCCGGGCACGATGGCTACTTCGTCAAATCCGTAGGACCGGCGGAGCTGCTTGAGCTGTGGTTTAGCCTTCGCGCTGCACATTTATGTGCTATCCATTATAACAAATTTCCGGTAGAAGATGCAACCGTATTTTCACCCGATATTTCCCGCCGGCCGCTGAAAGCGGGCCGTATTTGACAATCGCCCTTATTGCCTCTATAATTCGTTCACTAAGGCCGCAGCGAGAGGATAAGGCATGTTTACCTTCTTCATGGTGGTGGGACTCGTCTTCCTCATCGTGGGGGGAATCGGCCTTTTCCACGCTAACGTTACTTTGGTAGGCAACGCCGACCTGCGCCTCTACGCCAATCTTATCTTCGGCACGTTCGTTTTCCTCGGCGGCGCCATCCTCTCTTTCCTGGCCTTCTTCAACCGCGAGATGGACTAGATTAAGCCGCCTCGTTTCATCCGCCGCTTAGCCCGTAGTTCACCACCCCTTTACCCCCGCACCTGGACAGTCCCGCGTGCGGCGTAATATAATAATATGTTAAGGAAGTAGCTAAAATGCCGTCGCTTTACGTTGTGGCCACCCCCATCGGTAACCTGGAGGACATCTCGCTCCGGGCGTTGCGCGTGCTGCGCGAGGTGAACCTCATCGCCGCCGAGGACACCCGCAAGACGCGGCGGCTGCTGACGGCCTACGAAATCAAGACACCCCTGACCAGCTACTACGAGCACAACAAGCTGGCCAAGCGGGACTATATCCTGGGTAAGCTGCGGGAGGGCGACGTCGCCCTCGTCTCCGAGGCGGGCATGCCCGGCATCTCCGACCCCGGCTACGAGCTTATCCTGGCCGCTTACGAGAACGCCATCCCCGTCGTGCCGGTGCCGGGGCCATCGGCGGTGACTACCGCCCTGGCCGTCTCCGGCCTGCCCACCGACAGGTTCCTCTACGTGGGCTTCCTGCCGGCTCGGAGCGCCGCCCGCCAGCGGGCGCTGGCGGGAATAGCCGACGAGCCGGGGACGCTCATCGTGCTGGAGGCGCCGCACCGCCTACAGGCAACACTTGCGGACATTCTGGAGACGCTGGGCGACCGGAAAATGGCCGCCGCCCGCGAGCTGACCAAGCTCCATGAGGAGGTCTTCCGCGGGACAGTAAGTGAGGCGATAAGACACTTCAGCGCGCCCCGGGGCGAGTTCACTCTGGTCATCGCCGGGCGCGGCGCCGGGGCGAGGCCGGCGCTCACCGACGAAATCGAGCGGCAGCTTAAGGAAATGTACGCCGCCGGGGCCACGGCCAGAGAGGCGGTGGCGGCGTTAGCCGGCGAGACGGGCCTGCCCCGCCGGGAGCTTTACCAGACCTGGCTCAAGCTCAATAAGAACTAGAATAACGGTTAAGGAGTAATATCATGCGTCGCGGCTGTATATCACTGGGCGAGATTAAATGTGACGAGTGCGGCAACGTTATCCCCTACCCCGACCGCTACCTGGCCATCAACGAGACAAAGGGCGTCGAGGACGAGGACGGCGAGACCCGCCGCTACTGCCTGGAGTGCTGCCTCAAGAAGGGCTACGCCCAGTACAAGGAAGAGAAAGGCGAGCGGGTGCTGACCTTCTTCTAGGCCAGTCATCTTACCCCCAACACACCGAAACATGAGCGAGAGAATCTTCATCGGGGTCGCCTGGCCTTACGCCAACGGCCACCTGCACCTGGGGCAGATTGCCGGCTGCTACCTGCCGGCGGACATCTTCGCCCGCTACCACCGCGCCCGCGGCCACGAGGTGCTCATGGTCTCCGGCTCCGACCAGCACGGCACCCCCATCACCATCAAGGCCGAGCAGACCGGCCAGACCCCCGAGGCCATCGCCGGGCACTACCAGCGCGAGTTCCTCGATTGCTGGGAGCGGCTGGGCATCACCTTCGACCTCTTCACCACCACTGGCACTCCCAACCACGCCGCCGTCGCCCAGGACATTTTCCTGCGGCTGCTGGAGAGAGGCTATCTGTATAAAGAGACGGTATCGCAGCTCTACTGCCCTAAATGCCAGCGCTTCCTGCCCGACCGCTACGTGGAAGGTGTCTGCCCCGCCTGCGGCGCCCCCGGCGCCCGCGGCGACCAGTGCGACGCCTGCGGCAAGCCCCTCAACGTCACCGAGCTTATCGAGCCGTACTGCCGCATCTGCCGGACCACCCCCGTTGCCAGGGACTCGGAGCACTTCTTCCTCAAGCTGAGCGCCTTTCAGGAGAGGCTGGAAAAGTGGGTAGCCAAGCAGACCCACTGGCGGCCCAACGTCAGCGGCCTGACGCAGCGGTATCTCAAGGAGGGATTGCGCGACCGCGCCATCACCCGCGATATCGAGTGGGGCGTGCCGGTGCCGGTTGAGGGCTTCGAGAAGAAGCGACTCTACGTGTGGTTCGAGGCCGTCATCGGCTACCTTTCGGCGTCGAAGCAATGGGCTAAAGAAATAGCCGGGGACAACGAGAGATGGCACGATTTCTGGGATGAGGACAAAGAGGCAAAAAGCTATTATTTCATCGGCAAAGACAACATTCCCTTCCATACCCTTATCTGGCCGGCCATGCTGATGGGCTACGGGGGGCTGGCCCTCCCTTTCGACGTGCCCGCCAACGAGTTCCTCACCATCGAAGGGAGGAAAATTTCCACCAGTAAGAACTGGGCCGTCTGGCTGCCCGACTACCTGGCGCGCTACGACCCCGACCCGCTGCGCTATATATTATCCATCAACATGCCGGAGACGAGCGATACCGACTTCTCCTGGCGCGAGCTGGTGCGCCGCAACAACGACGAGCTGGTGGCCGCCTACGGCAACCTGGTCAACCGGGTGCTGACCTTCGTTTACCGTAATCTCGACGGCCAGGTGCCCCAGCCGGGCGCGCTCAAGGAGGACGATAACGCCCTCATTAAGGCCACGCAGCAGGCGCTGGAGGAGACGGGCAAACTCATCGCAACCTGCTCCTTCAAGCAGGCCATCATGGCGGCCATGGCCGCCGCCCGCGAGGTCAACCGCTACCTGGACGAGAAGGCCCCCTGGAAGGTCATCAAGCAAGACCGGCAGGCCGCCGCCGATTCGCTCTACGTGGCCCTCTACGCCATCGGCTGCCTCAAGCAGGCCCTCTACCCCTTCCTGCCGTTTTCCTCGCAGAAGGTGCACGAATACCTCGGCTTCGCGTGGCGGGTGGAGGACGCCGGCTGGCAGCCGCCGGACCTGCCCCCCGGCCAGCCGCTGCGCGAGCCGCAGCCCCTCTTCACCAAACTGGACGAGTCCGTCGTCGAGGAGGAGACCCGCCGCATTGGAACTTAACCGGATATACGCCCCCGTCCGGGACGACCTGGACAAGGTGAATGATACCCTCAAGTCCATCAGCCGCATCGACTTCGCCTGGCTGGCCGAGCAGCTGGGGCACATCGTCCGGGGGGCGGGCAAGGGCATCCGCCCGGCGCTGACCCTGCTGGCGGGCCGCTCTTACGATTACGACCTCGTCCGCCACCTGCCGATGGCCGTCTCCGTGGAGCTGATGCACACCGCCACCCTCGTCCACGACGACGCCATCGACAAGGCCGATACCCGCCGCGGGCTGACGACCATCAACAGCCTCTGGGGCGACGAAATCGCCATCCTCATGGGGGACTACCTCTTCGCCAAGGCCGGCGAGTACGTGGCCGATACCCAGACGCCGCGGGTGGTCAAGCTCTTCTCGCAGACGCTGGGGATTATCTCCAGCGGGGAAATCGGCCAGTTCCGCGCCGCCTACCGCGCCCTCCAGAGCCGCGACGAGTACATCCGGCGCATCTACTCCAAGACGGCCGCCCTCTTCTCGCTGGCGACGCAGTCGGGGGCCATCCTAGGGCACGCCCCGGAGGCGGCCGTGGCGGTGATGAAAGAGTACGGCGACAACCTGGGCATCGCCTTTCAAATCGTGGACGATATCCTGGACTTCACCGCCACCCCGGAGGCCCTGGGCAAGCCGGTCGGCTCGGACCTGGCGCAGGGGACGCTGACTTTACCGGCGATGCTGATTGCGGAGCGCTCCCCCGGTGATAACCCGGTGCAGAGGTATTTTAAGGGCCGGGACGAGGCCAGCCTCAAAGAGGCCATCGGCGCGGTGCTCCACTCGGATGTTATTGAGGAGTGCTACCAGACCGCCCGGGGATACTGCGCCGCCGCCCTGGTCAACCTGGGGAAAATCCCCGCCACCCCCGCCCGCCGCTCGCTTGCCGACCTGGCCGAGTTCGTCCTCGCCCAGGGGACGTAGGTCTCTTCCAATGTCATTCTGAGGAGCGAAGCGACGAAAGAATCTGATTCAACCCGAGAGGACGAGACCCTTCGCTGCGCTCAGGGTGACAGTAAAGCGGGGACGTAAGCTAGCCCGTTCTTACCGAGCCGTCGGTGTAGGTCTCTTTCTTCGCCGTGGGCAGCTTTTCCTTGAAGCGGTCGATGGCGAACTGACAGGCGGCGAAGCCCTCCTGGCGGTGCCCCGCCGCCACGGCCACCACCAGGTTGATGTCCCCCACCGCCAGCTTGCCCACCCGGTGATAAATGGCCACGCCGTTGACAGGGAACTTTTGCTTGATTTCGTCAGCGATTTGGCGCAGGACGGCAACAGCGCCGCCGGTATCGGTGTACTCCACGCTGGCGACGGGCTTGCCCTGGTAGTTATCGCGGATAAGGCCGACGTAGGTGGCCACGCAGCCGCTATCGGGCGTCTTGACTTTTTTAACGATTTCTTCCGGCGAGAGGGGTTTATCGGTTATCTTAACTATCATCCCCTAGTCCGAAGTCGCCGGGTTCTGTTTGGGGACAAAGCGCGGTATGCCGGGCACCCGCTTGGGCTTGGCCTCCGGCTCGCCTTCGGCTACCGGCTTGACGGGGGCGGGGATGCGCGTGGGGCGTACCTCCGGCTCCGGACGCGGCAGGCCGATGTCGCTGAAGACCTGCTCCAGGGCGTTGCCCTCCAGCGTCTCCTGGGCAATCAGCTTCTCGGCCAAGGCGGTGAGCTTGTCTTTATTATCGGTCAGGATTTGCTTGGCCGTCTTATAGGCATCGTCAATGATGCGGCTAATCTCGCGGTCAATTTCCAGGGCGGTGCGCTCGCTGTAGTCCTTCTGCTCCGAGATTTCCCGACCCAGAAAGACCATCTCCTGCTTCTCGCCGAAGGTGCGCGTGCCCAGCTTGTCGCTCATGCCGAAGCTGGTAACCATCTTGCGCGCGATGGCGGTAACCCGCTCGATGTCGTTGTGGGGCCCCGTCGAGCGCTCGTTGAAGATGAGGTCTTCGGCGGCGTGCCCGCCCAGCAGGTTGGCCAGCTGGTCTTTAAGCTGCGAGCGCGTCATCAGATAGCGGTCTTCGGCGGGGAGCTGCTTGGTATAGCCCAGCGCCATGCCGCGTGCCACGATGGATATCTTGTGCACCGGGTCGGAGTGGGGCAGCATCCGGGCCACCAGAGCGTGCCCGGCCTCGTGGTAGGCGATGACCTTTTTTTCCTCGGGGCTTATCTTGCGGCTCTTACGCTCCGGGCCGGCGATGACCCTGTCCACCGACTCCTCCAGCTCGAGCATGCCGATGGACTTCCTGTTGCGGCGGGCCGACAGGATGGCCGCCTCGTTGATTAAATTGGCGATATCGGCGCCGCTGAAGCCGACCGTCCCTTTGGCCAGCGTCTCCAGGTTGACGTCCTTGTCCAGCGGCTTGCCGTTGGTATGCACCTTGAGGATGGCCAGCCGTCCGCTGATATCCGGATGGTCCAGGATAACGCGCCGGTCGAAGCGGCCGGGGCGCAGCAGGGCCGGGTCGAGGATATCGGGGCGGTTGGTGGCGGCGATGATGACGACCGAGGTGTTGGTATCAAAGCCGTCCATCTCCACCAGTATCTGGTTCAGGGTCTGCTCGCGCTCGTCGTGGCTGCCGCCCAGCCCGGCGCCGCGCTGGCGCCCCACGGCGTCGATTTCGTCAATGAAGACGATGCAGGGCGTGTTGCGCTTGGCCTGGTCGAAGAGGTCGCGCACGCGCGAGGCGCCCACGCCGACGAACATCTCGACGAACTCCGAGCCGGAGATGGAAAAGAAGGGCACGTCGGCCTCGCCGGCCACCGCCCGCGCCAGCAGGGTCTTGCCCGTTCCCGGCGGGCCTACCAGCAGCACGCCCTTGGGGATACGCGCCCCCAGCGTTTGGAACTTCTCGCGGGATTTTAAGAACTCCACCACTTCCTGCATGTCCTGCTTGGCCTCCTCCACGCCGGCCACGTCGTCAAAGGTGACGGTGGTGCGGTTGGCTGGGAAGAGGCGCGCCCGGCTGCGGCCGAAGCTCATCGCCTGGTTATTGGCGCCGCGCGCCTGGCGGAAGAGGAAAAAGAGCAGGAAACCCAGCACCAGCAGCGGCAGGAAGTTGAGCAGCAGCCCGCCCCAGTTGATGCCGCTGGAGGTCTGTACCTCGTAATCGGCGGGCAGGACGAAGCCCAGCTCCTGGAGGTCGACGATAGTGAGGGCGCCGATGGCCGTCTTCACCTCGGTGCCGTCAATCTTGGTGATGGTCATCGTGTCGTCTTCTATCAGTATCTTTTCAATCTGCCCGTCCTGGGAGAGGGTGATGGTCTGGCTCAGGGTTATCTCCTCCGGCTCGTTGGAGCCCGGTATCAGAAAGGAGAAGAGCAGGATGGCCGCCAGTAGGATAAAGATGTATATTAAGCTGTTGCGCTTCCAGTTAGATTTCATCTTTCGCCTCAATACGCGGGGATGCCATGATATATCCCCTCAGGTTAAATTATACCATAAAACATATTAAAGAATAGTTACAATGTTCGCCCTTTTTTGTTTTCGCGGGAAGCGCCGGTATTTACCCCCGGTCGGTAGCGCAACTTGACAAGAGGAATGCGAATATTATAGATTTTTTAAGGTATTGCGTAAAAAAGACGGGGGTTTTATTGCCACCCCCCAGCCGGTTCAATCCGAACGTCTTATCGCCGTAAATCGCGACCGCGCTGCGCCAGCGCGTATAACTATCTGGAAGGAGAGTACCCATATGTCTGACGGAAGAGGCAAGCCAGTGGACGTTAAGCCGGACAAAACGGTCATCAAGGCCTTGGCCCTCGGCGGTCTGCTCGGCGGCGGCGGCGAATGCGCCGTCGATGTCAAGGACGGCAAGGTCGTCCGCATCCGGCCGTTCCATTACGACTGGAAATACAAGCCGGAGCAGTTCCGCCCCTGGAAGATTACCCGCAACGGCAAGGACTATAAACCACTCTTTAAATCGGTACCCGGGCCGTTCTCCCTGGCCTACAAGAAACGGACGTTCTCGCCCAACCGCATCAAGTACCCCCTCAAGCGGGTGGACTGGGACCCCAACGGCGAGCGCAACACCCAGAACCGCGGCAAGAGCAAGTATAGGCGGATTTCCTGGGAGGAGGTCTCCGACCTCCTGGCCGCCGAGGTCAAGCGGGTGCACAAAAAGTACGGCCCGCTGGCCATTCTGGTGCAGGGCGACGGCCACGGCGAGTGCAAGACCATCAATACCCCCCACGGCCACTCCGGCCGCCTCTTCGACATGATGGGCGGCTTCACCCAGCAGGTGCGCAACCCCGATAGCTGGGAAGGCTGGTACTGGGGCTCCAAGCACGTCTGGGGGCAGGGCATCCAGGGGATGTACTGGCCCGCCGATAACATCGTCAAGGACATGACCGAAAACTGCGACATGGTGCTCTTCTGGGGCGGCGACCCGGAGACCACCCCCTGGGGCTTCACCGGCCAGTGCGCCACCCGCCTCTGCTACTTCTGGACGGAGGTGGGCATCAGCCAGGTTTACATCTGCCCCGACCTCAACTACGGCGCCGCCGTCCACGCCGACAAGTGGATACCCATCCTCCCCAACACCGACGCCGCCCTCCAACTGGCCATTATCTACGTCTGGGTCACCGAGGGCACCTACAAGAAAGACTACGTCAAGACCCACGCCGTGGGCATGGACAAAGTCGCCGACTACGTGCTGGGCAAGGAGGACGGCATCCCCAAGACCCCGGAGTGGGCATCCAAGAAGTGCGGCGTCCCCGAGTGGACGATTAAGGCATTAGCCCGCGAGTGGGCCAAGAAAATAACCTCCGTCGCCCACTACTTCGGCGGCTCGTACGTGCGCGGCCCCTTCTCCCACGAGCCGGGCCGGCTGGAGTGCATCCTGCTGGGCATGCAGGGCCTGGGCGGCCCCGGCGTCCACCAGAGCCAGATAACCTACAGCGGCATGCCCCGCGCCGAAGGGCTGCGGAGCACCCGCTTCTTCAACCCCGAGCTTTCCGACCGCATCACCAAGCCGGTGGCCACCACCATCCGCGCCTGGGGCAAGCAGCTCATCCCCAAGACCTATATCCAGCAGGCCATCGACGAGCCGCCGCTGACCTATTACGGCTCCGGCGCCATCGAGGTACCGACGGAAGACCAGTTCGTCAAATACCAGTACCCCCTCCCCAAGGAGCAGGGCGGCACCGAGGTTCACATGATATGGACGGATACCCCCTGCCGCATCACCTGCTGGAACCACGGCAACTGGACAATCAGCGCCTTTCGCAATCCCAAGATTGAGACCGTCGTCGCCCAGCACCCCTGGCTGGAAAACGACTGCCTCATCGCCGATATCATCCTGCCCTCCAACACCACCCTGGAGGTGGAGGACATCGTCACCAACGTCCGCCAGGGCGTCAATTTCCACTCCATGGCCATCATGGAGCAGGCCTGCCAGCCCGTCGGCGAGTCCAAGAGCGACTACGAGGTCGTCCTGGAGGTGGCCAAAAAGCTGGGCATGGGCGACAAATTCAGCGAGAACAAGACCACCCGCGACCTCCAGAAGCAGGTCTTCGACGACATGGAAATAGACTACCTGATTACCTGGGACGACTTCCTGGACAAGAAATACTTTGTCTTTCCGGCGGCCGAGGACTGGGAGAAAGACCCGCCCGGCTTCCGCCCCTTCTACGACGACCCGGAGAAGAACCCCCTCAAGACCCCCACCGGCAAGCTGGAGTTCTACTCGGCGCGCCTGGCCGAGCACTTCCCCGACGACAAGGAGCGCCCGCCCATCCCCAAGTGGATTGAGAAGAGCGCCACCCACGACGAGCGCATCTCCAGCGAGCGGGCGGCCATGTTCCCGCTGCTGCTGATGTCCAACCACGGGCGCTGGCGCACCCACGCCCAGGGCGACGACATCACCTGGACACGCGAGGCCCCCACCTGCAAGGTAACCGGCCCCGACGGCTACAAGTACGAGCCGGTCTGGATTAACCCCATCGAAGCCGAAAAGCGCGGCATCAAAGACGGCGACCTCGTCAAGGTCTATAACGAGCGCGGCGTCGTCCTCTGCGGCGCCCGCGTCTGGGAGCGCGTCATGGCCGGCGTGGCCTACGTCGACCACGGCGCCCGCCACGACCCCATTATCCCCGGCTACGTCGACCGCGGCGGCGCCATCAACACCATCGCCCCCTACGGCGTCTCCTCCAAGAACGCCTGCGGCCAGGCCACCAGCGGCTACCTGGTGGACGTGCAGAAGGTCACCGAGCGGGACTACCAGGACTGGCGCCAGATGGACCCCGAGGCGTTTGATAACGCCTTCCAGCGAGAATACGACCCGGCGTCCGGGCTGCGCTTCAACGCCTGGGTTGAAGGAGGCATGTAATCATGAAGGTATTTGTCATCGACGTCGGCATCTGCAACGGCTGCTACAGCTGCCAGATTGTCTGCAAGGACGAGCACGTCGGCAACGACTGGATGCCCTACGCCAAGCCCCAGCCGGATACCGGCCAGTTCTGGATGCGCCAGACGGAGCACATCCGCGGCAGCGTCCCCAAGGTGAAAATGCACTACATCCCCATACCCTGCATGCACTGCGACGAGGCCCCCTGCATCCCCGCCTGCCCCATCGAGGGGACGATATACAAGCGCGACGACGGGCTGGTCATCATCGACCCGGAGAAGTGCACCGGCTGTCGGGCCTGCGTGGACGCCTGCCCCTACGAGGCCATCTTCTTCAACGAAGACCTCAATATCGCCCAGAAGTGCACCGGCTGCGCCCACCTGCTCGACAGCGGCGAGTGGAAGATACCCCGCTGCGCCGACGCCTGCCCCACCGAGGCCATCAAGTTCGGCGAGGAGGAAGAATTCAAAGACCTCATCGCCAAAGCCGAGGTGCTCCAGCCGGAGCTCAAGGCCAAGCCGCGCGTCTATTACCTCAATATCCCCAAGCGTTTCGTGGCCGGCACCGTCTACGACCCGGTGGACAAAGAGGTAGTCATCGGGGCCACCTGCACCCTGAGCGGTGGCGGCAAGAAATATACCGCCGTCACCGACGGCTTCGGGGACTTCTGGTTCCAGGGGCTGGAGGAGGGCAAGTACTCGCTCAAGATTGCCGCCGACGGCTTCGCCGCCAAGTCCTTCGCCGACCTGAACACGGAGAAGGACGTGAATTTAGGCGATATACCGCTGACGCGATAGAGCAAGCCTAAAAGATATTTAGAGGAGGGGGCTCAGCAATGGGCTCCCTCTTTTCATTCCCCACCCCGTCTGAGTTATCTATTCTCACCCAGACCCCGCCTACGCCAAGGTTTCGGCGGGTAAACTGCCCTCGCGGCATCCGCCGCTTAGCCCGCAGAAAAATCCTCCTTAATCCCCCTTTACAAAGGGGGACAATACATCTTGCACAATGGTTCGTCTCCCTTTGGTAAAGGTAGACCGAGAAGGATTTAGTCCCCAGGGAATAGCCCGCGGAGAGGGGCTGGCGCCTCTCTCATAATAAATTCCCCCTCTCCAAACAGAACGTCAAAGCCCATTCTGGTGCTGAGTTTGGAGAGGGGGACACAGGGGGTGAGGTATGATAATCAATTCCAAATTGGCACAACTACAAACCAGCCGTTATAATACTCGTAGGCTTCCCAAATCAATACCAAACCCCCGGAGGACATCGTTATGTCAAATAACATCGTCATCATCGGCGGGACGGCCTGCGGCCCTAAGGCCGCCGCCCGCGCCCGGCGCTGCGACCCGCACGTCCCCATCACCCTCATCGAGCAGGGCCCCAGCCTCTCCACGGCCACCTGCGGCCTGCCCTACTACATCTCCGGGGTCATCAAGGACGAGGGCCCCATGGTCGCCCGCCCGCCGGAGCACTTCCGCGACGTGCTGGGCATGACGGTGCTCAATAACACGCGCGCCACGGCCATCGACCGCCAGCAGCGCACCGTGGCCGTCACCGACCTCAAGACCGGGAAAGACGCCACTATCAAATACGATAAGCTCGTCCTGGCCACCGGCAGCGCCCCCGTCCGGCCGGACTGGCCCGGCGCTAGCCTCAAGGGCATCTTCACCCTCAGCGACCTGCCCGACGCCAACGCCATCAAGGGGCATATCGCCGCCGCTAAAACTAAAGAGGCGGTTATCGTCGGGGCGGGGCTCATCGGGCTGGAGATGGCCGAGGCGCTGGCCACCCTGGGGCTCAAGGTCACCGTGCTGGAGGCCCTGGGCTGGCCGCTGCCGCAGCTCCTGGACGAGGATATGGCCGCGCCGCTGGCCAAACACCTGGAAAGCAAGGGCGTTGGGCTGCGCTGCGGCGAGCGCGTTACGGGATTCTCCGGCGACAAAAAAGGCTGCGTGGCCGGCGTGCTCACCGGCGGCGGCGAGGTCAGGGCCGGGCTGGCGCTGCTCTCCCTGGGCGTGCGGCCGGAGGTCGGGCTGGCGCGAGCCGCCGGGCTGGAAACCGGGGCGCGGGGCGGCATCCGGGTCAACGAGTATCTGGAGACATCCGACCCCGCTATCTACGCCGGCGGCGACTGCGTGGAGGTAAAAAACCTCGTTACCGGCCGGCCGATGCTGACCCCGATGGGCTCCACCGCCAACAAGCACGGCCGCATCATCGGCAGCAACGCCACCGGCGGGCGGCTTACTTTCCCCGGCGTGCTGGGGACGGCCATCGTCAAGGTTTTCGATTTAAACGCCGGGCGCACCGGCATCTCGGCGGCGCAGGCCCGGGAGGCCGGCTACGACGTTCTTACGGCGCTCGTCCCCGCCGCGGAGCACGCCACTTACTACCCCGGCGCGCGGGAGTTCATCCTCCGGCTGGTGGCGGACAAAGCCAGCGGGCGGGTTCTGGGGGGTCAGGCGGTCGGCGCGGGGGAGGTCGCCAAGCGCATCGACGTGCTGGTTGCGGCCATCTCATCCGGGGCCACCGTGGACGACCTGGCCGACCTCGACCTGGCCTACGCGCCCCCGTTCAACGCCGCCATGGACCCGCTGCACAACGCCGCCAACATCGTCCGCAACCAGCGCGACGGCCTGGCCCGCAAGCTGACACTAGCCGAGGTCAAGGCCAAAATAGACCACGGCGACGACTTCATCCTGCTGGACGTGCGCTCGCTGCCGGAGTGGCAAACGGAGCGTATCAAGGCCGCCCAGGTGCGCTTTCTGCCGCTGACGGAGCTGAGAAAGCGCTATGGCGAGCTGCCCAAAGACGCCGAAATCGTAATCTACTGCCATACGAGCGTGCGCGCCTACCAGGCGCAGCGCCTCCTGGACGGCGAGGGCTTCGGGAATATCAGGTTCATGGAAGGCTCGCTGGCCGCCTGGCCTTACGAGACGGAGACGGACTAGCCGGCACTATCGTCCCAAGACAACGCCGGCACCACCCCCCGACTCCGGGAAGGTGATACCGGCGCATGAGCGCTGGCTCGCTTTAATAAACCGAGTAAAACCAGGATATGGCTGACCCGACCCAGATAATCAGGATTATCCAGACGATGAAGACGACAATACCCAGCACCAGGCCGGCCACCGCCATGCCCTTACCCTTGAGGCTGGGGTCTTTGTTGAGCTGACCGAGGGCTATCGCCCCGAAGATAATGGCCAGGATACTTACGAAGTTAAGGATTAGCCCGACGAGCCCCATTACCAGCGCGGTGATGGCCATGCCGCTGGTGCGCTCGGTGCCGGCCGCTGGCCTGGGCGCCGGGGCCGATGCCGATGGCGATGCCGCCGGGGTCAATCCGGCGCCGCACTTGCTGCAAAAGCTGGCGTCGTCGGTGTTTTGCGTGCCGCATTTGGGACAAAACATGCCGTCCTACCTCCTTTTCATCATCCTGAGACAAAGAATAGTTACCTGAGTTTAGCTGGTAGAGCTTTATCTGTCAATAGGCGGGGGGTATAGACGAGGGTGTGGGGGGAAATAAAAAAGAGAGGGGCTGGCGCCCCTCTCCGCAGGCTAGTCCCCGGCGGGTGGGAGGAATTAGTCCCCGTCTAAATCATCCAATAACTCTTCAGCCGTACCAAACGTCTTTACCCGGCCTGCCTTGATGTCGGCGCTGGCTTCTCTTTCAGCCTCCTGCCACTCTCTTGTCCAAAAATAGGCTTGGTTCTTAGCATCTTTCATTTTCATATACCCCATTCTATCACCTTATGTCAATAGACCCCCCAACACCCCCTCCAGTACCCCCTGCCACTCCCTCCCCAGCTTCTTGTAGCTAATCCGCAGCTGCGTGCGGCCCACCGTCACGCCATCGCGGAGGGCGGCGACAAATTTAACGGCGTCGAAGGGCAGGCCGGTGAAGCGGCGCAGGGTGATAGAGCCTTCCTCGGTGGCGATGGACTCGATGCCGGCCCGGGCGGCCAGGTTCTTAACCCGCACCGCGTAGAGCAGGTTGCTTACCTCCGGTGGCGGCGCGCCGAAGCGGTCGGCGTACTCGCGGGCGATGTCGTCCAGCTTTTCGGCGGCGTCCGGCTCGGCCAGGCGGCGGTAGAGCTCCAGCCGCGTCTCGACGTCGGGCACGTAGTCCTCGGGGATGAAGGCGTCCAGGGGCAGGTCGACGGTGGGCGCCGGGAGCCTGGGGGGCGGCGGGGGTTCCCCGGCGCGGCGGGCCTTCTGCTCGGCGACGGCCTCAGCCAGCAAGCGCGTGTAGAGGCTGAAGCCGATGGCGGTGATGTGGCCGCTCTGCCGCGGCCCCAGCAGTGTGCCCGCCCCGCGTATCTCCAGGTCTTTCATGGCGATGCCGAAGCCCGCCCCCAGCTCGGCGGCCTCATATATCGTCCGCAGGCGCGTATGGGCCACCGGCGTCAGGCGCTTGCCGCCGTCGTACAAAAAGTAGGCGTAGGCCAGGTTGGCGCCGCGCCCTACCCGGCCGCGTAACTGATAGAGCTGCGTCAGGCCGAATCGGTCGGCGCGGTTGACGATTAACGTATTGGCGTTGGGCATGTCCAGGCCGGACTCGATGATGGTGGTGCAGACGAGGATGTCCACCTTGCCCCGGCCGAAGGCGTCCATGACCGCCTCCAGCTGCTCCTCCGGCATCTGCCCGTGGCCGACGGCGATTTCCGCCTCCGGCACCAGCTCGCGCAGGTCGGCGGCAATCATGGCGATGCTCTGCACCCGGTTGTGGACGAAGAAGACCTGACCGTTGCGCTCCAGCTCGCGCAAAATCGCCTCGCGCACCAGGTGGTCGTTGTAGGCGGCCACGTAGGTCTTCACCGGCAGGCGGGCCTCCGGCGGCGTCTCCATGGTGCTCATGTCGCGCACGCCCACCAGCGACATGTGCAGGGTGCGGGGGATGGGGGTGGCGCTGAGGGTGAGCACGTCCACCTCCCGGCGCATCTTCTTGAAATGCTCCTTGTGGTTGACGCCGAAGCGCTGCTCCTCGTCGATGATGAGCAGGCCCAGGTTCTTAAACTCAACGTCTTTCTGGATGAGCCGGTGCGTGCCGATGCAGATATCCACCGTGCCTGCGGCGATGCCGGCGACGACCTCGCGCTGCTCGGCGGGCGAGCGAAAGCGGCTCAGCGACTCGACGCGGATGGGGAAGGCCGAAAGCCGTTCCGAAAAAGTGGCGAAGTGCTGCTGCGCCAGGACGGTGGTCGGCACCAGCACGGCCACCTGCCGCCCATCCATGACCGCCTTGAAGGCGGCGCGGACGGCCACCTCGGTCTTGCCGTAGCCCACGTCCCCGCAGACGAGCCGGTCCATGGGGCGGGGCCGTTCCATGTCGGCCTTGACCTGCGTCAATGCCTCGACCTGGTCGGGCGTCTCCACATAGGGGAAAGCCGCCTCCAGCTCCTGCTGCCAGAGGCTGTCGCCGGAGAAGGCAAAGCCGGGCACGACCTCGCGGGCGGCGTAGAGCTCCAGCAGGTCGCGAGCCAGCTCCTCGGCGGCCTCCCTGGCGCGCTGCTTGGTGCGGCTCCACTCCTGCGTGCCCAGCCGGCTCAAGACCGGCGGGCGGTCCCCGGCCCCGATGTAGCGGGCGACCCGGTCTATCTGGTCGCTGGGGACGTAGAGGGTATCCCCGGCGGCGTACTCCAGGGCGAGGTACTCTTTCTCCGTCCCGGCGGCGGTGAGGGTGGTGACGCCCTCGAACCGGCCGATGCCGTGCTCCACGTGGACGACGTAGTCGTCGGGGCCGAAGTCTATCTCCACCTTGCGGCGGGCGACGGGGCGCTTCGGGGTGAGCCGCCGCTGCTTGACGAAGCCGAAAATCTCGGCGTCGCTGAATAAATAGGTCTGGCCGCCCATGACCCAGCCCTCCGGCAGCGACCCCTGTACCAGGGCGAGACCGCCCGGCGGCGGGGTCTGGGTAATGACCTCCACCGGCGCGGCGACGATGCCCTCCCCACCGAGGAGGTCGGAGAGGCGGCTGGCCTGGTGGCTGACGACGACGACGCGCTTCTGCTGCTGTAACAGCTCCGCCGCCTTCTTGAGGAAAGCGGGCAGCCGGCCGGCGTAATAAGGCGCGCTCATAAAGTCCAGCCTCTCCACGACGCCCCAGGCGGTCAGGCCCAGGCGCGGGCGGTCGCTCATCCCCGCCCCGATTTCCTCCCAGGTGAAGTAAGGCCGGGGGAAGTTGCGCGGCAGCTCGCCGCGTTCCAGTTTCTCGTCGCGGAGCTGGTCGGCCTCGTGTTCCAGGTCGGCGGCCGCCGCCGCCAGCGCCGACGGCTCGTCCAGGACGACGAGGGTGTCCTCCGGCAGGTAGTCCAGCAGGCCGCCGTTACGGAAGAGCGGCAGGTAGAACTGCGCCTCGCGGGTCGGCGACCCGGCGGTCATCATCTCCAGGTCGCGGCGCAGCTGGGCTTTGGCCTCGGCGCTGAGGCCGGTCGTGTCCAGCCCGCCCAGGACTTCTTCCAATCTTTCCTTGTCCAGCTGGCGCGGCGCCAGCAGCTCGGTGGCCGGGGAGACGAGCACGGCCTCAAGCCGGTCGGCGGAGCGCTGCGTGGCCGGGTCGAAAGCGCGAATGCTCTCCACGGTGTTGCCGAAGAACTCCAGCCGTACCGGCATATCGCTGGTCGGCGGGTAAATATCCACGATACCGCCGCGGCGGCTCATCTGGCCGGGCATTTCCACGGCCCCCTCCGCCCGGTAGCCCATCGCCTGCCAGCGCCTCAGCAGGCTCAGGGGTTCTGTTTCCGTGCCCACCTCAACGGTGTGGCAGGCGGCGGTAAAATCGGCCCGCGCCGCCGTCCGGGAGGTCAGCGCCGCCACCGGGGCCACCACCAGAGGAGGCTCGCCGCCGCCCGCCGTCAGGTCGGCCAGCCCGCGGAGGCGCTCCAGCTCGGTGCCGGTATCCGGCGCCAGCCGCTCGTAGGGGAGCACGTCCGTCTCCGGGAAGAGCCGGACGCGCCCGCCGGGGCACCAGGTGAGGAGCTGCTCGTGGAGCTTGGCGGCCTGCTGGGGACGGGCGGTGACCACCAGCAGCGGCCGCCGCTGCCGCGCGTAAATAGCGGCGATAAGATAAGGCCGGGCCGCCTCCAGCACCTCCAGCGCGGTCTCCCGCGGCTCGTCCAGCCCGTCAAAGGCCGCCGACGCCTCGATAAGCTCCAGCAATTTACTCAAGTCCGGCAAGCTGTCCTCCAAACACCTCTAGGGCTCGTCCCCCGGGGAGGGCCAGCCCTTAGCCATATTTTAGCACAGATTTTCGCCGTATTTAAGTCGCCCGGCGATAGACCAGGGCGACGACCAGAGCCACTATCATCATCACGGCGGTCAGCTGGAGCCCCCCGGTCACGCCGACGAGGCTGCCCAACCAGCCCATCACCGGCGCGCCCACGGCCACCCCGGCGGTGAGCAAAGCGTGGAAGACCCCGGTGGCCAGGCCCCGCTCGCCGGGCGCGGTGACCTCGGCCACACGGGCGGAGATGGTCGGGAAGAGCAGCCCGTAGGCGGCCCCGTAAAGCGCCATGATGATGAAGAGCCAGGCCAGCGACGCCACCACCGGCAGCAGCACCAGGGCGGTGATGCCCAGCCCCAGCCCGACCACGGTCAGTCCGAAGCGCCCGACCCGGTCGCCGAGGCGCCCCGAAGGCAGCTGCAGGATAATAAACATCACGGCGAAGGCCGCCAGCAGCATGCCCACCTGGAAGGCCTCCATGCCCAGGCCCTCGATATAGAGCGGCAGCAGCGTGACCACCCCGCCGAAGGAAAAATACTGGGCGAAAATGGCCGCGTAAGGGCCGACCAGCCCCGGCCGCTTGAGCAAAGCGGCGGCCTGCCGCCAGCCCCCGGAGGACGGCTCCGCCGGTTTCCCCCGGTTGCCGGGCAAAGTGAATCCCAACGCCGCTCCGCCCACCAGCAAAGCCCCGCCCAGCCAGAAGACGGCGTTATAGCCGGCGCGCGCCACCATCAGGCTGCTCAGGCCGTAGCCCACCAGCGTCGCCGCCGCCAACGCCATGCCGTAGAAGGCCATCGCCCGGCCGCGGCGCTCCCCGCCGTGGTACGCCACCGCCGCCATCGTCGCCGGGCCGACCATGCCGCCGGTAAGGCCGTGCAGCACCCGCACCAGGGCCAGGTGAAACGGGCGGCGGCAGAGGGTGTAGAGGAACATGCTCAGGGCGTCGCCGATGAGCCCGCCGATGAGGGGCAGACGGTAGCCGAGCTTGTCCACCAGCCGCCCCAGCCAGATATTGGCCGGGGTATTGACGATGGAGTAAAGCCCGACGATAACCCCCACGCCGACGATGCCGGCGCCGAGCTCGTGGGCGTAGAGGGCCATCACCGGAATCAGCAGGTGGGTATCCAGGAAACCGACGAAGGTAACGGCAGAGAGGACAGGTATGGCCTTTGGTACCCGGGTAAGCTGTAATCTGTTCATCCGCCCAGCCTAAGACAGGATACACCAGGAGCGTCGTCTTGTTCAACTAACGATTGCTTGTTATAATGTAACGAAAGGTAAGTTAGCTATAATGGCCAAGGGCGCGAAGAATAAAGCTGGGTTAACCTTCCGGCGCATCGTGGTCAAGCTGGGCACGGCCCTGCTGACCGGCGGCGGCGACTGCCTGGACGAAAAGATGACGGCCGCCCTGGTAGCCCAGGTGGCCGGCCTCCACGGGCGGGGCGCCGAGGTGGCGCTCGTCTCCTCCGGGGCCATCGCCGCCGGCCGCGACCGGCTCAAGCTGCCCCGGAAAATCCGCGGCATCCCCTACAAGCAGGTGCTGGCTTCGGTGGGCCAGGGCCGCCTGATGAATACCTACGACCGCCTCTTCGCCCGGCACGACATCAACGTGGGGCAGGCCCTGCTCACCAAGGGCGATTTAGCCGACCGCGCCGGTTACCTCAACGCCCGCAATACCCTGCTGGCGCTGCTGGAGCTGGGCGTGGTCGCCATCGTCAATGAGAACGACGTCGTCTCCACCGACGAAATCAAGGAGGCCAAGTTCGGCGATAACGATAACCTCTCGGCCATGGTGGCCAACCTCATCGACGCCGACCTGCTCCTGCTGCTGACCGATACCGGCGGCCTCTACACCGCCGACCCCACCCGCAACCCCGAAGCCGAGCTCGTGCCCGAGGTCAGGAAGATAGACGCCGCCGTCAGAAAGCTGGCCGCGGTCACCCACTCTGCCTTGGGCACCGGCGGCATGATTACCAAAATCGAGGCCGCTGCCCTCGCCACCGCCTCCGGGGTGCACGTCGTCATCGCCGACGGCCGCCAGCCCGACGTCATCACGCGCCTGGCCTCCGGCGAGCCCATCGGCACCCACTTCCCTCCTACCACCAGCAAGCTCGAAAGCCGCAAGCGCTGGATGCTCTCCGGCCTCTGCACGCGGGGCAAGCTGGTAATCGATAGCGGCGCCGCCACGGCGCTCCGCAAGCAAAACCGCTCGCTCCTGGCCGCGGGCATCCGGAAGGCCGAAGGGCGCTTCGCCCGCGGTGACATCGTCGCCATTTGCGATGCCGGGGGGAATCAAGTCGGCTGCGGCATCACCAACTACTCTTCCGGCGATATCGGCGTCATCCAGGGGGCGCACTCAACCAAAATAGCCAGTTTACTCAGCTTTGATTACGGCCCGGAGGTCGTCCACCGTAATAACCTGGCGCTACTGGAAAGGGAGGAGCCTAGTGAGCGTAGGCAGACTGTACCAGTCCGGCGATGAGCAGCTAATCGCCGAGGTCAATTACAATTTCCAGCACGAAGAGGACACGCGATGGTGGGGAGAGCTGACGCTGGTGGACTTTGTGCGCGTTAAGGACGGCAGCGGCTATGTCCTGGAGCTGGAGGACGGCCGCCGGGGCCGCTGCTCCCTCAAGAAGCGGGTCAACCGGGCGGTCACCAGCCTGCCGCCCCGCTACGTTTACCACTTTAGTGGCAATAACAAGTT
>DAOUEP010000086.1:0-28807 GCA_034430515.1 Dehalococcoidales bacterium | reverse complement strand
TCTCCGCCGGCCCGGCCAGCACCACGTCGCCGTGGCCGTTACGCTCGGCGTGGAGGATACCGCCGGGCAGCTGAATATCTACTTCATTCCCCGTGTAGCCCAGCAAGCCGGCCGCCACGGCGATGGCACCGGCACCGGAGCCGCAGGCCAGCGTCTCGCCGACGCCGCGCTCCCAGACGCGCGCCTCCACCCGTCCCTTGCCGAGCACTCTGGCCACCTCAAAATTGGTGCGCTGCGGGAAGATGGGCAGGTGCTCCACCGCCGGGCCGATTGTCCCCAGGGGGAATTCGGCCACGGGGCGGTCGGTGAAAAAGACGGCGTGTGGGTTGCCCATGGAGACGAAGTTGAGCGTCAGGGGGAGGCCGTTGACGGATGTTTTATAGCTCAGCATGTTATTTATGTCAACTCCCCTGCCCTGCTCCAGCCTTACCGGGATGCGCTCCGCCGCCAGCCGGGGCCGGCCCATGTTGGCCCGGAAGCGGGTTATCCGGCCGCCCTCTTTTTCAAAGGTGACGCGGTTGATGGCGGCCACCGTCTCGATGGTGATTTCCGCGGCGTCGGGGCTAGCCAGTCCCTTCTCAATGACATAGCGGGCCAGGCAGCGGATGCCGTTGCCGCAGGTCTCCGCCTCGGAGCCGTCGGCGTCGAAGGTGCGCATGCCGAAATCGGCCTTGGTTGATTCTTGCAGCAGTATCAGGCTGTCGGCGCCCACGCCGAGGTGGCGGTCGCAGACGGCGATAGCCAGCGCCGGCCAGTCCCGCTCCAGGTTGCGGGCGTCGACGACGACAAAATCGTTGGCCGCGCCCTGCATCTTGGTAAAGTCCATGTTCGTGTCTCGCTCCTGCTCTAGTCTTCTTCGCTGGCTAAAAAACCTTCCAGCGACTTATTGATAATTGCCTCGTCATCCCCGATATCGAACCAGTGGATGCGCGCGTCGGCGGGCCGGAACCAGGCGTACTGGTGGCGGATAAAGCGGTGGGTGGCCGTCTTTATCCGGCGGACGGCTTCCGCCCGCGTCAGCTCGCCGCGGAGGTACTGCCCTACCTGCCGGTAGCCGATGCCGGACAGGGCGGGTAAATCTAAATCATACCCCATCCGGAGCAAATTTTCCACTTCGTTCACCAGCCCCCGCGCCAGCATCTCGTCGACGCGGCGGTCGACCCGCGCGTAAAGCTCGCTGCGGTCGGCGGTGAGGCCGATGACCAGCGGCGCGAAGTCCGGCGGCTCTTTTCTCTCCGACTCCGGGGATGGCCACGGCGTCCCGGCCCGTACCTCCAGCGCCCGGATGACGCGGCGCAGATTACGGGGGTCTATCCTTTGCGCCGCCGCCGGGTCCAGGCGTGCTAACTCCTGGTAAAGCGCATCGGCGCCGGCCTCCCCGGCCCGCCTCTCCTCATTATAGCGGAATTCGGCGTCGGGAGAAACAGGAGGCGGCCGCCAGCCCTCCAGTACCGCCCGCACGTAGAGGCCCGTCCCGCCCACCAGGAAAGGCAGTTTCTGGCGCTTGAAAATATCGGCGATGGCTGCCCGGGCCAGCTCCAGGTATTGCGCCAGGCTGAAAGGCTCGTCGGGGTTGATGATGTCAATCAGGTGATGGGGAACGCTGTCCAGCTCTTCGGGGGACGGCTTGGCGGTGCCGATATCCAGACGGCGGTAGACCTGGCGGCTGTCGGCGCCGATGATTTCGCCGCCGTATCGGGCGGCCAGGCTGATGGCCAGGCGACTCTTGCCGATACCGGTGGGACCGACGATGGCAACCAGCCGCTTCATTTGCTCAGGAGAGTCCCCGGGCGGCGGCGGTCTGGCTGACGATTCTGACGAAGGAGTCGGCCTTGAGGCTGGCCCCGCCGACCAAGGCGCCGTCGATTTCCGGCTGGTGCATGAAGGCGGCAATGTTATCGGCGGTAACGCTGCCGCCGTAGAGGATGCGCACGCTTTCGGCAATCTCCTCGCCGTGCTTGTGGGCCACCAGGTGGCGGATAAAGCCGATGGTCTTGTTGGCCTGCTCGGCGGTGGCCGACTTGCCCGTGCCGATGGCCCAGACCGGCTCGTAGGCGATGACCATCCCGCCGAAGAAATAGAGCCGGTTGGAGGTGGCCATGAACTGGTGCGTGAGGACTTCCTCGGTACGGCCGGCCTCGTTTTCCGCCAGCGTCTCGCCGATGCAGAAAATGGGCTTGAGCAGGTTCTCCACGGCCGCCTTGACCTTTTTGTTAATCAGCTCGTCGGTCTCGCCGAAAACCTGGCGGCGCTCCGAGTGGCCGATGATGACGTAGTCGCAGAGGCCGGCCAGCATCTCGGTGGAAATTTCGCCGGTATAGGCCCCCTTCTCCTGGTAGTAGAGGTTCTGCGCCCCCAGCTTGAGCGAGCTTGAGGCGATAACTTTGGCGACCGACGTCAGCGAGACGAACGGCGGGCAGACGACCTTTTCCACCCCCTTGACCTTATCAATTTCGGGGAGCATCGCTTTGACGAGGCGCACGGCTTCGTCCACGGTGGTGTTCATTTTCCAGTTACCGGCAATCATCGGTACGCGCATGATAACTCCTAAGCGCCGTATTTGGCCAGCTTGAGGGCGTTGGCCATGGCTAGGGTCATAATCTGCTGTGAGGCGAGGCGGCCCAATCCCCCGGCGATAAAGGCCGGCTCGGCGAAGGTCTGGACGGCGTCGGCGCCGCAGTATCGGGCGCTGATGAGGACGGGCACCGCATGCCAGCTGTGGCCGCCGTAGGCCGCCGGGGTGGCGTGGTCGCCGGTGACGACGAGGACGTCCGGCTGAAGCGCCGTAATCTTGGGGATGAGGGCGTCCACCTGCTCCAGTATCTTAACCTTGCGGGCGAAATCGCCGTCCTCGCCGGCGGAGTCCGTCCCCTTGACGTGCAGGAAGAAGAAATCGTAATCAGCGTAATTCTCTTTGAGCGCCGCCACCTGGTCTTCCAGGGTCTTACCCGCCGGGGCCACCGCCATGCCCGCCAGGCGCGCCAGGCCGCGGTACATGGGGTAGACGGCGATGGCCAGCGGCTTGAGCTTGTAGATTTCCGGCAGGGTGGGCAGGTCGGGCTTTTTAGCGAACCCTCGTAATAGAATCATATTAGCTGGGTGATGGTCAGTTAAAATTTTACGGGCCTTAACGATAAACTTGTTGACGATAGCTGCGGTGTTCCGGGCGGGAGTACCCATAGCTTTGACTTCCAGAGGGGCAACGCCCGTGCGCCCCGGGTCGGCGTCGGTAAGCTCGGGCTGGAGATTCTCCCCCCGGAAGACGGCCACGAAACGGTGCTCGCGCACCGGGTAGACCATCACCTTTACCCCGTCAAGGGTCATGCCGTCGAGCAATTTACATAGCTCGGCGCTCTTCTCGGTGGGGATGCGCCCGGCGCGGCGATCGGTGACGATGCCTTTATCGTCCACGGTAGCGAAGTTGCCGCGGGCGGCCACGTCGCCGGCGGTAAGCTCGATATCAATGCCGACGGCCTCCAGCACCCCCCGCCCGATTTCATTGACCACCGGGTCGTAGCCGAAGAGGGCCAGGTGTCCCGGCCCGCTGCCTGGCGTGATGCCGGGGGACACCGGGTCGGCCAGGCCGCAGATACCTTTTCGCGCCAGGGCGTCCAGGTGGGGCAGGCGGGCCGTTTCCAGCTCCGTCCGGCCCGTCTTGGGGTCGGGTAGGCCGCCCAGGCCGTCGATGACGAGCATGACGATTTTACTGGGCGTGGCCAGGGCTAATTGCTTGATAAAATCGTGATTAATCATGCTTCCGGCACCATTTCCTCGTCGAGGAGCGATGTCACGCCGGGCAGTTCCTCGCCGCTGAGGAATTTCAGCGAGGCGCCGCCGCCGGTGGAAACAAAGGTTACTTTATAGGCCAGCCCCAGGGCGTTGAAGACCTCGGCGGTGGAGCCCCCGCCGATGATGGTGGTGGCGTCCAGCCGCGACAGGAGCCTGGCCAGGCTCTCCGTCCCGACGGCGAAACGGCGTATCTCCGCCACCCCTACCGGGCCGTTCCAGAAGATGGTGCGGCTTTTCTCCAGCTCGCGGGAGAAGTTGGCCAGCGTCTTGGGGCCGATATCGGCAATCATCTTGTCCGCCGGTACGGCGTCGGTGGCGACGACCCTGCCCCTGGCCTTGCCGTCGAGGCCGGCGGTCACCACCACGTCCACGGGCAGCACCAGGCGGGCGTGGTTGCGGGCGCTTTCCTCGATGAGGTCGGCGGCGGTGTCCACGCAGTCGGTCTCCACCACCGACTTGCCCACCTCGAACCCCCGCGCCTTGAGAAAAGTGGCCGCCATGCCGCCGCCGATGAGGAGGCAGTCCACCTTGCCCTCGATGTTTTTGAGCATGCCCAGTTTATCGCTGACCTTGGCGCCGCCGAAGATGGCCGTAAAGGGGTGCTCCGGGTGCTCCAGCAGGCCGCCCAGCGTGTCCACTTCCTTCTCCAGCAGCAGCCCGGCCACCGCCGGCAGGTACTGGGCGATGCCGGCCACCGAGGCGTGGGCGCGGTGGGAGGTGCCGAAGGCGTCGTTGACGAAAAAATCGCCCAGCCGGGCCAGGGCCTTGGCGAAATCGGCGCTGCCCGTCTCCTCGTCGGAGTGGAAGCGCAGGTTCTCCAGCAGCAGCACCTGACCGGGCTTGAGGGCCTCCACCGACCGCTCCACCTCGGGGCCGATGCAGTCGACGGCCACGCCCACCTGCTGGCCCAGTATCTGGGAGAGGCGCTGCGCCACCACGGCCAGGCGTAGCTCCTTGACGAACTTGCCCTTGGGCCGCCCCAGGTGGGAAATAAGAATGACGCGGGCATTGCGCTCGATGAGGTAGTTGATGGTGGGCAGGCCCGCCAGGATGCGGGAATCGTCGGTGATGGCCCCGGTCTCGGGGTCGATGGGGACATTGAAGTCCACCCGGACGAGTACCCTTTTATCGGTGACTTCGATATCCCTGACGGTCATCTTGTGCATGCCTTGCTCCTGTTTCCCCGGCCTTTATCCGGGTATATCTCGCCGGGGCGCCGGGGTCTGTCCGGTCAGCCACGGCGGGCGTCACCCCTTATCTTCAAAGGTAAACCGGAGACCCGCTCCGGGAACATCGCCATGACCTGCCGGGCGATGCCGCCGGCGTCCAGGCCGTACTTGGCGCGGAGGATGGCCTGGGTACCGTGCTCGACGAACTCGTCCGGGATGCCGAGGCTCTTTAAGATAATGTCGTCCGTACCCGCCGCCGCCAGCAGCTGGCCGACGGAGCTGCCGAAGCCGCCGGTGAGGACGTTTTCCTCCACGGTCACCAGGCGGCGGGTGCGCCCGGCCGCCCCGGTGATGAGGGCCTTGTCCAGGGGGTGGGCGAAGCGGGCGTTGATGACCGTGGCCGCGATGCCCTTATCGGCCAGGTTGTCCGCCGCCGAAAGCGACGGGGCTACCGAGGCCCCCAGCGCCAGGATGGCGACGTCGTCGCCGCGGCGGAGGGTCTCGCCCTGGCCGATGGGTATCTCGTGGAACTCCCCGTCCAGTTTTACCCCCAGCCCGGCGCCGCGGGGGTAGCGCACCGCCATGGGGCGCCCCGCCCGGATGGCGGTATAGAGCAGGTGCTGTAATTCGTTTTCGTCCTTGGGGGCGGCCACGATGAGGTCGGGAATCAGGGTGAGGTAGGATATGTCCAGCGTGCCCTGGTGGGTCTTGCCGTCGTCGCCGACGATGCCGCCGCGGTCGATGGCGAAGACGACGGGCAGGTTCTGCAGGCAGACGTCGTGGATTATCTGGTCGAAGGCGCGCTGCAAAAAGGTGGAGTAGATGGCCACCACCGGTATCAGCCCCTGGGTGGCCATGCCGGCGGCGAAGGTAACGGCGTGCTGCTCGCAGATGCCCACGTCGAAGACGCGCTCCGGGAACTCCTCGGCCACGATGTCCAGGCGGTTGCCCTCGGGCATGGCCGGCGTAATCACCACCAGCCGCGGCTCGCGGCGGGCCATCCGGAGCATCGTCTGGGCGAAGACCTCGCTGTAGGTTGGCGCTTCCTTTTTGCCGTCGCTCTTGGCGGAGACGCCGTGAAAGTAGACGGCGTTGCTCTCGGCGGGGGTGTAGCCCTTGCCCTTGGTGGTGATGACGTGCAACAGGGCCGGCTTGGTGGCGTGGTCGCGCGCCTGGGCCAGCACCGTTTCCAGGTCGTGGATGTTGTGGCCGTCGATGGGGCCGATGTAGGTAAAGCCCAGCGCCTCCCAGATGGGGGTGGGGGCGAAAAATTCTTTAAAGCTTTGCTCGATTTTCTGGCCGAGCTGCCAGAGCTTTCCCCCCAGGGGGAACTTGGAAATCAGCTGCCGGCTGCCCGTCTTGGCCTTGCCGATGCGGCGGTCGAAGCGCACCCGGCTCATCAGCTTGGCCAGGGCGCCGACGGTGGGCGAGATGGACATGCCGTTGTCGTTGAGCACCACGATGAGCCGCGAGCCGAGGTGCCCGGCCTGGTTGAGCGCCTCGAAGGCCATGCCCGCCGTGATGGCGCCGTCGCCGATGACGGCCACTACGTTGTAATCGTCCCCGGCCAGGTCGCGCGCCACCACCATGCCCAGCGCCGCCGAGACGGAGGTGGAGGCGTGACCGGCCCCGAAGGGGTCGTGCTCGCTCTCGTCGCGGCAGGTGAAGCCGGAGATGCCGCCGTGCTGGCGCAGCGTGCCGAAGGCCTCGCGGCGGCCGGTGAGCAGCTTGTGGACGTAGCTCTGGTGGCCCACGTCCCAGATAATCTTATCGCGGGGGCTGGCGAAGACGCGGTGGAGGGCGATGGTAAGCTCGACGACGCCGAGGTTGGAGGCCAGGTGCCCGCCGGTGGTGGTTACCGTACCGATGATTTCATGCCTGAGCTCGGTAGCCAGCTGCTCCAGCTCCGCCAGCGTCAGTCCTTTGAGGTCGGCGGGGCTATCGATTTCATCCAGCAATCTCGGCATAATTTTATGTTAGCGGTGAGGATGGCCAATTTCCATAGTAACAACCCCGGTAAATAAATGTCAAGCTGGCCGGCTTGACGCTCCCCTGCCCTGTTTGCTACACTCGCAGGAAGGCCCCGCTCTCCTGCCGCCGTCCGGGGCTTAATTTATGTAAACCTGCCCGGAGCGCCTTGAATATTTACGACATTCTGACCGTCATCGGCGTGGGGGCCTCCCCTATCGCCGAGCTTCGCGCCGCCATACCGCTGGCCTACGGCGTTTACGGCTTCACCTGGTACTACGCCTACCTCTTCGCCGTCATCGGCAACCTGCTGCCGGTGCCCTTTATCCTGCTCCTCCTGGGCGGGCTGGAGCGGCTGGCGGCCCGGGTGCCTTTGTTTAATAAATGGCTCAACTGGCTCCTGGAGCGCACGCGGCGGCGGGGCCGGCTCATCGAGCGCTACCAGCGCCTCGGCCTGGTGCTGTTCGTGGCCATTCCCCTGCCCTTCACCGGGGCCTGGACGGGGGCGCTGGCCGCCGTCATCTTCGGCCTCCGCTTCCGCCATTCGCTAGTTTCCATCATCCTGGGGGTGCTCATCGCCGGGGCCATCGTTACCAGCGCCAGCGTGCTGGGCTGGGCCGTGGCCGATATCTTCACCAAGCCCTGACGGCCTTTACTTCCGGAAGGCCGGCTTGATGGTCCGGCCGGTAAAGCGGCGGTAGACGGCTTCGGCGGCGAAAGAGAACCCCACCATGGCCAGCAGCACCCACAGCTCCTGCGGCGCCGTCGTACCCCGCTGGTAGATCAGTATCGCCAGCGCCACCAGGCAGAGGGCACCCCCCGTCAGCGCCAGCCATCGTTTGGCGCCGGTGCGCGCCGCCAGCCGCCAGTTGGCGAAGTTCACCCCCGCGAAGATGATAAGGAAGCCGGAGCTGCCCATGATGGAGATATTGGTCAGGTCGAAGAGGTTGGCAATCAGCAGCGCCAGCCCGGAGGTAATCAGCAGTCCCTCGATGGGGCGTCGCCAGACCAGGTGGTCGAGCTTGCGGGGCAGCTCGCCCTCCTTGGCAATCACGTAGCTGACGCGCGCCGTCCCGTACAGCGTGGCGTTGATGGCCGAGCCGGTGGACAGCAGCGCCGCGACGGCAATCATACTGAAGCCGGCCGCGCCCAGGAAAGGCCGGGCGGCCTCGGCGAGGGCATAGTCCTCGGCGGCGACGATTTTAGCCACCGGCAGGTTCCCCACCGTTACCAGCGAGACGAGGACGTAAAGCACGATAACGGCGATGACGGCGGTGTAGTAGGCGCGCGGCAGGGTGCGGCGCGGCTCGTGGACGTTTTCGGCCGTATTGGCGATAAGCTCGAAGCCTTCGTAGGCCAGGAAGATAATCATGCCGCCGGCCACCAGCGGCATCGCGCCGCTCCAGGCCGCCGGTGCTAGCCGGGCGGAGTCGACCGACCCCATACCCGCCGCCAGGAAGACGAGCAGGATGAGCAGCTTGAGGGCGACGATGAAGTCCTCGGACTTGCCGACGGCCCTGGCCCCCATGATGTTCAGGCCGGTGAAGAGGATGATGACGCCGCTGATGAGGATGTGCTTGCCGGCGGTCTGAAATGCCGCCGGGAAAAAGCTGGCGCCGTAGCTGCCGAAGGCGTAGGCGTAGAGCGAGAGCATGGCGACGTAGCTCAGCCAGAGGAGGATATTGAGCCCGCCGGTGAAGATGCCCGTGCCGAAGGCCTGGTTAAGGAACTCGACGGTGCCGCCGCGCGTGGGGTAGGTTACCGACAGGTGGGCGTAGGAATAGGCGGTTACCAGGGCAATCAGGCCGGCGATGGCAAAGGCCAGCGGCGTGCCGCCGTGCGCCATCTGGACGGCCAGGCCGAGCACGGCGAAGATGCCGCCGCCGACCATGCCCCCGATGCCGATAGAGACGGCCGACCAGTAGCCCAGCGACTCCTTGCGGAGCGGCGTTACCGGCGTGGTCATAATTGTGTTTATTGTACTACGCCGCCGCTAAAACCGCCACGTCTTGACGGAGGCCCTCGCCGGTGTTAAATTGGAGGGTAAGGCCGTCCCTGTAGCTCAGTTGGATAGAGCGGCTGCCTTCTAAGCAGCGGGTCGTCAGTTCGAATCTGACCAGGGACGCCACTTCCCCCCGCCGATTGTTGATTAATCCCTGCTTTGGTGTATAATCACCCCAGGCGCTTACCTCACGACAAAACGGGAGAGGAGATAACGACATGGCTAAATGGCACGATTTTGTGGAAAAGGACGGCCGGGCGCCCGTCTGGCCCTACCCTATCCGCTACGAACAGGAGGTTGAGGTCGCCACCGACGTCCTCGTCATCGGCGGGGGCATCGCCGGGTGCTGGGCGGCCATCAGCGCCGCACGGACCGGCGCCAGCGTGGCCATGGTGGAGAAGGGCGATACCATCCGTAGCGGCGCCGGCGGCCCCGGCTGCGACCACTGGTGCAACGCCCCGGCCAATCCGCTTTCCAACGTCGACCCCGACGAGTGGGCCAAGCTGATGACCGAGATGCCCTACGCCAACGGCATCGGCAACCAGATACAGTGCCGCGAGGACTGGGACGCACTGGCGGAGATGGAGCAAATCGGCGGCAAAATCCGCGATACCAGGGACGAGTACCTGGGCGTCGAGGGGCGCGACGAGGTGACCAAGCTGATGATTTCGCCGCGTTACACGCGTAGCGCCAGCTTCGGCCCCGACGCCGCCGAGCGGCGGGCGCTCAAGAGCAACCCGGAAGGGAATCTGAACAACGTCGTCATCCGCGTCTGGGGGACGACCTTCAAGCCCGCCCTCAAAAAAGAATGTAAGCGGCTGGGCGTAAAAATCTACGACCGCGTCATGGTCACCGGCCTGCTCACGGAAAAGGGCGAGACCGGGGCGCGGGTCGTCGGCGCTACCGGGCTCAATGGCCGCACCGGCGAGTTCCTCGTCTTCAAGTCCAAGGCCGCCGTGCTGGCAACCGCCGGCGACTGGTCGCTCTTCCTGCTCAATACCGAGCTGGCCGGCTACAACACCTTCCGCTCGCGCACCACCACCGGCGACGGCAACGCCATGGCCTTCCGGGCGGGCGCGGCGCTGACGATGATGGAGCGTACCGGCGAGATGCACCTGAGTACCGGCTTCAAGCACACCTGGTACGGCGGCGCCGGCGATGCCAGCTACGAGAACGTCCCCATCGTGGACGCCAACGGCAAGCTGCTCCCCTGGCCGGTGCAGGGCTGGGCCGACGGCGGCGCCATGCGGCCTTCGCCGGAGGTCATGGAGAAAATCATGCAGGGCATCCGCAGCGGCGAGTACGCCCTGCCCTTCTACGGCGACTTCCCGGCCATGCCGGAAAAGGAGCGGCGGGCCACCTGGAAGCTGATGCTGGGCGAGGAAAGCACCACCCTGAACATCACCGAGAGCTACGAGAAGGCCGGCTTCGACCCCGCCAAACACCTCCTCCAGAGCTACAGCATCATCGAGGGCGAGACCCCCAAGCAGTGGCGCACCACCGGCGGCGGCGGGCCCGTCGTCGACTGGGACTTAAAGACGACCCTGGACGGGCTCTACGTGGCCGGAGAAAACATATTCTCCGCCGGCGACCACTCCTTCGCCGCGGCCACGGGCCGCTACGCCGGGCGCAAGGCCGCCGCCTACGCGCGACAGGCGTTCGCCGGCAAGGTATCCGCCGACCAGATAAAGGTGGAAAAGGCCCGCATCTACGCCCCCGTCAAGCGGACCGACGGCATCGACTGGAAGGAGCTGCACGCCGGCATCGCCCGCGCCATGCAGTACTTCTGCAGCGAGTTCAAGACGGAGCGGCTGCTCAATATGGGCCTGGACGCCCTCAAAGAGATAGCCGAAGTCCACGTCCCCCGGCTCTACGCCCTCGACCCGCACAAGCTGATGCGCAGCGTCGAGGACTTGAGCCTGCTGACGCACGCGGAAATCATCGTCAACGCCGCCCTGGCGCGGCAGGCCAGCAGCCGGATGCTCAATCATTTCCGCATCGACTACCCCCAGCTCGACCCGCCGGAGTGGCAGCACTTCCTCACCCTGCGGCTGGAGAACGGCAAGGTCAAGGCCGACAAGCTGCCGCTGCGCTACTGGGGCGACATGAAGGCCGGTTACGAGGCGCACAACAAGGACTACACCGGCGTTTACCAAGGTAAGTAAGGAGACGGTCATGACCGAGAAGAAGATATACGCTTTACCCAATATCGCCACCCCCAGCGCGCCGGTCATCTTCCACGAGGAGGTCTGCAACGGCTGCAACCACTGCGTGGAGGTCTGCCAGGTGGACGTCTACATCCCCAACCCGGAGAAAGGCAAGCCCCCCGTCATCCTCCACCCCGACGAGTGCTGGTACTGCGGCTGCTGCGTCAACGACTGCCCCCGCCCCGGCGCCATCAGCTTCAACTGGCCGGTACAGCAGCGCGCCTACTGGATGGACAAGGCCACCGGCAAGGTGCTGCGAGACAGCCAGGCGTAGGCCTTTCGTTCAGGCCTGGCGGCCGCGCAGGTAGTCAATCATCGGCCGCGTTATCAGCGGGACGACGTCGCCAATCATGTGGGGCATCAGGTTGTCCATCACCTTGGGCATCAGCTCCGGCATCTGCTCGCGCATGTAGTCCGGCATGGGGATGCGCTCGCCGACCCTCTCCAGCATCGTCGCCATCACCTTGGGCATCATCATCGGCAGGAGCCGCGGGAAGAGCACCGGGAAGAGCGGCTTCATCAGGCTCAGGGCGCCGGGTATCTTGCCCATGAAACGCATCATCTTGCCCATGCCGAAGGGCATGGCGTCGATAAGCTCCGGCCACATCGTGCCCATCAGGGCGGCGAAGCCCTCCGGCGTCATCAGGGCAATCATCGCCTCAAAGACGGCCCACTGGCGCTGCACCTCCGGGTTGGGGTCAGGGAACTTATAGCCCATCGTGGCGGCGGCGAAGCGGGCCATGTCAATGGTCTCGATGGGCAAATTCTTCTTCTCAGCGGTGACGCGGAACTGGAACTGGCAGCAGGGGCAGATGGCCAGCAATTTCTCGGCACCGGTGGCCATGGCCTCGTCCATTCTCGCCTTGCCGATTACCGCCGCCACCGGCGGGTCTTTAAGCAGGGTCAGCACGCTGCCGCAACAGTGGGCGTTCTCGCGGTTGTGCTCCATCTCCACCAGCTCCACGCCGGGGATGGCCTTGATGAAGTCGCGCGGGGCGTCGTAGACGCTGGAGACCCGCCCGATGTGGCAGGAATCGTGCAGGGTAACTTTTTGCTTCTTGCCCGTATCGGGGAACCGGAACTTGCCGGCCTTAATCTGGTCGGCGATGACCTCGGAGTAGTGCCGGCCGGTGATGCCGTAGTCGATGCCCAGCTTCTCCGCCCAGCGCGGGTAAATCTGGCGCCACATCATGTCGCAGGCGGGGCAGGAAGTGACCACGGTATCGGCGCCGACGGCCCTGACGGCGGCGATGTTCTTCTTCATCGTCTCGGCGAAGACGTCCCAGAGGCCGGCCACCAGCATCGGCGTACCGCAGCAGTTCTCGTCGTGGCCGGCGTAGGTGAAGTCCACCCCGGCGTCGTCCATGAGGCGCACCGCGGCCTGGGGGATATCGGTCTCCACGTGGCTGGCGGTGCAGCCGGCGAAGTAGGCTATTTTGGCCTGATGCCCCGGCCCGTGCTTTTGCCACAATTCCTTGGGGAACCAGTCGGTGCGGGTCTTGCGGTAGGCCGCCCAGATATTGCCCTCCTTACGCAGCGATGCCGCCATCATCTCGAAGGGCGGGAAGGTCATCTTTTTATCTTCGTCGATGAGCTTGCCCCTTAGCTTCATCCAGGAAGGCTCGATGGGCAGCGAGGCCGAGCAGCGCAGGTTGCAGAGCTCGCAGGTGGTGCAGACCAGGATGGTATCCACCATGAACTGGCTCCACTCCTCGCGCCCCTCCATGTACTCGCGCAGCCAGTACCACTTGCCGCGCGGGCTCTGGCTCTCCCAGCCGCGCCCGTAGAACTGGTCGCACTCGGCTACGCAATAGCCGCACTGAGAGCAGCCGTAGGCGTACCAGGCCACGTCGGCGGGGATGCCCCGCACCGGCCCGGTCGGCCTCTCCCCGATGCGGGTGGCGACGCGGTTGCCCAGGGGGCGGATAAGCGGCTCGAAGGCGTGGGCCAGCCGCATGAAGGTGCCGACGGCGCTGCTGCCGAGCACCTTGCCGGGGTTGAGGACGCCGCGGGGGTCGGTCTTCTTCTTGAACTCCCTGAGGCGGCCGACGATGCCCTCGCCCAGTATCTTGCCGGCCCGGTGGGCGAAATAGAGGCCGGGTGAGTAGGCCCGCCCGCCGAATTTTTCGGCGATTTTCATAATTGTCAATGACAGCGCGAAGACGAAGTTATAGGAGAAGCGGCGCTGGTCGCTGGGGATAAAGCCCAGGATGACCACCTCCGGCTCGCCGCTGGCCCCCTCGCGGACGACGACGCCCTCCTTGACCACCGGCTGGTCAATCTTGTTCTCCACGTCCTCCATGAAGTCGTTCAAGTGGGAGAGGGGGATGACCACCTCGGCGGGCACCAGCGAGGGTCCCAGGCGCTTGACAATCATAATCTTGAAGCGGTTTTTCCACTCGTGCTGGGCGATGCGGTCGCTGAGAATCTCCGCCTGGCAGGGCTTCATCACCTCGTCCAGCCCGTCGCGTACCGCTTTAGTGTCCTGCTTGCGGAAGGCCAGCGTCATGATGTAGGCCGCCGGCAGCAGCACCCGCTCCTCCACGGGGACTTCGAAGTGCTCCAGCAGCGGGGCCTTGTTCTTGAGCTCGGCCATGCGCGGGTTGATGAAGATAATCGACCAGATGGGCAGTTTGCGGGCGATGATGTCCAGGGTCATGCGCTGCAAGTCGCTGGCGTCGGGGCAGCCCACGGCGACGATTTCCATCTCTTCCAGCGGCTGCACTTTGAGCGTCACCTGGCTGATGAGGCCGGTGGTGCCCTCGGCGGAGGAAATCAGGTCGAGGTCGGCGCCGGTAAATTCTCTGACCGAGCCGTCGGCCAGGACGGCCCGCGCCGCGACGACGTTATCGCGGAACCAGCCCGCCTCGTAGGAGCCGATGCCGGCCCCGCCCTGGGCCAGCCAGCCGCCCACCGTCGCCGAGGGATAGCTGGAGGGGTAGAGCCGCAGCGTCAGCCCCTGCTTCATCAATTCCTTATCCAGCTTCTCAAAAATAATGCCGGGCTCCACGGTGGCCGTCTTTCCGGCCTGGTCTATCTTCTTGATGGCGCGCATCCGGTAGAAATCAACGACGATGCCGCCCCACCGCGGGATGACCCCGCCGTAGCCGGAGGAGGCGCTGCCGCGCGGGGTGAGGGACACTTTATGCTTGGCGGCCCACTTCGCCACCGCCGCCAGCTCCGCCTCCGAGGCCGGCTGGACGACCGCCCTGGGGACGGTCTTGCCGACGAAGGGCTTGATGAGGGCGGGCATGGCGGCGATATCGTGGCCGTAGAGCTTCCTTTCCAGACGGTGGAAGGAGACGCGCTCGCCGAAAATTTCCTTGAGGTCGGACTGTAGCTCTTTAGTGCTGATACCCATTTTTTCTCTCCCCCTGTTGATTATTCGGGTGGTTGTAGCAGTTTGGAAAGCCGCCGGCTCCGGTGTAATTGCTCGGCGATAACGGCGTGCACCAGGTCGCAGGCCTCGGCGATTTTGGCGTCGGCCAGGCGGTAATAGACGGCGTTGCCCTCCTTGCGGGGGATGATAACGCCGATGCGGCGCAGCACGGCCAGGTGCTGGGAGGTGTTGGGTTGCTTGAGACCGAGGCCGGCGGCCAGCTCGCCGACGGACTTTTCGCCGCCGCGCAGCGCCTGGATTATCTGCAGGCGCTTGGGGTCGGCCAGTGCTTGGCACAGTTCGGCCTGTAATCTCAGTACGGCGCCGGGGCTGTCTTCGGCCACTCCGTTTACCTCCCTGAAGCATCGTGGTATATTACAATATTATAATATACTAAAATACTTCGTCAAGCGCCGGACGTGCGCCGTAAACAAGCGCCCCCGCACTGTGCGGGGGCGTCGTTTGAGTCTTTATTCAGCTATTATTGGCAGCTAGACCAGCGAGCCGCCCTCCGGCGAGACGCCGTTGGGGTCGAGGGCGCGGGTGGTCTTGCTCCACCAGAGGTTGTAGTTCATCAGAGCCGGGCCGATTTCGTCCTGGGGGCCCATCGTGGAGGCAAAGTAGCTTTCTTTAAAGGCCCGCTCCATCTCCTGTTTCTGCCAGGCCTCCACGGCCGCCTTGGCCTCGGCGTTCTGGGGGTCGAACTTGCAGAAGATTTCCGTCTTGCCCAGGTGTCCCTGCTCGACGCCCCAGCCGAAGAAGGCGCCACCGTCGTCGACGATATAGCCCTTTTCGATGAGGGGCTCCTTGGCCTTGCCGGCGCCGATGGCCCAGCGGATGGTCAGGTCGCGCTGGCCCATGATGGGGATAGAGTTGAAGGCCCCGCCGTTGCGGAAGGTCTCGCGGATGGAGGCCGAGATGCGGGTGCACTGGCAGAGGAGGATGCCCTCGATGCGGGGGTCTTCGACGGCCTGGAGCGACCGGCCGCCGGCCCTGGCGACGATTTCCTCCAGCACCTTTTTCTTGTAGGCGAAGTCCGCCGCCGAGTTGCCGGCGATGATGACGAAGAAGCCCGGCCCCTGCACCTCGGCGTTGAGGCGGTTGAAGGTCTCTTCCTCCTCCTCGTTGGAGGTGGTGATGTTGGCGGCCACCATGGAGATGTTGAAGCCCATCAGCTCGAAGGCAATCTCGGCCTCGCCGATGCTGATTTCGGCCTGCCACATCTTCTCCACCGAGGGAAAACTGTAGTAGCGCGCCATCATGTTGGGCGGTATCTCGCCGAGTTCATAGTGCGGCGAGATGCCTTTAATATCGTAAGCGGCCGGCCCCGGCCAGTGGTAGAGCTTGACGGCGGCCTTGGTGAAGACGCCGGGAGTTACGCCGGGCGGCACGGCGCTGGTGAGGATGCTCCTCAGCGATGGCCCCGGCCCGTCGCCGCAGAACCACTCGTCCGACGAGCCGAGCGCCCCGGAGCGGACGATATTGCCTTCCGGGGTGACCCACTCGATGGCCAGGTGGTTGCGGTCGTCGCCGCTGGTGGTCTGGTCCATGTGCCCGTGACCGCGGAGCATCGCCGAGCAGTTGGTGCCGGCCCCCTTAATGCAGAAGTTGAGCCCCCGCTTGAAGAGCTCGGCCTGAAGCTCCGAGGAGATAACGTACGGCTCGACCACGGCGTACATGTTTTTCTCGTTGATTTCGATAATGCGGTTCATGCGGCGCAGGTCGAGCAGGATTATGTCCTTGGGGAACATCCCCGACCAGCCGGTGCAGATGGGGCGGAACTGGAGCTTGTGGCGGTTGCAGAGCCGGACGACCGCCTGGACTTCGGCGGTGTCTCCCGGCAGGATGACGGCGGCGAAATCGTTGCCGTAGTAGGCCGGCATGATGACCGGGTCGGCGCAGATGTTCTCCTCGCCCACCACCGCCTCGAATTCCTGATAAACCTCTTTGTTCAGAGCCATGACTCGTTATCTCCCTTCCTAGATTGCCTTCTCGACCAGTTCGACGATGTCGTAGACCTTGAGGCCGCTGCCGCTTTCTTTAATCGCCTCGTTAAAGGTCTTCTCGCACCAGGGGCAGGCGGTCACGATGGCCTCGGCGCCGGTGGCCACGGCCTCCTCGATTCTCTCCTGGGCCGTCCACCGGGCGAAAGCGGGGTTGGATTCATTGACGCCGCCGCCGGCCCCGCAGCACCAGGCGTACTCCCGGATGCGGGTCATCTCGGCAAGCCGCAGGCCGGGGATGGCCTTGATTACGTCTCGCGGCGGCTCGTAGACGCCCTTGGTGCCGCGGCGGTACTCCTTGGGCGGGTCGAAAACGAAGCGGTCGCCGGGGACTTTCTGGCCCTGCCAGTGCACCCAGGGCTCGCCGAGGCGGCCCAGGCGGCAGGGGTCGTGGTAGGTGACCGTCATCGTTACCCGCTTGCGCGGTTTGAGCTTGCCGTCGTGGATGAGCTTGGCGATGTATTCCGAAATATGTAATACTTTGAGTTCGCCGCGTAAATTATAGCGGTCGTAGAGCACCTTGAAGGCCTGGTAGCCGTCGGCGCAGCCGGTCACCAGCGTGTTGGCGCCGGACTTCTTGACGACGGCCATGGCCTTCTTAGCCTGCGCCAGGAAGTCTTCTTTATAGCCCATCTGGTAGGCCCGGCCGCCGCAGCAGGTCTCGGCGTCGCCGGCGATGCCGAAGTTGACGCCGGCTTTCTTAAGTATCTTCGCCGTAGCTTTGGCCAGCTTTTGCGTGTCCTTATCGTAGCTGGTCAGGCAGCCGACGTGGTAGAGCACGTCCACCTTCTCTTTGGTGGCGTCCTTGATGCCCAGCCCGGCGGCCCAGTCGCCGCGCTTGCCTTTGGCGGGCACCATGGCGCCGGTCTGGCGCAGCCCGGCAACGGCTTTGTCCAGGGCGGGATTGGTCTTGCCGTCGGCGACGCACTGGAGGCGGAACTCGCTGATGGGCTCCAGCACCTCCATGTCCATGGCGTAGTTGCAGGAGACGCCGCAGGCGCCGCAGAGCTGGCAGTTGTAGACGATATCCAGCAGCTTGTCGGTATAGTTCATGCCGTTTTTCAGCATGGCCGCCCCGATGTTGAGCCGGCCGCCGGCGGAATAGGCGTGTAAGTTATATCTGGCGATGCTGGGGCAGGCGTAGGAAAAGGCCGACCCCTGCACCTTCTGCATGGGGATGAATTTACAGGCCGAACACCGGCAGCACATCTCCATGTCGCCCTTGTATTGCTCCAGTCCCATTTGGCTCCCTCCTAATCAATATAGTAATCGGTTCTGCCGGCGGGCCTTAAAAGCACGCCTTGCCCGGGTTCATGACGTGGTTGGGGTCGAAGATGTCTTTGAGCTTGTTGAGCATGGCCAGGCTGGCGGCGTCCCGGTTGACGATGGCGCCGGCGTTTTCGCCGTAGGGTCGCGAGAAGAAGGCGCCCGCCGCCATGAGGTCGCGGGTGGCCGCGGCGGCCAGCCCCTTGACGCGATTGGCCTCGCCGGCGTTTTCCGGGTCGTAAAAGAGGTTGAACTCGCCGTGGAGGCCGGTGCCCTGGGCGATGGGCTGGATGTAGACGCCCATGTCCGAGGTGGGGTAGCCGGCCATCTCGGCCAGCTCGTTCATCACCGCAATCTGGCCTTCGATGCGGTCGTTGATGGTGAGGAAGAGCACGTCCTCGCAGGCCCCCTTGTAGCGGAGCTTCCAGTACGGCTCGGCGGAGGGGCGCTGCACCGCCTTGAGTATCTCGCCCGCGGAAACATCGCCGGCGGCCCGGATGGCCTCCACTCCCAGCCGCTGGGTGATGGCGGTAATGTCCTTGACGTAGGCGCCGACCCTCTCCTCGGGGTAGTATTCGTAGCCGGCCACGTTGTAGAAGAGCACCCAGGTGGGTAAAGCGTCCTTGATGCGCTGGTAGTCGCCGGGCCACTTTTTGGCGAAGATGGCCGCCAGGTTGGTGTTGTTGAGGATAAAGCACTCGTTGACCATGCGCAGCCGGATGAGCCAGGCGGTTAGGTCGAGCAGCATTGTCAGGTCGGACGAGGCGACGACGTAAGGCTCTTCCAGCGCGGGGAGCAGCTCGCAGCGCATCGAGGCCCAGGTGACGATGCCAATCGTCCCCTGCGACCCCTGGATGAGCCGGTGCCAGGAGGCGATGCCCGGCCCGTAGGGGGCCTTCTGCACGCCGCCCACCTGCCACTGCTCCTTGACGGTGCCCGGCCCGGCGGCCTGCCCGGTGCGGAACTCGTCGCCGCTGCCGAAGATGACCTCGACGCAGGCCAGCGGGTCGGAGATGTCCCACTGGTACTTGGGCATGACGACCGGCTCGCGCTCCAAAAGGCTGCCGACGACCGTCTTGGTCTGGCGCGGCAGGAGGGGCATATTGAGCCGGATGCCCTCCTTGGCCACCGCCGGGATAAGCTCGGCGAAGGTTACCCCCGGCTCGACCATGGCCACGCGGCGCGCCCGGTCGACGTTGATAATTTTCTTCATGCCGCTCATATCCACGATGACGGCCCCGCCGGTGCCGGGGACGGTATCGCCGCGGGCATGGGGCGGGCCGGAGCTTACCGGCACCAGGGGCGTGAGGGTCTCGTTGGCCAGCTCGACTATTTTCTTCACCTGCTCGGCGTCCTTGGGCCGGACGATGCAGACCGGACGGACGGCGTTGACGAAACTCATGTCGCGGGCGTACTCGTCCAGGGACGCCGGGTCGTCGCTGACGCCGCCGGCGCCGACGATTTTCGTAAGCCTGTCTTTGGCAATCATGGTTACCCCCTCTCGAATCAGTAAAATGAAACGGCCGGCGCGCGGGCGCCGCTGGCAATGTTTATGTAAGTCCTGTTTGATAATCTACCAAATAGTAGGCTTCGGGGTTGCCTCATGTCAAGTCGGCGGCGAGCCTGCGGGTAAAACGGCATACCCATCCACCGGGGATATGTGCTAACATAGTACCAATCCTACCATCGGGGGAGTGATGGCCGAGAACATCCTGGGCAGCGTCGAGTTCCAGATGAGCCTGCTCATGTTCGTCGCCCTGGCGGGCTACCTGCTGGCCTACGGCATCAACCAGTCGGCCGTGGTCGGCATCATCATCGCCGGGGTCATCGTCGGCCCGTCGCTGCTGGGCCTGGTGACCTATACCGACTTCGTCTCCAGCCTGGCGCACCTCGGCGCCGTCGTCCTGCTCTTTACCATCGGGCTGGAGTTCGAGCTCAAGGACATCACCCAGCCGCGTTATCTGGTCATCGCCCTGCTGGGCATCGTCATCCCCTGGGGCGGCGGCTACCTGATAGCGGCGGCCTTTTCTTTCGATACCAATTCCGCCATCTTCATCGGCACGGCCTCCACGGCCACCTCCATCGCCATTACCGCCAACGTCCTGGAGGAGATGGGCAAGCTCCAGACCCGCGCGGCGCGGGCGGTAATGGGAGCGGCCATCATCGACGACGTGCTGGCGCTGCTGGCGCTGGCCTTCTCCGAGCAGCTGATGGGCGGCTCGCTGGATACGCTGAGCATACTGGCCGACCTGGGCAAGGCCGTCGCTTTCCTCGTCGTCGGGGCGATACCGGCACGGCTGCTCTTCCGGAGGGTGATGCTCTGGTTCGATAATACCCGGGTGGCGCGCAAGTTCCCCCAGTCCATCTTTATCTTCGCCATGATGATTGCCTTTCTCTACAGCATCGGCGCCGAGGCCGCCGGCCTCTCGGCGGTGGTGGGCTCCTTCCTGGCCGGGGTGAGCTTCGCCAGCATGGAGCTCAAGCAGGGCGATATCTTTCTCAAGGGCGCCGAGCACCTCAAAATTATCTTCGCCTCCATCTTCTTCATCTCGCTGGGCGTCCTCCTCGACGCGCACGTCCTGACCGGGCGCATCCTCATCTTCATCGCGGCGCTTTCGGGGCTGGCCATCTTTACCAAGGTGCTGGGCTGCGGCCTGCCGGCCAAGCTGTTCGGCTATACCTGGCGGGACTCGGCCGTTATCGGCGTGGGGATGGTGCCCCGCGGCGAGGTGGCCATGATTGTGGCCCTCATCGGGCTTTCCAAAGGCTGGATTGGCCAGGATACCTACGCCGCCCTGGTGGTAATGAGCCTGCTGACGACCATCATCCCGCCGCTGCTGCTGCGCAACTGGCTCTTCCGCCAGCCGAAAGACTAACGTTTGGCCTTATCCTGAAAACGGCTGCGCAGCTGCCCGCAGCCGGCGGCGATATCCTGCCCCCGCGACCGGCGCACCGTAGCGTTGACGCCCCGCCGCCTTAGCTCCCGCCCGAAGGCCAGCACGGCGGCAGTGGCCGGCGGCACGTAGCCCGGGGCGGCGGTGGTGTTGGCCGGGATGAGGTTGACGTGGCAATTCATTCCCCCAAGCAGGTCGGCCAGGGCGCGCGCCTGGCTCAGGGAATCGTTGACGCCCTTAAAGAGGATGTACTCGAAGGTAACGCGCCGCCCGCTGGCCTGGAAATAGTCGCGGCAGGCCGCCATCAAGCTCTCCAGGGGATACTTGCGGTTGAGGGGCACGAGCTTATTGCGCAGGGCGTTATCGGCGGCGTGCAGCGAGACGGCCAGCCCCACCTGGAGCCGCTCCCGCCCCAGCCGCCGGATGCCGGGCGTAATCCCGGCGGTGGAGATAGTCATGGCGCGCGCCCCCAGCCCGAACCCCTCCGGGGCGTTGAGCGTCCTGATGGCCTGCATCAAATTATTGTAGTTGGCCAGCGGCTCGCCCATGCCCATGAAGACGATGTTGTCCACCTTATTATCCTGCTTTTTCAGGCGGCGGGCGAAGTGGAGTACCTGGTCGATAATCTCGCCGGGGTCGAGGTTGCGCACGAAGCCCTGCTGGCCGGTGGCGCAGAAGGGGCAGCCGACGGCGCAGCCCACCTGCGTGGAGCAACACACGGTTTGGCGCTGGCCGGCGGGCATCAGGGCGGCCTCGACGGTCTGCCCGTCGTGGAGGCGGAAGAGCGCCTTGACGGTGCCGTCCCGTCCGGCGACTTCCTCCAGCGGCTCCAGGCTGGATAGCCGGATTGCCCCGGCCAGCTTATCGCGGAAACCACGCGGCAGGTCGGTCATCTCGTCATACGATGTCGCCAGCCCCCGGTAGACCCAGGCGGCAACCTGCTGCGCCCGGTACTTCGGCTCGCCCAGTTCCGCCACCAGCGCCGCGAGCTCGCCTGCGGTGAGGCCGGTGATACCGGCTGTCTTTGTCGCCATAGTTATGTAAACTGCTCCCCTGCTTTTGACATTCCCGCCGCTATCGGATAAATTGTTGATAATACGATTATATCGTGAAGCCGCCCAAAAAGGAATGATAAGTAAAGGAGACCTCGCTATGGCCGCATCCCGCTACGATAAGCTCTTCCTCACCGATTTCAAGGAGCCTTCAAACCTCACGGCGGTGGCCGGACCGCAGGCCTATTTCCGCGGCGCCCGCCAGATACCCGGCGCCAATCTCAACATGGGCTGGCAGCTCTTCGTCGAGCCGATTTACCTGGAGAAAGACCCCCATACCCACGACTTTGACGAGTACCTCATCTTTCTGGGGGGGCAGCTCCCCGACCTGTTCAGCTCCTTTGAGGCGGAGATAGATTTCTGCATCGGCCAGGAGGAGGAAAAGCACGTCATCGACCGGCCCACCATCATCTTCGTCCCCAAGGGGCTGGTGCACTGCCCGCTCAACTTCCGGCGCATCGGCAAGCCCGTCCTCTTCCACGCTATCCTGCTCTCGCCCCGCTTCACCAAGACGATGAACGGGCAGGAGTTCGCCTACGACGGGCCGACCGCCCCCGGGGCCAAGCCGCTCGACGCCTAATTCCACTACGAAAGGAAGGCCATGAAAGGCATCGGAGTCTGGATTAAGGAGACCCGCCCGCAGTTTCTGCCGCTGACGGCAGTGCTGGCCTTGCTGGGCAGCGCCATCGCCTATTATGATGGCGTCGCTCACGCCGGCTACGCTGCGCTGGCCGGCTTCGGGCTGCTGCTGGCCCATATCAGCGTCAACACCCTCAACGACTATTTCGACTACCACAGCGGCATCGACCTGGCCACGCGCCGCACGCCCTTCAGCGGGGGCAGCGGCATCCTGCCCGCCGGGCGGCTCCGGCCGCACCAGGTGCTCTGGCTGGGTCTGGGGGCATTGATACTGGCGGTGCCCATCGGCATCTATTTCACCGTGGTGCAGGGGTGGCTGCTCCTGCCGCTGCTGCTGGTGGCGGCCTTCTTCATTTTGCTCTACAGCCCCTACATCCTCAAGCGCCCCTGGCCGGAGTGGGCCGCCGGGGCCGGCATGGGCACGCTGCCGGTGCTGGGGATGTATTTTGCCCAGGCGGGCCACTATACCTGGGAGCTGGTAGTGGCCGCCGTTCCCTCCGGCCTGCTGGTGCACAATCTATTACTGCTCAACGAGTTCCCCGACGCCGAGGCCGATAAGGTGGCCCGGCGCATGACCATGGTCATCACCGCCGGCAAGCGGCGCACCGCCGTCTTCTTCGCGGCGGTAACGCTGCTGGTCTATCTCTGGATTGCCGGGTGGGCCATCGCCGGCGTCATGTCGCTCTGGGCGCTGCTGGGCCTGCTGACGCTGCCGCTGGCGGTGCGGGCGGTGAACGGCGCCCTCCACTACGACGACCCGGCCAAGCTGGCGCCGGGCATGGCCGCCAACGTCATGGTGGTGCTGCTGACACAGTTATTGGTGGCCGTCGGCTACATCATCGCCGGCGCAACTTAAAAAATGAAACGGAACGAGATATTCCCCCAACCCCGCCCCCTGCACGGCATGTTCGAGGTCCTGCCGCCCAGCTACGACCGCATCAATCACCTGATGACCTGGGGGATGGACCGGCGCTGGCGCAGGCTTACGGCCAGGGTGTGCCTGGAGGGCGCTCCCCGCCGGATTCTTGACCTGGGCTGCGGCACCGGCGACCTCAGCGTGCACCTGGCCCGCCTCGCCCCCAAGGGCGCGGCCATCACCGGGCTGGACTACAGCCAGCCGATGCTGGAGCTGGCCAAGCGCAAGGCCTACCGCGCCGGGGTCTTCGAGCGCATCAAGTTCATCAACGGCGACGCCGCCAACCTGCCCTTCCCCGACGGGCATTTTGACAGCGTGGGGATTTCCTTCGCCTTCCGCAACCTCACCTACCAGAGCCGGCTGCGCCTGCCCCACCTGGTCGAGGTGAAACGGGTGCTTAAGCCGGGCGGCCGCTACGTCATCGTCGAGTCCAGCCAGCCGCATAGCCTCATCGTCCGATGGCTTTTTCACCGCTACATGTATTTAGTCGCCCGGCCGGTGGGCGCGCTGGTATCGGGCAACCGCGCCGCCTACCGCTACCTGGCCGAGTCCATGTCCCGCTTCTACGGGCCGGGCGAGGTCACCGAGATGCTGCTCAAGGCCGGGTTCAGGAAAGTCTCTTTCCGCCCGCTCTGGTTCGGCATCGTGGGGTTGCACGTGGCGACTAAATAAAGACGATTTCTAAATCTGGTTCTCGATATAATATTCCCGCAGCGTGTTCAGGGCCGCGAAAAACTCCCGCATCATCACGCTCACCGGGTACATCCCCCGCTCGGTGACCCGGAGCTTGCCCTCCCCGCCGACCAGCCCGAAGGTCTTGAAGAAGGCCAGCTCCACCGGCAGCTTGCGGCCGATAGACGCCCCGAAGCGCTGGCGGAAGGCGGCCTCGTCCACCTCCAGCCCGAAGAGCTTGGTGAGCAGGTAGTAGCGCTGGTGCTCTCTCTCCGGAAGCCGCCGCCAGCCGACGACGGGCAGTTTGCCGGCGGAGATAAGCTCGTGGTAGTGGTCGAGGGCGAAGGAGTTGGCATAGAAATTGCCTCGCGCCATGCTCACCGACCCGGCGCCGATGCCGATATAGTCGTCGTACTCGATGATGTACTCGTCAATCATCCGCTCCCCGCGCGAGAAGCACCAGGCCGTGGCGGCGTGGTAGCCTCCGTGGTAAAGCTCGCGCAGGATAACGTCGTAGAACCGCCGCTCCCGTGAGTTGTCCACCCGGTTGAATTTACGCTCCAAAGCGTCCTGCTTGTGGGGGGAGGCCATCAGCGGGTAGAAGGTGGCCTGGCCTAGTTCAAGCTCCTTGAAGGCGGCCACGTCGGCGGCGAACTGGGCGACGGTCTGGCCGGGGAAATTAAAGACGAAGTCCACGTTGAGGGTGGCGAACTGCCCCTCGGTGCGGCGCAGCCTCTTTTTGACCTCGGCGGCGGGGCCGTTGTTGCGCCCCATCGTCTTGAGGACGGGTTGCTCAAAGCTCTGCACGCCGATGGAGAGGCGGTCGATGCCCATCTCCCGCAGGAGCCGGGTGTTCTCCGGCGTCAGCTCGCGGGGGGTGGTCTCCAGCGAGATTTCACGTACCGGGAAGAGCGCCCGCACCCGCTCGACGAAGCCGGCCAGCTCGTCCATGAGCACCGTGGGCGTGCCGCCGCCGAAGTAGATACTCTCGAAGCGATAGCCGCGGTCGGCGTACATGTCAAGCTCCCGCCGCAGGTCGGCGAAGTAGCGGCGCGCCAGCCCCTCGTCGAAGAGGTAGCGGTTGAAGCAGCAGAAGGGACAGAGGGCGCGGCAGAACGGGATGTGCACGTAGAGCGAGATGCCGCCGCCTCCCCCGGCGATGACGGTATCGTCGAAGGCGGGGTTGAGCCGGCGGAACTTGCGCCCTTCGCGGCGGGTGATGTAGCCTGCCAGTTGGGGTATCATCGGACAGTTTTACCTGTTAAAATTTTACCACATGCCGCCCCGGTTAACGAATTATCCGGGGGCTAGTCGAGGGCGGCGTCCAGGTCGGCGGGGCTGGTCATGGCGGCGGCGCTGTCCAGGAAGGCACGCAGCGATTCGCTCTGCCCGCGCAGCTGGCGGAAGGCGTCGCCGATGGGGTCTACCGAGGTGGGGCTGTCGGCGTAAGAGCCGTGGAAGGCGAAATAGGCCTGGTTGAGCTTGCGGATGTAGTAGCCGTTGGCGTTGATGTAGAGCCGCCGCGCCTCCATGTAGGTCTCGGCTTCCTCAATCCGGCCGGCGGCCAGGTAGGCGTCCACGGCCAGCCGCGTCTCCCGCATGGCGGCGTTGAAATCGAAGCCGTCGGCGGGCGCTTCATAGGTCTCCGGCGCCGCGCCGGCGTAGTATCTATCGTAGACGATAGCGCCGATTTCCTCGCTGACGATGCCGGCGACGGTCTCGTTCATGGTGATGACGTCGTTGTCGCGGCGGAGGCCGCTCAAGTCCAGCACGTAGCCCAGGCCCAGCGGCGTGAAGGCCAGGTACTGGTGCAGCCACTCCTCGGCGGCGGTATTGATGGTGTAGCGCAGGTCGGCGCTGTCGGCGACGAAGCTGGGATAGGTGGCGATGCCGCCGAGGCTGGTCACCAGCGCCGAATAGCCGAGCGCTTCGACCTCGGCCTCGATTTCTTCCCTCTCCGCCACGGTCATCTCCGGCAACAGGTTGACGCGGCGCAGGTTCTCGATACGGTCGCGCGGCGAGACGACCAGCAGGTGCGGCGGAGGCCCCAGGTGGAAGCTGACCGGCGGGAAGGCGGGCCCCTCGCCGCCGAAGGGGTTGACGATGCCCTGCTCGGTCAGGGCCTCCCTGAGTTGCGCTTCCAGCGTCCGCTCCACGGTGAGGGCGAGGCGGGCGTTGGCGGTCTCGATTTCCTCATACTCGACGCGGAGGGAGTCGGCGTCGCCGGACTGGCGGCCCTCCGCAATGGCGGCTATTTCCCCGGCCAGGGCGTCGAGGCGCGCCAGGTTATCAAAATACTCCCGGACGCAGGCCGTGCCGTCGCTTTGTGTCTGGCCGAAGCAGGCCAGGACGGCCTCCCCGGCCAGGGCGCCCGCCTCCCAGCCCGCCAGGTCAAAGCGGTAATGGTCGGTAATATCGTCCAGGCTGGCGTCCAGGTCGTCGGCGGGGGCGCAGCCGGTCAGAAGCACGGCGGGCAGCAGACAGGCCGCCAGCAGGAGCAGAACGAACCAGCGAAGGGGACTCAACTAGGTTACCCGCCGCGCTGGCCGGAGAGGAGTTCTTTGGCGCGCTTGACGATGCGGGCCAGCGTGGCGCCGGTCTTCTCCCCGATGACGACGTCGGCATGAGCGTCGTGGGGGGTGGGGGTGAGGTTGAGGATGACCAGTCTGGCGCCGCTCCTTTTGGCGACAACCGGCATCTGGGCGGCGGGATAGACCACCAGCGACGAGCCGGCCGCCAGGAAGAGGTCGCAGCCCGCCGACCGCGCCTCGGCCTCGCGCGTCTCCCGTTCCGGCATGGCCTGCCCGAAGGCCACCGTGGCCGGTTTGAGGACGCCGCCGCAGCTATCGCAGCGGGGGATGGCCTCCCCGGCCAGCATCTTATCGTGGGCGTGGGCGCGGGGGTAGCGCTGCTGGCAGTCCAAGCAGTCCACCCACTGCATCGTGCCGTGTATCTCCAGCACCATGTCGGCGGGGACGCCGGCCTTCTGGTGCAGGCCGTCGGTGTTCTGGGTGACGACGCAGTCCAGCTTGCCCATCTCGTACAGCTCGTTGACGGCGTGGTGCCCGGCGTTGGGCTGGGCGTCGCGGATGGTCTCCCACATCATCTTGTGCATCCGCCAGTACTTCTCGCGCACCTCCTCCGAGCGCAGGAAGTTGGGCAGGTTCAGCTCGCTGGGGTCGAACTTGTCCCAGACCCCGCCGGGGCTGCGGAAGTCGGGCACGCCCGACTCGGTGCTGAAACCGGCCCCGGTAAAGACGACCACTTTTTGGGCGTCTTTAAGCATCTCGGCTACCTGTTCGATTGGCTCCACTATTCTCTAAACCTCCGTAAAATTCGGGTGAAACTCGCTTGGTTAATCGCGGCGCAGGACGGTTCGGGCCAGCTCCCAGGCGTACTCGTAGAGGTGCAGCCCCTTGCTCATGGCTACCAGCTCGCCGTCGGCCACGCCTATCTCGCTGGCCATGTACTCCTTGAGGAGCTGCATGGCGGCCAGGTTGGAAGGAAAGCCCGCCCACAGGTCCCAGGAGCGGAAGTAGGCGATGAACTTGAGCTTGCCCTCGCTGATGCGGGTATCAATCATCCGCAGACAAGGCGGGTCGTCCAGGGAAATGGACTGCATGTCGCCCACCGCCATAAAGGCCTGGTTGGTGGCGTGGCCGTCCTCCTTATACATCCGGATGGCCTCGGCAATCTGCGGCTCCAGGTACTGGCCGTAGGTATATTGCTCGCCCTCCTTGCGGTGGGCCGTCATCAGGTAAGGCAGGTAGCTCTCCACGTAGTCCATGGTGGAGGGTGGGGGCACGCCCGGCGGCACGTCCGGTATCAGCGGCCGGGTGGCCGGGTAGGCCACCTGCACCACCACCAGGTCAAGCTCCTGGCGGTGCTGGCCGGCGTAGCTGCCGCGGTCGATTTTATAGCGGCGCCCCTCTTCCAGCACTCTGCCCAGGCAGAGGAACCAGGCCTCGGCGAGGTCTCTGGCTTCGATGACCGATAGTTTCATTGGCTCCCTTCCACCGGCTAGAGCGCCCGGTAGGACTCGGGGCGCAGCCGCGAGGCATCCCCGGAGGCCAGCACCCTGTCGAGCAGTTTAAGTAATTCCGCCTTTTGCTCGGGCAGCCGGGCCCGGATGGGCAGGTAGTTGGAGGCGTGGTTGGCGGTGAAAAAGCAGTCGGTGAAATTACTCTCGGCGACGATGGTGCGCAGCTCCCGCAGCGACTGCAGCGGCGAGATAAGCTCGAAGCGTCCCGCCTCCCAGTCGCCGTAAAGCTCGCTCCCCGGCACCAGCATCAGCGTCAGCGCCCCGGCGTAATCGGGGTCAATGTCGGTCAGGATACGGGCGGTGGCGCGGGCGTGCTTCTCGCTGCCCTCCACGCCCCCCAGCCCCAGGATGACGGTGACCGAGAGGGTGATACCCGCCGCCATTATTTTACGCCCCGCCTCGACAATCTGGTCGTAGGTGGCGCCCTTCTTGACCTTTTTTAATAATTCCTCGTCGCCGGTCTCCACACCCAGGTAGGCGATTTCCAGCCCTAATTCGCGCAGTTCTTTAAGCTCTTCGGGGGTCTTTTCCAGGGCGGCGCGGGGGGTGGCGTAAGTGCCGGCGCGCTCCAGGTTGGGGAACTTGGCGCGCAGCTGCCGCAAGACCTCGGCCAGCAGCGGCGCCGGGGCGGCCAGGGCGTCGCCGTTTTCCAGAAAGACGCGCCGCACGTTGCCGGGGTAGCTGGCGGCCACCCGGTCAATATCGCGGGTAATATCCTTGATATCGCGCACGCTGAACTGAAATTGCGTGAAGGTGCCGCAGAAGGTGCAGCGGTTGTGCGAGCAGCCGACGGTCACCGGCAGCAGCAG
>DAOUEP010000085.1:0-9256 GCA_034430515.1 Dehalococcoidales bacterium | reverse complement strand
GGAGGCAGCGGTGGAGCTAAGCCCGCAGAGTTCTTATATCAGGAGATTACAGCACCTCATCGCCCAGCGCGGCGATTTGGCCTCCCGTTCCTCGGGGCGGGACCCGAACAGACGGGTGAGGATTTATAAGGAGAGGTCGAGGTAGCAGTGGCGATGTCCTTATTCATTACCTTTGAAGGCGCCGAGGGCTGCGGCAAGACTACCCAGGCGCGGTGGCTCTACCGGCGGCTTAATAAGCTGGCCGTACCGGCGCGCCACGTCCACGAGCCGGGCGTGACCGCTTTGGGCAAACGGGTCGCCCGCCTGCTCAAGTGGGCGCACGGGGTCAACATCTCTCCGCTGGCCGAGCTATTGCTCTTCAACGTGGCTCGGGCGCAATTAGTCGAGGAGGAAATCCGCCCCGCCCTGGCTAATGGCGAGGTAGTCATCTGCGACCGCTATGCCGACTCCACCACCGCCTACCAGGGCTACGGGCGGGGGCTGGACATGAACACCGTCGCGGCGGTGAATCAGGCGGGCACCGGCGGCCTGACTCCCGACCTGACCATCTTGCTGGACGTCTCGCCCGAAGCCGGGCTGGCCCGTAAGCCGGGCGGCAAGCGCGACCGCTTTGAGGCGGAGGAAACGGCCTTCCACCGCCGCGTGCGCCAGGGATATTTGAAGTTGGCAGAACAGGAGCCGGGACGCTTCCTGGTCATCGACGGTGCGCAGGACAAGGACAAAGTTAGCAGAATAATCTGGGAGAAGGTAAGCAAGCTGCTTTCGGTGTGAGAGGCGTTTAAGAGGGGCGAAGCCCCTCTTTTTTATTACATCCCCCTCTCCTATCAAGGAGAGGGGGACATAGGGGGTGAGGTAGATAATAATTCGCCGGAAACCCTCATTCGCCGAGGAAAAGCGCCTCCGCGCCGAGGGCTACGAGCTCATCGCCGGCGTGGACGAGGTGGGGCGGGGGGCGCTCATGGGCCCGGTACTGGCGGCGGCGGTCATCCTGCCGCGGGTGGTGCGGGCCCGCTGGCGGGACAAAGTGCGCGACAGCAAGCAGCTGACCCCCGCCGACCGCGACTACCTCTACGGATATATCCGCGAGGCGGCCGTGGCGGTGGGCGTGGGCTCGTCCTCGCACGAGGTCATCGACGAGGTGGGCATCGCCCGGGCCGCCCGGCTGGCCATGGTCGCCGCCGTAGGAGAATTATTGCCACGGCCCCACTACCTTCTCATCGACTATTTCAAGCTCAGAGAAATCACCCTGCCGCAAAAAGGCATCACCGGCGGCGACAGCCTCTGCTTTTCGATTGCCTGCGCCTCCATCATCGCCAAGGTCACCCGCGACCGCCTGGTAGTGGCCCTGGACAGCGAGTACCCCGGCTACGGTTTCGCCGCGCACAAGGGCTACGCCACCCCCGAGCACCTGGCCTGCCTGCGCCGCAAAGGCCCGTGCCCGCAGCACCGGCGCTCTTTCCAGCCGATAAAAGAGTACGAAGAGCTGAAGAGAGGCGAAGCCTCTCTTACGTGAGGTCAATAAAATCGGAATCAGGATTAAATCGTGAAGAAAAGTGAGACCGGCGCCCGGGGCGAGAACCTGGCCTGCGCCTTCCTCGCCAGGAACGGCTACCGCGTCATCGAGCGGAACTACCGCTGCCGCCAGGGCGAGATTGACATCATCGCGCAGCAGGGGGAGACGCTGGTCTTCGTCGAGGTGCGCGCCCGGACCGGCGGCGCCTACGGCACCCCCGAGGAATCCATCACCGCCGCCAAAAAGCAACGGCTGCGCCAGGTGGCCGACCACTATGTCCAGCACCGCGACAACCTGCCCGAGGCCCGCCGCATCGACGTGGTGGCGGTTCGCTTGGGGCAGGGAGGCCGCGCCCGGCGCATCGAAATCATCGAAAACGCCGTCGAGGGGGCGTCCTTTACCGACTGACGGGGCTGTGCTAGAATTAACCCCGTAGCATGGAAGAAATGAAGGCGACGCCCGACAACCTGCGCATCATCGACGCCAATCTCAACCGCATCGGCGAGGGGCTGCGCGTCCTGGAGGAGTTCGCCCGCCTCTCGCTGAACGACGCCGCCCTGAGCCAGCGCCTCAAAGACCTGCGCCACCGGCTGGCGGTGACCGACGCCGGCCTGCGTACTCGCCTCCTCGGGGCGCGCGACGCTGCCGGGGACGTGGGCGCGGCGATGGAGGCCCCCGGCCAGGACGAGCCGCGGGACGCCACCGCTATCGTTACCGCCAACGCCCGGCGGGTGGAGGAGTCGCTGCGGGTGCTGGAGGAAACCGCCCGGACGCCGGAGACCGGCCTGGACACCAACAGCTTCAAAGAGGCCCGCTTCGCCGTCTACACCCTGGAAAAAGACCTGCTCTCGCTGCTATGGCGCCGCAACGCCCGCCAGCGCATCCGGGGGCTTTACGTCATCATCGACCCCGTTTTCCTGCTGGGGCGCAGCCCCATCGCCGCGGCCGAGGCGGCTATTAAGGGCGGGGCCGGCGTCATCCAGCTCCGCGACAAGGAGCGCGGTAAGCGGGAGCTACTGGGCATCGCCAGGGAGCTGAAAAAGCTCTGCGGAGAGGCGGATATTCCCTTTATCGTCAACGACAGCCTGGATATCGCCCTGGCGGTGGATGCCGACGGCCTGCACGTGGGGGACGAAGACCTGCCGCCGACGGTCGCCCGTAGATTGCTGCCGCCGGGCAAGCTCCTGGGCTGCTCGGCGCGCACCGTCGATGCCGCCGTGGCCGCCGAAGCCGCCGGAGCCGACTACCTGGGCGTCGGCTCGATGTACGCCACCGGCACCAAGTCCACGGCGACGATAGTCGGGCCGGAAAAAATCGGGAAAATCAAGCGCGAGGTGGAACTGCCCGTCGTCGCCATCGGCGGCATCAAGCCGGAGAACCTGGGCAAGGTCATGGCCGCCGGGGCGGACGCCGCCGCCGTCATCAGCGCCGTCCTGAGCGCGCCCGATATCGAGAAAGCCACCCGCCAGCTGGTGAAAATCATCAAGGGGGAAAAAGGTGGATAATCTGGACGCCATCGGCGAGAAACTCGTCAGCGAGCTGGCCGCCCGCGATGCCGCCCGCGAGCGGATGCTGCCGCTCTGCCGGGACGCCATAAGAGATTGCAGCCAGGCCATCCGCGCCGTGCACCGCCAGGAGTTTAAGGCCGCCGGGGAGCGCCTCACCGCCGCCCGCCGCCGCCTCACCGAGGCCGAAACGGCCGTGGCCGACTACGGCGAGCTTACCAGCACCGGCATCGTCCGCGACGCCCAGAAAGAATACGCCGAGGCCAACATCACCCTGGCGCTGGTGACGGGTCAGCCGCTGCCGCCGCCGGAGGTGCTGGGGGTGGCCGCCGCCGCTTACCTCAACGGGCTGGGCGAGGCCGCCGGCGAGGTGCGCCGCTACCTGCTGGACATGATGCGCCACGGCGACCTCTCGCGGGGCGAGGAATTGTTGGCCGCCATGGACGATATCTACAGCCTGCTGGTGACGGTGGACTTCCCCGACGCCATTACCGGCAGCCTGCGCCGCACCACCGACATGGTGCGCGGCGTGCTGGAGAGGACGCGCAGCGACCTGACCCTGGCCATCCAGCAGAAGGCGCTGGAGGAGCGCCTGGACAACCTGCACGGGGATAAAGGCGAATAACACCCCGGTTGGGTTTACATAAACATCCTGAGGAAAGGTGATGTAATATTATGAGTAAAGTGCTTGAGGGCAAAGTAGCCGTCGTGACCGGCTCGGGGCAGGGGGTAGGGCGGGCCATCGCCATGGGCATGGCCGCCGAGGGCGCCAAAGTGGTGACCAATAATCGCCAGCCGGGCAGTACCGGCGAAGCCATGCTGACCGACGACCAGGTCAAGGCCCTGGGCGAGGGCCAGGCGGCCTTCCAGAAGAAGATGTCCCAGGCCTCCGGCGACGCCGAGACCACCGCCAACGCCATCCGCGCCGCCGGCGGGGAGGCGGTCGCCTTTTTCGGGGACATCTCCGATTTCGAAGTCGCCGGCAAGCTGATTCAGACCGCTATCGACAGCTTCGGCAAGATAGACATCCTGGTGAACGTGGCCGGGGCCTTCGGCTTCAGCCCCATCGAGAAGCTGAGCGAGGAGTTATGGGATAAAGTTACCCTGGTCAAGCCGAAAGGCTATTTCAACACCATCCGCCACGCCGTGCCCCACATGATTAAGCAGCAGTGGGGGCGCATTATTAACTGCACCTCCAAGGCCTGGAACGGCGATATCATCCGCCACGCCGAGTACTGCGCCGCCAATGCCGGGGTGGTGGGGCTGACCAAGGCGGTGGCCATCGAGCTGTACTCCCGCGGCATTACCTGCAACGCCTTCTCGCCCTTCGCCCGGACGCGCGCCTCCTACGAGCTGGATGCCGCCACCGCGGTCATGAAGGGCGACGACGCCGTTTTCGTCGTCAACCGCTACGCCGGCGAGGGCAAGCCCATGCTGCTGGCCGACTTCACGCCCACCCCGGAGTTCATCGCCCCGTTCCTCTGCTACCTGGCCACCGACGCCGCCAAGGAAATCAGCGGCACCGTTTTCAGCCTGGGGGGCAACGGCATCGGGATGTACTCGGAGCCGCAAATCGACAAGAGCATCATCAAGTTCGACACCGCGCCGTGGACGGTGGAGGAAATCAGCCAGCAGGCGCCGCGGGGGCTTTTCATGGGCTACCGCAGCCCCGCCGCCGACCCGCATTAAAAGCTAAAACTGTCATTGCGAGCGAAGCGCGGCAATCTCTATCGCTATGAAGGAGATTGCCGCATTGTCCTTTAGGGACTCCTCGCAATGACATCTCGTTAGTTCTTACCTACTTCGGCGCGTAGATGGACGACCGCGGCCGCTTCTCCATCTCCTTGACCAGCTCGGTAATGGGGCCGTAGAGGAGGCAGCTGGCCTGACAGTGCTTGACGCAGGTGGGCTCCTCATGAGCCAGCGTCCGCGCGGCGCAGAGGTCGCAGAAGCGGGTAAGGATGGGGACGTTGTCCACCTGGACTTTATCCGGCCCGGCGGTCACCAGCTCGTCGACGCGGATGCCGCACACGCCCCCGCCGTAGTTGTGCTCCTGCTTGCAGGCTACCTCGCAGGCGTGGCAGCCGGTGCAGTATTCGTACTCAATCAGTAAGCCGTTACGCGACATGGCGGCTCCTTTCAATCCTTAATCTTGGTGACGCGGCAGAGGCCGGAGCGGTAGTCCGTCCCGCCGAAGCCGCTCTTGCCCTGGTTGCCCATCGTGGTCAGGTTATTGATGTTGTACTCCCAGGTGCTAAAGAGATTGGGGGCCTTGCCATCGGTCTCGGGCAGCCACCAGCCGTGGGGCGCCGTGACCACCTTGGGATGGGCGGTGGGGGTGACCTTGGCCCTCATCTTGATTTTGCCGTGAGCGTTCTCGATGGAGACCCAGTCGCCGTTCTCGATGCCCAGCTCGGCGGCGGTCTGGTCGTTGATTTCGCACTCGGGGTCGGGGTCAAGCTCGCGGAGCCAGGGAATCATGCGGTGCTCCGAGTGGAAGAAGACCGGCGAGCGCCGCCCGGTGGTGAGGATGAGGGGGTATTTCTTGGCCAGTTCCGGGGTAGCCACGTAGCTCTCCCGCGGCTCCTCGTAATAGGGCAGCGGGTCGAGGCCCCACTCCTCGTAGCGCTTGGAGTAAAGCTCCACCTTGCCGGTGGGGGTATCGAAGCCGGGCTGGCCGTCCTTGCGGAGCAGCCCCCGCTGGTAGCGGTAGTAGGGGCGGGTGGGGTCGCCTTCCGGCGGGTATTCCCAGCAGCCCTTGTCCCGGAGCTTGTCGTAGTCGGTGTTGCCGTCCTTGAGGCGGTCGTTGATAAGCTCCTTGACGGTATTGTACTTGATGGGGGTTGTCGCCAGCCGCTTGGCCAGCTCCAGGTTGATTTCCCAGTCGCTGCGGGCCTCGTCCACGCCCTCCACGGCGGGGACGCTCACCCCCAGCGGCTGCCACCAGGAGCGGAAGCTCTCCTTCTCGCAGATGGTGGCGGCGGGGAGGAAGATATCGGCCAGACCCATGCTGGTGGAGTTCTGGAAGAGGTCAACGTAGACGATGAAGTCCAGCCTCTTCATGGCCTCGTAGTGTCGGCGGGGGTCGGCGGCCTGCCCGCCGATGATGTTGGAGGTCTGTATCCAGGCGCCGTGGACTTTGTAGGGCTTGTCCGTCTCCAGCTGCTCGATGAGCACGTCCGGCTGCACCCAGCCGCGGAAGTTTTTAATCATGGGGTAGTCGTTAGCGCCGATGCGCTTCTCGTTGAGCTTTTTCACCAGGTCTTCGCCGTAGAGCTTGGTCAGCTCGGCGGAGGAGAAGGGATAGGTGGTAACGCCGTGGGAGTTCTTGGCGATGACGTTGCCGCCGGGGTTATCAATATTGCCGGTGATGGCCCAGAGCTGGTTGATGGCCTGGGCGACCACCGAGCCGGCCGGCATGGCGTCCACCGGCTCGCCCCACTGGATGGCCGAGGGCTTGTTGGTGGCGTAGAGGCGGGCGGCCTGGCGGATGAGGTCGGCGGGGACCCAGGTGATTTCCTCCACCTTCTCCGGCGGGTATTCCTGCACCCTCTCTTTAAGCTCGTCGAAGCCGTAGCACCACTTCTCGACGAAGGCTTTATCGTAGAGGCCTTCGTTGATGATGACATTGAGCATGCCCAGGGCGATGGCACCGTCGGTGCCGGGACGGTTCTGTATGTGTATCGCGGCGCGGGTGGTGAACCAGGTATGGCGCGGGTCGATGACGATGAGCTTGGAGCCGCGGCGCATGCAGTCGACAATCCAGTGGCCGAAGAAGCCGTCGTGGCAGCCGGCCGCCGGGTTCTGCGCCCAGAGGATAATGTACTTGGGCGGCTCCCATTCCGGCGAGTCGTAGCGCTGCTCCAGGAACTGCGAGCAGTCGGCCACGCTGTAGGCACCCTGGGTGGCGAACATGGCCCCCAGGCGCGGCGTGTAGCAGGCGTGGCCGGCCAGGCCCACCTGCACCCAGTTGGGGCTGCCGTAGGCGTACATCAGAAAGGTAATCGGCCCGCCGATGTCGCGGCCGGTGCCCTGGCAGAAGATGACCGACTCGGCGCCGTATTTGGCGCGGATATCCTTGAGCCGGGCTTCGACGGTATCCAGGGCCTCGTCCCAGGTGATGCGCTGCCACTTGCCTTCGCCGCGCTCGCCGACCCGCTTTAACGGGTGGGTAACACGGTCTTTGTGGTACATGTACTGGGGAATCGCCAGGCCCTTGGGACAGAGCCGGCCCTGATTGAAGGGGTGGTTCTTATCGCCCTCCACCCTGACGACCCGGCCGTCCCGGACGTATATCTCGCAGCCGCAGCCGCCGTGTGAGCCGCGGCCCGCCGACCACAGGGTGGAAAGGGTTACCTTATCCTTATTTTTAGCCATGCACTATCTCCTTTCCGACGTACGAAAAACAATAACTGACAGTATAAATATTAAGGGTTAGCCAGCGCGGGTGTCAAATGAAAGGGGATAGCTTGCGGCGGAACCGGCCGGACAAGTATAATTTATCAAGAAGCCCCGCCGCCGATTGAGCTCTCCATGACAGAAACGCCTCCGCGCGATAAACATAAGGCCTTTTACGGCTGGTTTGCCCTGGCCGGCGTGATGCTGGTCATCTGGATTGCGGGCGGGATATTCGTCAACTCTTTCAGTGTGCTGCTGCCGGTCATCACCGAGTACTACGGCTGGAGCCGGGGGGTGGTCTCCGGGGCGCTCTCGGCGGGGATACTCGCCTTCGGGATACCCAGCCCGCTCTGGGGGGCGATGGTCACGCGCTTCGGGCCCAGGCGCCCCCTCATCTTCGGCAACCTGGTGACCGGGCTGGCGATAGCCGGGATCTTTTTTGTCCAGGAAATCTGGCAGCTTTACACCCTCTACATCATCGCCGGGGTGGGGGGCGGCATCGGGGGTTACATCGCCTGCACCACCGTTGTCAACAACTGGTTCGTCAAGCGGCGGCCCCTGGCGCTGGGGATGTTCATCGCCGCCTCCGGCCTGTCCGGACTGACCTTCCCGCCGCTGGCGACGGCGCTCGTCGCCGCCGCAGGCTGGCAAACAACTTGGCTGATACTGGCCGGGATAGTCGTCCTGGCCGGCGTGCTGCTGGGCTGTGTCGTCCTGGTGCGGAACCGCCCCGAGGATATGGGCCAGACGCCCGACGGTCTGCCCGCGACGTCGTACGCCGACCCGGTGCCGGAGGCGCCCGCCTCCGGCCAGGAAGATAACTGGCGGGTAACACAGATTTTCCGCAGTCCCACGCCCTGGCTCATCGGGGGTTTTGCCGCCGCCAACGCCTTCACCATGGGGATGGTGGTGACCCACCAGGTCGCTTACGTGCAGGATATCGGCTATAGCGCGATGACGGCCGCCACCACGGTGAGTTTCATGTCGTTCTTCTTCGTGATAGGCGGCCTGACTTTCGGGGCGCTGGCGCTGCGCTATAACCACCGTTACCTGGCCAGCGTCGGTTTCGCCCTGCAGCTGGTGGGGCTGATTATCCTGCTGACCACCCGGAGCCTGGGCTTTATCTTCGTCTTCTCGGCCTTCCAGGGCATGACCAACAGCGCCCTGATAACGGCCATGCCGACCTTTCTGGGGGCCTACTACCCCCGCCACCGCTACGCCCGCGTACTGGGGGTGGTGCTGCCCTTCCAGGTGGTGGCCAACGCCCTGTCCGCCATCATCGGCGGGGCCATTTACGACGCGACCGACTCCTACCGGCTCGCCTTTATCATCGCCGCCAGCCTGAGCCTGCTGGGGATGATCTTCGCCTTTAACGCGCGCCGGCCCAAATACGCCTAAAGGTGAATTTTATCGCCCGGCGGTGTACAATCGGGACGTATGAAAACCGCGGCCCGGTGGCTCTTTATCCTCTGCCTGCCCGTCTTACTGGCGACGGCCAGCGTCACCGCGGCGGCCAACTGCCCGGCGCTCTACCAGTACGGTTTCGCCAAGTACGACGTGGGGCAGACCACCGGCCTGGCCCCGTCCGAGCTGGATAAGGCCGCCAACGGGCTAATCGCCTACTTCAACTCCGGCGAAGAATTCATCGACCTCACCGTCGAGAAGGACGGCCAGCCCTTTACCCTCTTCAACGAGCGCGAGGTCGCCCATCTCAAGGACGTCAAGGGGCTGTTCCGGCTGGTCTGGTGGCTGCTCTGGGGGATGCTGGCCTACGCCCTGGCCTTCGCGGCGGCCTGCCTCTTCTGGTGGCGGCAGCGTAAGATACTGGGCTGGGGGTTGG
>DAOUEP010000084.1:0-1712 GCA_034430515.1 Dehalococcoidales bacterium | reverse complement strand
GGCGCCGACGCCGGCATCGACGGCGTTATCCACTTCATAGACGACCCCACCAGCAAGCCCAAGCGGGCCATCGTCCAGGTCAAGAGCGGGCACGTGGGCGTTAAAGACATCCGCGAGCTTGAGACCGTGGCCGCCGACGAAGCCATCGGCATCTTCATTACGCTGGAGCCGCCCACCGAGCCGATGAAGGTGGAGGCCATCTCGGCGGGCTACTACCATTCCCCCATCTGGGATAAAGACTACCCCAAAATCCAGCTTTTAACCATAGATGAGCTATTGCATGGTAAAATGGTAGATATGCCGCCGCTTTCGCAGACCGGAGTAACTTTCACCAAAGCTCAGAAGATAACCAGGAAAGAGGGTAAACAGCTAACCCTGGAAGAATAGCTGAGAGCATCTCAGAGGGGTAATCGCCATGAAAGAAGCCATCGAACAGCTCAAAGCCAAAGGGCGGGCCGCCAAGGCCGCCGCCCACAAGCTGGCCTTTATCTCCACCGACATCAAGAACAAGGCGCTCAATAATATCGCCGACCGGCTCCTCTCCCGCCAGGACGAAATCCTGGCCGCCAATAAGAAGGACTACCAGGCGGGCGAGCAATCCGGCCTGGGCACGGCCCTGCTCGACCGGCTGATGCTCGACGAGGCGCGCCTGGCCGCCATCGCCGCCGACACGCGCACCGTGGCCACCCTACCCGACCCCGTCGGCGAGACCTTCGAGATGCGCACCTTTCCCAACGGCCTGCAAATCGGCAAGCGCCGCGTGCCGCTGGGGGTTATCGGCACCATCTACGAGAGCCGCCCCAACGTCACCGTGGATATCTCCGCCCTGTGCCTCAAGAGCGGCAACGCCGTCATCCTGCGCGGCGGTAAGGAGACCATCAACTCCAACCTGGCCATCGTGAAAGTGATTCAGGAGGCCTGCCGGGAGGCCGGCATGCCCGACGGCTGCGTGCAGTTCATCGAGAATACCGACCATGCCCTGGTCGACGAGCTGCTCAAGATGAACGACGTCATCGACCTCATCATCCCCCGGGGCGGGGCGGGCTTAATCAAGTTCGTCCGCGAAAACGCCGCCATGGCCGTCGTGGCCGGGGGCATCGGCGTCTGCCATACCTACGTGGACGCCAGCGCCGACCTTAAAAGCGCCGCGGCCATCGTCTACAACGCCAAGGTGCAGCGCCCCTCGGTCTGCAACGCGTTGGATACGGTGCTGGTGCACGCCGCCGTCGCCAAGGAGTTCCTGCCGATGATGGCTAAAGAACTCAACAAGGCCAAGGTAGAACTCCACTGCGACGAAAAGTCCATGGCCATCCTCAAGGGCGATAAGTCGCTCAAACTTGTCCCCGCCGTGGTCGAGGACTGGGGCAAGGAGTTCCTTGCCCTGATTGCGGCCGTCAAGGTGGTGGACTCGCTGGAGGACGCCCTGGCCCACGTCGAGCGGTACACCTCGGGACACTCCGAGGCCATCGTCACCGAGGACTACGCCGCCGCGCTGCGTTTCCTAAGCGAGGTGGACGCCGCCTGTGTTTATGTCAACGCCTCGACGCGCTATACCGACGGCAGCCAGTTCGGTCTGGGGGCCGAGGTGGGCATCAGCACGCAGAAGCTGCACGCCCGCGGGCCATTGGGATTAAAAGAACTTACCACCTACAAGTGGATTATCTTCGGCTCTGGCCAGGTGAGGCCGTAATCACTTACTATTCTTAAGCACT
>DAOUEP010000083.1:0-8354 GCA_034430515.1 Dehalococcoidales bacterium | reverse complement strand
GGACAAAGCGGAGTTTCTAACTGAGGAGATGGAGCGGTTCTTCCGCGAGATGGCCGCCGCCATGACGCAAGCCGGCCGGCTGCGGCTGGGAGTGCTGGCGCTGGACGGCCGCCCCGTGGCCGAAATCATCTGCTTCGACTATAATAACTGTGTCTACCTCTACAACAGCGGCTACGACCCCGACTACACCCCGGTCAGCGCCGGGCTGCTCAGCAAGGCCCTGGCCATCGAGGACGCCATCGCCCGGGGACGGCGGAAATTCGATTTTCTCAAGGGGGCCGAGGCGTACAAGTACCACCTGGGCGGGCGCGAGGTGCCCCTCTACCGCTGCCAAATAGACTTGAAGGACTGATATGACCGATAACCCATTACGCATTGCCATGCTCAGCGCCCACTCCTGCCCGGTGGGCGACCTGGGCGCCCGCGATACCGGCGGCATGAGCGTCTACATCCGCGAGCTGGCCGGCCAGCTGGGCGGGCAGGGGCACAGCGTGGACGTCTATACCCGCGTCCACGACCCGCGCGACCCCGTCTCCGTCGCTCTGGGGGAGCGGGCCAATCTCATCCACCTGCGGGCCGGTGAGGTGGCGCCCATCCACAAGCTGGCCGTCTACTGCTACCTGCCGGAGTTCGCCTGCAACCTGGAAAACTACCGCCGGGATAACGGCCTGGAATACGACATCATTTTCAGCCACTACTGGCTCTCCGCCTGGGCGGGCCGCTATCTGGCGCAGTGGTGGCGGGTGCCCCACGTCATCATGTTCCACACGCTGGGGGCGGTCAAGAACGCCACCGGCGTCGGCGAGGACGCCCCGGAGTTGCGTACCGTGGCCGAGCGCGAGGCGGTGGGCTACGGCGACCGCATCATCGCCGCCACGGAGCGCGAGAAAGCGGAGCTGGCGCGCTATTACGGCGCCCCGCCGGACAAGGTGGGCGTGGTGCCCTGCGGCGTCAACCTGGAGCGCTTCCGCCCGCAGGCAAAGACCGCCGCCCGCGGCGCGCTGGGGCTGGGCGACGATAAGATTATCCTCTTCGTGGGACGGCTCGACCCGCTCAAGGGCATCGACCGGCTGCTGCGCGCCCTGACCCACCTGCGGCATGTCGGGAAACTTAAATTGATTGTCATCGGCGGGGACGAGCGCAGCGCCCACGAGCTGGAAAGACTGGAAGCTTTAGCGGCCCGGCTCGGCATCGCCGATGCCGTTACCTTTACGGGCATGGTGCGGCACGAGCTTATGCCCGGCTATTACAGCGCCGCCGACTGCTGCGTGGTGCCTTCCTACCACGAGAGTTTCGGGCTGGTGGCCCTGGAGGCGCTGGCCTGCGGCACGCCGGTGGTCTCCGGCGACGTGGGCGAGATGCGGAATATCATTCTGGAAGGCCAGACGGGCTACGTGGTGGGCGATAACCGCCCCGAGTCCCTGGCTGTGAAGATAGCCGAGGTGCTGGCCTGGCCGCCCCGCGATGCGGCGGCTGTCAGTGCTATCCGTGAGTCCGTAGAGCGGTTCGGCTGGGCGAACATCGCCGGCGGTATTGTCCGCGAGTTGCGCGCCGCCCGGAGCGGGCGCGTGACGGCCTAGCCCACCGCCATCTCGTACCAGAGGTAGGTCTGGCGCGGCTTAAATCCCACCGAGGCGTAGAGGGCGTTGGCCGTCTCGTTGGCGCCGTCCACCGTCAGCCATACCCGGCGCACGCCATGCCCCTTGAGATGGGCCAGGCCCGCCAGCAGTGTCCGCCGCCCGATGCCCTGCCCCTGAAAATCCGGGTCGGTGCCGAGCATGTAGACGCGCCCCTCCCCCGGTGCGGTAATCTCCGTCCAGCAGTAGCCGGTAACGGCGTCTGCGTCGCCGGCCAGGACGATGTCTCGCCGGGAGCGGTGGCTCAGCCCCATTTCGTGGGCGGTCGTCTCCGGGGTGTTGCGCTGGTAGCCCCAGTGGTCGGCGAAGCTGCGGTTCTGCAACCTGGTCAGCAGCGCCGCCTCGCCCTCCCCCAGGTGGCGGCAGCCGGCCAGGGCCGTCTCCAGCTCCGGCCAGTCGATATTGGCAAGGTCCAGCGACAGCTCCAGGAAGCGGCGGACGTAGCGGAAGCCGAGCCGGTTGAGGACATTCTTGGCGGCGACGTTCTCGTTGGGGATGCCGACGTGGACGAACCCGGCCCCCAGCTCCCCGGCGCGCTTTATGGCCGCCCGCAGCAGACGCCGCCCCAGCCCCTTGCGGCGGTGCTCGGGGAGGAGCCAAGCTTCGGCGAGGACGCGCCCGATGCCCAGCTCCGGCTTGATGTCCAGAAAGCCGACGGTATCGTCGCCCGCCTGGACCAGAAACAGGTCGCGGGTGGGGTCGTAGCCGGGCCGGGCGAGTCCCTCGGTGATGGCCTGCGGCGTGGCCGGGCGGCCGAGGGGTTCCTCTTGCTCGGCGGTCAGGTAGAGCAGGACGAAATCGTTGAAGTCGGCGGGCCGGTAGTTCCTGATATGATAGGGCGTATCCTTCATCGTTCCTCCCGAAATTGTACCAGCTTCGGGTGATGTTATACAATTTAAGTAGAGCGTTTTAGCTAAAGGAGCCCCGATAGCATGTCCGACGATGTTTACATGATGGTGATCACGCCGCACCCCGACGACGCCGAGTTCGGGGTGGCCGGGACGGTGGCCCGCCTGACGCGGGAAGGCAAAAAGGTGGTCTATGTGGTCTGCACCAACGGCGACAAGGGCACCAGCGACCGCAGCGTTAAGCCGGCCGACCTGGCCCAGCTCCGCGAGCGGGAGCAGCTGGCCGCCGCCGAACTGCTGGGCGTGAGCGACGTGGCCTTTCTGCGCTACCCCGACCAGGGTCTGGAGGACACCCCCGATTTCCGCAAGGCTTTGGTGCGGGTGATACGCCGCTACCGGCCGGAGGTGGTGGTCACCGCCGACCCCTACCGCAAGTACATGTGGCACCGCGACCACCGTATCGCCGGGCAGGTAACCCTGGACGCCGTTTTCCCCTACGCCCGCGACCACCTGGCCTTTCCCGAGCTGCTGAACGAGGGGCTGGAGCCCCACAAGGTGCGGGAGATGTGGTTCTGGGCCTCGGACGACGCCAACCTCCGCCTTGATATAACTGATACCTTCGACGTCAAGCTGGCCGCTCTGGCCTGCCACCAGAGCCAGGTGGGCGATATCCCGCCTCAGATGCGGGCGCACCTGCGGGAGTGGGCGCACGTGATGGCCGAGGGCGAACCGTTTGAGCTGGCCGAGGCGTTCCACCGCATCGAGATGAGATATTAGAACGAGCTTTTAAGAGGGGCGAAGCCCCTCTTTTACTTCCCGTCCGGCGCCTTGTAGACCTTGCAGAGCAGGGCCGTCAGGTCGGGCGAGCCGAACATCGGGTCGAAATAGTCGTTGGAGGTAAGCACGTTGGGGTTCGACCGGAACAGCCCGTGCAGCGGCCCCGGGTCCTCCGGGTAGAAGCAGTTGGCCGTGGCCATGACCACGCCGCGGCGGATGCCGGGGAAGAGGCGCGCCTTCTGCTTGATGCGCCCGCGCGGCGTCTCGATAAAGGCGAAGTCGCCGTCGGCAACGCCGCACTCTCTGGCCGTATCGGGGTGAATCTGCATCACCGGGTCTTTCTGGAAGCTCCGTAGCCAGGGGATGTTGCGGTACTGCGAGAGGAAGTAGAACGGCTGGCGGTAGCCGGTGGAGAGCACCAGCGGGTATTCTTTGGCCAGCTCCGGCGTGGATACAGGGCTTTCCCCTGGCTCCTTGAAAAAGGGCAGCGGGTCGTAGCCCAGGTCTTCCAGCACCGTGGAGTAGAGCTCCATCTTACCGGTGGGCGTGGGGAAACCGCCGCCCTTGCGCCAGTAGTCGGTCTTGTACTTGTAATAGACCTGGTCTTTGCCCATCCGGGCGAGCACGACCTTCTTGCTGAACTCCTTCCAGGTGATGTTGCCGTGGCGGAGCTCGTAATCGAGCATCTTTTCCTCGTTTTCGAACCAGTATTTCGGGGCGACGCGCTTGCCCAGCTCGTTGAAAATCTTGCAGTCCGCCCAGGCCTCGCCGGGCGGGTCGACGGTCTTGTTAATGGCCTCAATCATGAAGCGCGGGTGCATGTCGTAGATATCGTTTATCTCCAGCCAGTGCGCCGCCGGCAGGAGGATATCGGCATGCTCCGCCATGGGGCCCATGAACTGGTCGGCGTGCGCCAGAAAGTCCACGTTGAGCAGCGCCTTATAGACCTCGTTGGTATTGGCCAGGTGGAGAATCTGCTGGCCGCCCACGCTGAACCAGACCTTGACCACCGGGTTATCGTTCTTGGCAAGCTGCTTGACGACGGTATCCGAGTGCGCCGTGCGGGCGGCGCCCATCTTGTAATCGTCGCTGCCGACGATGCCCTTGCGCATCTCATCGGTCAAAGGTATCTCGGAGAAGAAATCCTCCATTAGCCCGGTATCCGGGAACATCCAGCTCATCATGCTGCCCGGCCTCTCGATATTACCGGTCACGCCCAGCAGGCAGATTATCGAACGCAGCGTCTGGCCGCAGTTGGCCTGCCGCTCCAGGGAACTGCCCACCTGGATGCACCCCGGCGTGTCCTCGGCGAAGAGCCGGGCGGCCGTCCGGATATCCTCGGCCTTGAGCCAGGTAATCTCGGCGACCTTCTCCGGGGTATACTCCTCGACGCGCTCGGCGAGCTTGTCGAAGCCGTAAGTCCATTTGGAGACGAACTCCTTGTCCCAGAGGCCCTCTTTGATGATGACATTAATCATGCCCAGCGCCAGGGCGGCGTCCGTTCCCGGACGGATTTGCAGCCAGAGCGTCGCCCGCGAGGACAGGGCCGTTTCGCGCGGGTCGACGACGATTAGGTTCTTGACGTGCCGCAGCGACTCCAGGAACCAGACGGCCATCTCGGAATCGGCGCTGGAGATTTCCAGTTGCTTGGCCCAGGAAATCTGCGTCTTGGGGTACTCCCCGCCCCATCCGTGGTAGTCGCAGTAGAGACGGCCGTAGCCGGTCACCAGCCCGTACAGCCCCAGGCGCGGGCTGTGGCAGATATAGCCGGGGGTGATGATGTTGGCCGTGCCGATGGAGCGTGCCAGGCGGTGGGTGTAGCGGTTGTAGCCCCGCCCCGTCCCCTGGGATATGGCCACCGAAGACGGCCCGTATTTCGCAATGGATTCCTTCATCTTGGTCGCCACGGTATCCAGCGCCTCGTCCCAGGTGATGCGTTGCCATTTACCCTCGCCGCGCTTGCCCAGCCGCTTAAGGGGGTGCTTGAGGCGGTCGGGGTGGTCGACGTGCTGGATGCTGGAGAGTCCCTTGGAGCACATCGTGCCGCGCGTGGGGGTATCCGGGTTGCCCTCGATGTGGGTAATCACCCCGTCGGTCACGGTAACGAGCACGCCGCAGCCGCCGTGGCAGCTCTTGCAGGTTGTCTTGATTATTTTTGTCTCGCTCATTGGATTCATTCCCCGATATATAAAATTATATACTTGTCCGGTAGAGAGGCATATCATCGCCGGCGGCACCGGTGGCTAGGCCGACCGGGCGACCAGCGGCTTATAGGCGCCGGCCTTGAGCACGCAGTAGCGCAGCGCCAGCCCCCCGATTATCTCGCAGGCCACGCCGGTAATCAGCAGCGCCGAGGCGCCATTGCCGGCGAACTGGCCGAAAAAGCCGATGAGCAGCGGGATAATGATGCCCAGCACGACGATGCCTCCCCAGAAGAAGAGGGCCAGCCCGCCGCGCATCTGCTCCAGCACCGACTGCTTGCCCGTCGGGGCGCGGTTGGCCGCCGCCCAGAGGTAGACGGCGATGAGCAGGGCGTTGATGATAAGGAGCCAGCGGCTGCCCGCCTCGGCGATGTCGAGATTGATGCTGCCGCCGGAGAGGGCGATAACCACGGAAAGGCCGAAGCCGCCCAGTACGCCGCAGAGGACGAAGAGGACGGGCAGCAGCGTCGAGTTCCAGAAGGGCACGGCCTTGACGGTATTGAGCACGAAGCCGGTATAGACCGTCACCGCCAGCGCCGCCGCCCCGGCCAGCACCTTGAAGACGACCTCGGCGGCGCCCCCGGGCATCCAGAAGGAAAGGGCCAGCTGTATCGCCCCGAAGAGGATAAACCCCAGCACGAAGAGGATACCCCGCGCCAGCCACGAGCTCTGCGGCCGGGTGACGATGCGCCAGAAGCGCAGGGGCTTGCCCAGGTAGATCAGGTGCGCCCCGCCCTTGATGACGGCGATAATCAGCCAGCTGATGAACATGCCCTCGAGGCTGTTGAAGAAGAGCGATACCAGGTACAGGCCCCCGCCCAGACCGCCGGCATAGAAGGCAATCCAGAGCCAGATGCCCCGCCGGTCGATCCACTCCGTCTGGCGGGTGTAGTTTATCATCCATTCGTGGGCTTCCATCTACTTCTCCGCCACGCTTCCGGCGGTGGCCCGCCGGGATTTATCGTCTTTCTTGGTTTTATTCGGCTTTTTATTCGTCTGGCCTATCTTCCTATCGATGAAGAAGACCGAGGGGTCGGTGCCGTACTCCGGGTGCAGCTGAAAGCCGTCGTTCTCCCGGATGAGTTTGGAGACCTCGCTGTCCGGGTCGTCCAGGTCGCCGAAGGTCAGCGCCTGGGCGGGGCAGGTATTGACGCAGGCGGGCGTGGCGTCGCGGTCGATGCCGGGCTTGAGCCCCTTGGCCAGACCCGCGTCAATCCTCTCGGCGCAGAAATTACATTTCTCGGTGGTGCCCACTTGGTGCTTGTAGAGCTTGTTGCCGGCCTCCTCGTAAGGCGTGGGGCCGCTTTCGGGGAAGAAGCCCTTGGCCTTGTCCTTGGAGAGGAAGGTGCGGTTCTGGTAGGGGCAGGCGATAACGCAGTAGCGGCAGCCGACGCACTTGTCCTGGTCGATGGCGATGATGCCGTCGGGGCGCTGGTAGGTGGCCCCGGTGGGGCATACCTCCACGCAGGGGGCGTCCTGGCACTGGTTGCAGCGTAGCGAATAGGTGGCCACCGCCGGCTTGTCGCCGCCGGTCTCCAGCGCCATCAGCCGCGGCCAGTTCATGCCTTCGGGCAGGAAGTGCTCGATGCGGCAGGCGGCGATACAGGCGTAGCAACGCACGCATTTAGATAAATCTACAACCATTCCCCATCTCATAATGATTACCTCTGACGTATATTATATCGTATTGCGGAGGATATGTCAATATTATTATAGCAAAACGTAACAATAAAAGCAATACCCTGTGCAATACATCTTTCAGGAAGCCGTGATGATGGTTGAAATGCATAATGACGGGGCGGCGTTAGCCTCCCGCCGCGATTCATTTCCGCATAAGGAGAGATTTGTTGTATAATTACGCGGAAATTATTTAAAGATATCAGGAGAGAAGAGAATGACACCTAAAGAAGCTATCGTCGGTACCAAGTCGGGCAAGGTCGAAGGGGTCTACCAGGACGGGCTTTACGTATTCAAGGGCATCCCTTACGCGGCGCCGCCGGTGGGCGAGCTCCGCTGGCAGCCGCCCCGGCCGCCGGAGCCCTGGGAAGGGGTGCGCCCGGCCCGGGAGTACGGGACCATCGCCCCGCAGAACCCGATTGTAGGCGGCCTGATAGCCGAGGGCGAAGAGCCCCAGGCGGAGGACTGCCTCTTCCTCAATATCTTCACGCCGGGCCTGGACGATGCCCGCCGCCCGGTGCTGTTCTGGATTCACGGCGGGGCCTTTACCATCGGCTCGGGCTCTTCGCCGATGTACGATAACGCCTCCCTGGCCAAGCGCGGCGATTGTGTGCTGGTCACCATCAACTACCGGCTGGGCATGCTGGGTTTCCTGCGCCTCAGGGACATCACCGGCGGGGCCATCCCGGCCACCGGCAACGAGGGCCTGCTCGACCAAATTGCCGCCCTTAAATGGGTGCGGGATAATATCGCTGCCTTCGGCGGCGACCCCGGCAATATCACTGTCTTCGGCGAGTCGGCCGGGGCGATGAGCATTGGCTGCCTCACGGCCATACCGGCGGCCAGGGGGCTCTTTCACAAGGCGATACTGGAGAGCGGCGCCGGAGGCACGGTAATAACCGTGGATGACGCCAATGCCACCGCGGCGCGGTTCCTGGAAGTAATCGGTATCCGGGGCGATGATGCCGCTGCCCTGCGGGCTCTTGAGCCGGCGCAGCTGCTGGAGGCCGAGAGAAAATTGCAGAGCCTGATGGCGCGGCCCGGCGAGGCGATAATTATCACGGTGACGGTTCCCGTCGTTGACGGGGATATTATACCGGACGTGCCCAATCAGGTCGCCCGCAAGGGCCAGGGCACCAGCCTGCCGGTGCTGGTCGGCACCAATCTCCACGAGTGGAACCTCTTCGGGCTGATGCGCCCGGATGCCAAGGGCC
>DAOUEP010000082.1:0-9273 GCA_034430515.1 Dehalococcoidales bacterium | reverse complement strand
GCCACCATGACCGGCCTGCCCGTCGCCGAGGTCACCAGGCTCATCAAGCAGGCGGAGAAAGACCGCGTCATCCTCAAGTACAAGACGGCCGTCAACTGGGACAGGGTGGAGGACGAGCAGGTCTGGGCGCTCATCGAGGTCAAGGTCAAGCCGGAGCCGGAAGCCGGCTTCGATTCCATCGCCGAGCGCGTCGCCCAGTACGCCCAGGTGCGCTCGCTCTACCTGGCCTCGGGCACCTACGACCTGCTGCTGGTCGTGCTGGGCAAGTCGGAGCGCACCGTGGCCGATTTCGTCTCCCAGAACCTGGCCCACATCGACGGCGTCGAGGCCACCGTCACCCATTTCGTGCTCAAGCGCTACAAGGAAGACGGCGAGCTGCTCGAAGGCGGCGAGGGCGTCAAGCGCCAGCAGGTGGTATTATAAATTTTCTGAGGAGAAGGTATGTCGTCCGGGAAGGCCGTTGATACCAAGCGGTCAAAACTCATTGCGGCGCGGGTGAACCGCCTCTCACCGTCGGGGATACGCAAGTTCTTCGACCTGCTGGAGTCCATGGAGGGGGTCATCTCGCTGGGCGTGGGCGAGCCGGACTACGCCACGCCCTGGCCCATCAGCGAGGCGGCGGTGAAGTCGCTGGAGAAGGGCCAGACGATGTACACCTCCAACTCCGGCATCCCCGAGCTGCGCGAGCTGACGGCGCGCTACCTCCGGGATAACTACAAAGTAGATTACGACCCCGACGGGGAAATCCTGATGACGGTGGGCGTCAGCGAGGCGCTCGACCTGGCCATGCGCGCCCTCCTCGACCCCGGCGACGAGGTCATCATGCCCGACCCGTGCTACGTCGCCTACGATTCCTGCGTTATCCTGGCCGGCGGCGAGCCGGTCAAGGTGCCCACCAGCCAGGCCAGCGGCTTCGAGGTTGACGCCGCCGACATCGAGGCCAGGATTACGCCCAGGACCAGGGCCATCCTCATCGGCTACCCGGCCAACCCCACCGGGGCGGTGATGAGCCGGGAGAAGTTACTGGCCCTGGCCAAAGTGGCCAAAAAACATGACCTTACCGTCGTCTCCGACGAAATCTACGCCCGGCTGGTCTACGGCGCCGGGCATACCTGCTTCGCCAGCCTGCCCGGCATGAAGGGACGCACCATCCTGCTGGGGGGCTTCTCCAAGGCCTACGCCATGACCGGCTGGCGCATCGGCTACGCCGCGGCCCCCAGGGAAATCATCACCGCCATGACCAAGATTCACCAGTACACCATCATGAGCGCCCCCACTATGGCTCAGATGGCCGCCATCCAGGCGCTCAAAACCGGCGAGGCCAGCGTGCGCGAGATGGTGGAGGACTATAACCGGCGGCGCAAGGTCATCGTGCGGGGGCTGTGCGATATCGGCCTCTCCTGCTACGAGCCGCGCGGGGCTTTCTATGCCTTCCCCTCCATCGCCGCCACCGGGATGAAGTCGGAGGAGTTCTCCGAGAAGCTCCTCATGGAGGAGAAGGTGGCCGTGGTGCCCGGCTCGGCCTTCGGCGCCTGCGGCGAGGGCTACGTGCGCTGCTGCTACGCCACCTCGCTGGCCGAAATCGAGGAGGCGCTCCAGCGGATGAAGCGGTTTGTGGCCCGGCACAAGAAGTAGAGGGCTAACGCCCCGCCGCCTCCCCTCGGAGTAATCTATTCTCACCCTGGCCCCACCTACGCCAAGGCTTCGGCGGGTAAACCGCCCTCGCGGCATCCGCCGCTTAGCCAGTCTGTCGGTGACTTAGCTCACGGAAAGGTGGCTGTCCAACGTGTTGACAAAAGTCCGCCCATAGGGAATAATCCCTAGAGGGCATGCTATCGCCCGGTGCCCGACCGCGTGAAAAGAGGTGGCCAAGATGTCGGAAATGCCCGAAGAAAACAGCATGACCGATGAGCTGAGGAAGCTGGCCAGCATCGCCATGGACATGCAGCTCTCCAACAAGATGAGGGTGCAGGCCATCAACCAGCTCGGCGAGCTGGACTCCCACGAGTCCCTGCTCGTCCTGCTCCACCTGGCCGCCAACGATAGGTTACCCACCAACGAGCGAGACCAGGCCCTCAAGAAGGCCCGGGACATTGTCAAGAAAGGCCGCTAGCGGCCACCCGCCGCGGCACCGTTACCGATGAGTATCGACATCGGCATTATCGGCCTGCCCCAGAGCGGCAAGACCACCATCTTTAACGCCCTTACCGGCGGCAGCGCCGAGGTTAAAGGCCACGCCGCCGGCCAGCCGGCCCACGTGGCTATCGTCAAGGTGCCCGAGCCGCGCCTCGGGGTGCTCGCCGGCATGTTTAATCCCCGCAAGGTCGTTCCCATCGAGACGAAATACATCGATGTCGGCGCTTCCGGAAGGGGAGTCTCCAAAGACAAGGGCTTCAGCGGCGAGCTTTTAAACCAGTTAAGCGCCGTCGAAAGCCTGATTGCCGTGGTACGAGCCTTCGAAGCCCCGGCCGTCATCCACCCCGACGGTTCCCTCGACGTGCGCCGCGATATCGCCGCGCTCAACCTGGAGCTGGCGTTTTCCGACCTGGCTATCATCGAGCGGCGGCTGGAGCGGCTGGAGGGGCAGCTCAAGGCCGCCAAGCCCGGCGAGCGCGCCGCGCTTATCAGGGAGCAGGAGCTTCTACACGAGTTCCAGGCGGCCCTGGAGAAGGAAACGCCGGTGCGTGCCATGACCCTCGATGCGGCGGCACAAAAGATAGTGGCCAATTTCCAGTTCCTCACCGCCAAGCCCGTCGTTTTCGTCGTCAATATCGGCGAGGGGCAGCTGGATAAGGCCGCGGCGCTGGAGCTTGAACTTAACGACGCCCTGGGGAGCGATACTTCGGGGGTGGTGGTCGTCTGCGGTAAACTGGAGATGGAGCTGGCTCAGATGGAACCCGCCGAAGCCGCCGAGTTTCGCGCCGGGTACGGGCTGGCCGGGTCGGGGCTGGACCGCGCCGTCCAGCGCTCCTACGAGCTTTCCGGCATGATTTCCTTCTTCACCGTGGGAGAAGACGAGGTGCGCGCCTGGTCAATCAAAGCGGGCACCACCGCCATCAAAGCGGCCGGGAAAATACATACCGACATGGAGAAGGGGTTTATCCGCGCCGAGGGCGTCGCCTTCGACGACCTGGCGGCCTGCGGCGGCCTGGCCGAGGCCAAGAAGCGGGGGCTGCTGCGCCTGGAGGGCAAGGACTACGTCGTCCGGGACGGCGACGTAATTACTTTTCTCTTTAACGTTTAGTCTCGTCGGCTGGCTCCACCACCAGCTTGAGGCCGTCCTCGCCCACCACCCGGATGGCTGCCCCGGCGGCGATATCGCCCCCGCGGGATACCGCCCCCCACAGCTCCCCCTTGATTTTCACCATGCCCTCCGGCCCAAGCGCACTGACGGCCCGGCCCAGCGTGCCGACCATCGAGGGCAGGCCGGCCGGTTTCTGCTGGCTGATGGTGTGGGTGGTGAAGACGAAGAGCCAGACGCTGAAGACCCCCCAGGCCGCCATGACCCCGATGAGCACCGCCACGGAGAGGTGGACGTTGAACTGGGGCAGGAGCCATTTCCAGATGACCCAGATGGCCGTCTCCTCGGCGGCGGTGCTGAGGACGGCCAGTATCAGGCGGTTGCGCGTCAGGCGTTTCATCTTCATGCTATAAGCTAATTATAGCAGTATGGCATTAATTGTTTTAATTTTGCCCCAGGAAGCGGGAAATAGCCCCATTTGGCATAAAAAACCCCTAATTACTACTTGACAGTATTGTAGGTAAATGGTATTATTTATTTGTAATAATGCCCCAGGTGTTTTTTGCTTTACTTTCCCTAGTGCACGTTGCTTCATTGCCTTATACGCGCATGCCTTCATTTTAGCCGTTTAATCACGCGTCAGCACGAGTACTGTAGCCGTTTAGCTAAGGAGCAGAGATGGTTTTTACGCCGCAAGCCCCCGTACCCGATTCCAAGAACGTTATACCCCGCAAGTCCTATGCCAAGCTGCCCAACGTCCTGGACGTGCCCAATCTCATCAAGGTGCAGCTGGACTCCTTCCAGAGGTTTCAGGAATACGGCCTCCAGCAGCTGCTGGAAGAAATATCGCCCATTAAAGACCTCACCGGCAACCGGCTGGAGTTAACCTTCGTCGCCTACGAGTTCCGCGAGCCGCGCCCCGGCCACTCCGAGCAGGAGTGCCACGAGCGCGACCAGACCTATTCCGCCCCCCTCTACGTCAAGGTGCGGCTACTGGTCAAGGAGACCGGGGAAATCAAGGAGCAGGAGCTGTTCTTCGGGGACATCCCCCTGATGACGGCCAAGGGCACCTTCATCACCAGCGGCGCCGAGCGCGTCGTCGTCAGTCAGCTGTTGCGCTCGCCGGGCGTCTACTTCACCGCCGAGGAAGACCCGGTCAGCGGCCGCCAGCTCTGCCAGGCCAAGCTAATCCCCACGCGGGGGGCCTGGCTGGAGTTCGAGACCTCCAACCGCAACGTCATCTCCGCCAAGATAGACGGCAAGCGCAAGATACCCATCACCACGCTGCTGCGCGCCATCGGCTACGGCAGCGACGATGAACTGCTCCGGATGTTCGCCGAGGAGGACGCCCTCTCCGACTATAACTTCATCCAGACGACCATGGACAAGGAGCCGGCCATCACCAACGAGGACGAAGCCCTGCTGGACATCTATAAAAAGCTTCACCCCGGCGAGATGCCCTCGCCGGATAACGCCCGCAAGCTCATCAAGAACCTGTTTTTCGACGCCGGCCGCTACGACCTTGGCAGCGTGGGGCGCTACAAGCTCAACAAGCGGCTGGGGCTGGAGGTCAGCCTCAAGGAGCGCACCCTCACCCGCGAGGACATCGTCGAAATCGTGCGGCACATCATCCTGATTGACAACGGCCGCGATTCCGGCGACGACATCGACCACCTGGGCAACCGCCGCGTGCGCACCGTCGGCGAGCTGGTGCAGACCCAGTTCCGCATCGGCTTCCTACGGCTGGAGCAGGTGGTGCGGGAGCGCATGAGCATCATCGGCACCGAGGCCATTACGCCGAGCGCCCTGATTAATATCCGCCCCATCGTGGCCGCCGTCCGCGAGTTCTTCGGCGGCTCGCAGCTTTCCCAGTTCATGGACCAGACCAACCCGCTGGCGGAGCTCACCCACAAGCGCCGCCTCTCGGCGATGGGGCCCGGCGGCCTCTCCCGCGAGCGCGCCGGCTTCGAGGTGCGCGACGTCCACTTCTCCCACTACGGCCGCATCTGCCCCATCGAGACGCCGGAAGGCCCCAACATCGGCCTCATCGGCTCGCTAGCCACCTACAGCCTTATCAACGAGTACGGCTTTATCGAGACGCCCTACCGCCGCGTCATCAAGGAGCTTGACAGCCACGACGAGAAGCTCAAGGGCCGCACCCTGGCCGAGGCGGTGACCGACAGCAAGGGCAAGACCGTCGTCGCCGCGGATACCGTCGTCACCGATGCGGTCTTCGCCCGCATCGCCAAGTTCAAGGAGAAGCCGGTGAAGGTGGTGCCCTTCGTCTCCGACGAAATTATCTATTATCCGGCCGACGAGGAGGATAAATACATCATCGCCCAGGCCAACGCGCCGCTGGATGAAAACAACGAGTTTATCGAGAAGCGAATCGAAGCCAGGCTGGCCGACGGCTATTTGCTGGAACCGCCGGAAAACATCCAGTTGATGGACGTCTCTCCCAAGCAGGTGGTCAGCGTGGCCACGGCCCTGACGCCCTTCCTGGAGCACAACGACGCCAACCGCGCCCTGATGGGCGCCAATATGCAGCGCCAGGCGGTGCCCCTGCTGCGCCCGGAGGCCCCGCTGGTGGCCACCGGCATGGAATCGGAGGCGGCCCGGCACAGCCGGCAGGTGGTCTTCGCCAGCAACGCCGGCGTGGTGACCGATATCTCCGGTGCCATCGACGAGAAGGGCAATACCCGCTACCACATCACCGTTACCCGCGACGACGGCGACGAAGACCGCTACGATTTAATGAAGTTCGTCCGCACCAACCAGGGCACCTGCATCAACCAGCGCCCCCTGGTGGACAAGGGCGACAGGGTGGCGGCCGGCCAGGTGCTGGCCGACAGCTCCGCCACCGAGAACGGCGAGCTGGCCCTGGGCCAGAACGTCACCGTGGCCTTCATGAGCTGGGAGGGCTATAACTTCGAGGACGCCATCATCCTCTCCTCGCGCCTGGTAGAAGAAGACATGTTCACCTCCATCCACATCAACAAGCACGAGGTGGAATCGCGCGATACCAAGCTGGGCCCCGAGGAGATTACCCGCGATATCCCCAACGTGGGCGAGGAAAGCCTGCGCGAGCTTGACGAGGACGGTATTATCCGCATCGGCGCCGAGGTCAGCCCCGACGATACCCTGGTGGGCAAGATTACCCCCAAGGGCGAGACGGAGCTCTCCGCCGAGGAAAAGCTGCTGCGCGCCATCTTCGGCGAGAAGGCCCGCGAGGTCAAGGATACCTCGCTCCGGGTCCCCCACGGGGAGTGGGGTAAAGTGATTAACGTTAAGGTTTATACCCGTAAAGACAGCAAAGAGGGCGGCGACGACCTACCCGCCGGCGTCAACCAGTGGGTACAGGTGTGGATTGCCCAGAAACGCCGCGTCTCCGTCGGCGACAAGCTGGCGGGGCGCCACGGCAACAAGGGCGTCATCTCCATCATCGCCCCCAAGGAGGACATGCCCTTCCTCCCCGACGGCACGCCGGTGGACATCATCCTCGACCCCATCGGCGTCCCCTCCCGCATGAACCTCGGCCAGGTGCTGGAGACGCACCTGGGCTGGGCGGCCAAGGTGCTCGGCTTCCGGGCGCTGACGCCCGTCTTCGACGGCGCCGACGACCTGGCCATCGAGGACGCCCTCTGCCGCACCTGGATTGTCCTGCAGGCCAACGCCGTCGACACCAACCCCGGCAACGGCCGTCCCCTCTACCGGGCCGACCTGGCCAAGGCCTGGGTGGACGAGCGCGGCTACAACGGGGCCGCCGTCTTCGACGAGTCGCTCCACGGTAAGGCCCGCGATATCGCCCTGCGCATCTGGCTGGAGACGCTGAACATCACCGCCCGCAGCCTTAAGGACGACGAGCTGGAAGCGGTGGTGGAAAAGGTCAACCGCCAGGGCAAGTTCGCCCCGCCCACCTACGGCAAGGTCGTCCTCCACGACGGCCGCACCGGCGAGCCTTTCGACCAGCCGGTCACCGTGGGCAATATCTACATGATGAAGCTCATCCACCTGGTGGAGGACAAGGTCCACGCCCGCTCCACCGGCCCGTACTCGCTCATCACCCAGCAGCCGTTGGGCGGCAAGGCCCAGTTCGGCGGGCAGCGCTTCGGCGAGATGGAGGTCTGGGCGCTGGAGGCCTACGGCGCCGCCTACAACCTCCAGGAGATGCTCACCATCAAGAGCGATGACGTCACCGGCCGCGCCAAGGCCTACGAGTCCATCATCAAGGGCGACGATATCCTCCAGCCCGGCGTGCCGGAGTCCTTCAAGGTGCTCGTCAAGGAACTGCAGAGCCTGGGGCTGGCCCTGGAGGTCATCAACGATGAAGAGCCCCAGCTGGCCGCCGAAGAGGAGGCCGGCGAGGCAGGCCTCCAGCTGGAAGAGGCCGCCGCCGGCGAGGAGGGGGCTGTCGCCGAACCCGGCGAGGCCGTCGCGGAGCCGGGCGAAGAGCCCACCCCGGCCATGACCGCCGAGGAACAGGCCCTCAAGCTCTCGCGGGAGCTTAAGGAAGAGATTGCCGAGGGGCGCAAGCAGACCGAAGACATGGTAGCGGAGGCGCCCGAAGCAGCCGAAGAGACTACAGAGGAAGCCGAAGCCGGCGCCGAAGCTCCTGAAGATAGTGTTGAAGAGACTGAAACCAGCGCCACAGCGCCCGAAGCCAGCGCCGAAGCTACTGAAGATAGCGCCGGGGAGGCCGAAGCAACCGACACCCCCGACGAAGCGAAAGAGGTAGACGAAGATGTTTGAGATTAACGATTTTGATGCCGTCCGCATATCGCTGGCCTCGCCGGAGCAGATACGCAGCTGGTCTTACGGCGAGGTGACCAAGCCGGAGACCATCAACTACCGCACCCTTAAGCCGGAGCGCGACGGCCTCTTCTGCGAGCGCATCTTCGGTCCGACCAAGGACTTCGAGTGCTACTGCGGCAAGTACAAGCGCATCCGCTACAAGGGCGTTATCTGCGACAAGTGCGGCGTCGAGGTGGCCCGTGCCAAGGTGCGCCGCGAGCGCATGGGGCACATCGAGCTGGCCTGCCCGGTGAGCCATATCTGGTTCGCCAAGGGCATTCCATCGCGGTTGGGGCTGCTATTAGACCTCTCGCCGCGCTCGCTGGAGCACGTCCTCTATTTTTCCCAGTACATCATTACCAAGGTCAAAGAAGAGGCCCGTCAGGAGGCCCTCCACCAGCTGGAGGAAAGCGCCGCCCGGGCTATCGAGGAACGGCAGGCCGCCGTGGACGCCCAGGTGGCCGAGATGGAAAAGGCCGGCGCCGAAATTGAAGAAGTCAACAAGGTGCGCGGTCAGTTCGTCGACGAGAAGGCCAAAGTGGAAGCGGAGTTGGCCCTGGAAACGGAGAAGCTCAGCGCCCTCAAGGTCAAAGACCTCCTCTCCGAGGGCCAGTACCACGAGCTGACCGTGAAATACCCGGACTGCTTTGAGGCGGGCATGGGCGCCGAGGCCATCCTCCAGATTATGAAGGACATCGACCTGGACGAGATACGCAACAACCTCCTCCAGGAGACGCAGTCTTCCTCCGGGCAGCGCCGCAAGAAGGCCAGCAAGCAGCTGCGCGTTGTCGAGGCCTTCCGCAACAGCGGCAACAAGCCGGAGTGGATGATACTCACCGTGCTGCCCGTCCTGCCGCCCGACCTGCGCCCCATGGTGCAGCTGGACGGCGGGCGCTTCGCCACCTCCGATTTGAACGATTTATACCGCCGCGTCATCAACCGCAACAACCGGCTCAGCCACCTTATCGACATCGGCGCGCCGGAGATTATTATCCGCAACGAAAAGCGCATGCTCCAGGAGGCGGTGGACTCGCTCATCGATAACGGCCGCCGCGGGCGGGCCATCTCCATCAGCGGCAACCACAAGCTCAAGAGCCTCTCGGACATGCTCCGCGGCAAGCAGGGGCGCTTCCGCCAGAACCTGCTCGGCAAGCGCGTCGACTACTCCGGCCGCTCGGTCATCGTCTGCGGGCCGGAGCTGGAGCTGCACCAGTGCGGCCTGCCGCGCCGCATGGCCCTGG
>DAOUEP010000081.1:0-8377 GCA_034430515.1 Dehalococcoidales bacterium | reverse complement strand
TCGCGGCAGCAGACCAGATTATCGCGGAACAAAACGGTCTCGCCGTCAAGCCCGCCGGTGTCCAGCCCGCGCCGGACGCTGAGGCACTTTTCCGGGCAAATCTCCCGGCAGGCCCCGCAGGCGGTGCAGAGGCCGTGCTTAAAAATAATCCGAAAGCCCCCTTTATCATCCGTGTCAATTCGGAGCGCGCCGGTGGGGCACTCGCTGATGCAGAGGCCGCAGGCGGTGCAGCGCGCCTTATCCAGCGTTACCTTCCCCAGCGGGGAAATCTTGGTCAAAAGCTCGCGGCGGGTGATTTTCACGTCCTCGCTCATGGGTCGGTCTCCCCGTCGCCTTTCGTCTCGGGCGGTAGCGCCGGGGTAAGCTCCAGGTATTTTAGACCCAGCAGGTAAAAAAGCCCCAGCGCGGCGACGATGCCGACGGCCAGAATAATCTCGATGGGCGTCAGTGCGAATGAACCCGTCGCCCCCCACACCCCCTCGATATGGCCGGGGGCGTAGGCCTGCGGGTAGGCCGCCCCGGGAATCACCAGGTAGTAGCGCTCGAAGAAGACGCCGACCACCACCGCGGCCGCCGCCAGCATGAGCCAGCGGACGGTCTTGTTGAGCTTGCGGTTGAAGAGAATGACCAGCGGCACGACCGCCCCCAGGCCGATCTGGAAGACCCAGAAAATCCAGCTAGAAGGCCCGGCCAGCATGTAGATAACGGCGTCGCGCTCCGGGGCATATAGATGGGTGAGCTTGTCGATAAAGACGAGGACGAGCAGGACGATGATGAACGCCGCCAGCAGGCGCCCCAGCGAGGCAATCATGTCGTTCTTGACCTCGCGCTTGGTCAGGGTAAAGGTCGCCACCACGGCGACAATCAATAAGGCTACCCCGGAGGTCAGCGCCGCCGCCAGAAACTCCAGGGGGCGCAATGCCGAGAACCAGGCCTCGCGGGCGGCGATGAAGCCGAAGATGGCCCCGGTGCCCAGGTGCACCAGTATCGCCCAGGCGGCGGCGATAATGCCGGTAATGCGGGCGGCGGCGGCCTTGCCGGCGAAGATTATCCCTAGGTAGACCAGGCTGATGACGAAATAGCCGCCGTAGAGGATGCCGTTGATGGCGAACATGGAGCGCATGTTGTTCATGTAGAAGAACATGAAGAGCCGCCAGAACTTCTCGGGGCGGCCCAGGTCAACGAGGATGGCCAGCATCGCCCCGAAGATGAGCACCACGGCCAGGAACACGGCCAGCCGGGCGATGGGGCGGTACTCCTCGCGCCCGAAGACGTAGGTCAGCGAGGAAAGTATCAGCGACCCGGCGCTGAGGCCGATGAGGTATATCGCCAGCACGATGGGCAGCCCCCAGGGGACGGTGTTGGAGCTGCCGAAGGTCTGGTGCCCGGCCACGTAGCTGATAATAAACGCCACCAGACCCGCCAGCGCCAGCGCCCCCAGGGCGATGACGGCGTTGCGGTAGCCCCGCGACCTTCTTTCCAGCGTGATAAATGTGCCCGTCAAATCATGCCTCACCGGAGCAGATAATAAACCTTGGGGCTGGTGCCCATCTCCTCGCGCAGGCGGGTGGCCTGCCGGGAGGAAAGCAGTTGCGCTACGTTGCCATCGGGGTCGTCCAGGTCGCCGAAGGCGATGGCGTGGGCCGGGCAGGCCTCGGCGCAGGCGGGGACGACCTCCTCGCCCACCTTCTTGCCTTCTTCAATGGCGGCGTCGATGCGGTGGAAACAAAAGGTGCACTTTTCGACGACGCCGTGGACGCGGCGGGGGAAAGGCCAGGGGCCGCGGTCGGCGCGCTCCGGCGGCAGGTCGGGGCGGTGGTAGGGCATTTCCTCCTGCTCCTTGTAGTTGAAGCTGCGCGCCCCGTAGGGGCAGGCGACGATGCAGTACTTGCAGCCGATGCAGCGGCGGAAGTCCTGCATGACGATGCCGTCCTCGCGCTTGTAGGTGGCCCGCGCCGGGCAGACGGTGACGCAGGGGGCGTCGTCGCAGTGCATGCAGGGCATCGGTATCAAATCAATGCTCACCGAGGGATATTCGCCGGAACTCACGGCAATCACCTTCTGCCAGAAGGGGGTCAGCCGTCGGGTGTGCTCCTCCGGCGAGCCGTAGGGGACGTTGTTCTCCGCCTTGCAGGCCACCGAGCACGACTGGCAGCCGGTGCACTTGTCCAGGTCGATGACCATGCCCCATCTCGTCATAGCTATGCCCGATACACCCGGACGCGGGTGCCCCCGCGGGCGGCCTGCCCGCTGATTTTATCGTAGGCGACGCCGGTAATCTCGTTGGGGTTGGCGCCCAGCCCGCGCGCCATGGCGACCACGCCGGGGCGGACTCCCTCAAAGACCCTGGCCCTGGTTTTCAGGCTGCCGAAGGGAGATTCCACCCGGACCTCGTCCCCGTCTTTGATGCCGAGTTCCTGCGCCGTGGCGCTGTTTATCTCGGCGAAGTTCGTCCAGCCCTGCCCGTGCTCCACCAGGAACATCTCCTCCGCCCAGGGGTAATCGCGGCTGTCCTCGTTGACGCTTAATAATGGCTGGTAGCTGGTCAGCAGCAGTGGATAAGCGCCAGCCTCGCCGAGGAAGTCGGGCGGCTGGTAATGGGGCAGGCAGGCATCGCCGCCGGTCGGCTCGCCGATCTTCTGGAGGGCGGCGGCCAGGTTGCCGGAGAGGAACTCGAACTGGCCCGAGGGCGTGTCGAAGATGCGGTGGTATTTGTAATACTGGTATTCCGGCCCCACCCAGACCCCCGCCGCCAGCAGTTCTTCCCACGGCATCAGGCCGGCGGTGCGGTAGCGCGCCAGGCCCTCGGCGCTGCCGCCGATGTTGCCGAACGCATCAGCAACGCTGCCGCCCAGCCTGGTGGCAACATCAAAGACCATGTCGGCGATATTGCGGCTGTTATAAAACGGCGCCACCACCGGCTGCTTGATGCGTACCTCGGCGAAGCCGGAGCCCGGCGGCGAGTGGTCGTAGGCCCAGGTCTCTAGGAAAGTGGTCGCCGGGAGGATAATATCGGCGAAACCCGCCATCTCGTTAACAGTCGGAGAGATGTGGACGTAGTAGGGCAGTCTGGCCAGCGCCTCGTCCCAGCGCGGCGCGCCCGGCGCCGTCAGGTTGAAGTTGGCGTTGACGCCGATAGCCATGGCCACGGGATATGGATTTTCCGCAAGCATCGCCTCGGCGGCGTGGTTGGTGACCACCCTCGCGGCGGGGAAAGCGGCGCTGCCGCGCCCGTCCAGCGGGGGCATGGCCAGCCCGGCGCTGGCGGCGGCGTCCGGGGCGAGGCCGGGCAGGGGCCGGTAGGGTGGCTCCTCCTGGTAGATGACCCCGCCGGGGACGTCGATACTGCCCACCAGGGCGTTGAGGCAGTAGATGGCGTAGGCGGTGTAGGTGCCGCCGGGCCAGCCGGTGGCCCCCCGTCCCCGCCAGGCGATAGCGGGGCGCGTCCCGGCGAACTCGCGGGCGACCTCGCCGATGGTGGCGGCGGGGATGCCGGTAACGGGTGCGACCTGCTCCGGGGCGTAGCCGCCGAGGATGAGGTCTTTATAATCGTCGAAGCCGCGGGTATGGCGGCTCACGAAGGCGGCGTCGTAGAGGTTTTCGCTGATGATGACGTGGGCGATGGCCAGCGCCAGGGCGGCGTCGGTGCCGGGGTTGACGGGCAGCCAGGCGTCGGCGCGCAGGGCCGTTACCGAGTAGCGCGGGTCGACGACGACCACCCTGGCCCGGTTGGGGCGTTCGCGCCGGATTTTGCCCCACATCCGCAATGAGCGCGCCAGCGGCTCGTAGGACTCCAGGATACCGGCGCCGAAGCAGAGGATGTAATTGGTGCGCGCCAGGTCGTAGGCGCTGCGGCTATAGTGGCCGTCGGCGCACCACTGCCCGGCCTGGCCGGCCTCGTCGTCCAGGCCGTCGGCGGTTATCAGGTTGGGCGTGCCGTAGGCGCGGGCGAAGCGGCGCAGAATGTCCTCGTCGCTGACGGTGTTCAGCCCGGTGAAGATAGCCAGCCGGTGCGGCTCGCCGTCGTCGCGGAGGTCTTGAAGCCGCCCGCTTACCTCGGCCAGAGCCTCGTCCCAGGAGATGGGCGTCCAGCCGGGGTCGGTATCGCGCCCCCGGGCCGGGTTCGTCCGCCGCAGGGGGGTAGTGATGCGGGCGGGGTCGTAGAGCACCTGTAGGCCCACCTGGGCGCGGGCGCAGTTGGCACCCTCGGTCACCTGCGAGAGGGGATTGCCGGTAATCTTGACCGCCCGCCCGTTGACCACCCGGACGCGCGTGGCGCAGCGCGTGCCGCAGTTGAGGCAGGAGGTGGCCGGGTATGCCTCGGTGATGACGCCCTCGCCCTCGGGGTAATTATCGGCGGGGACGATGGTGCCCAGCGCCGGGCGCTTGATGAGGCGGCCTAAAGCCGCTACCGCCACCGCCAGCCCCGCCAGCTTGAGAAAAGCGCGGCGGCTGATGCCGAAGCGGCGGCCCGGGGACGCTTGGGTTGGGACTGACCGGCTAATCTTTACCACGGCAATAGTCTCGGCTAAACATACAATAGACTATTGTCGTGAAAATGGCAAGGCGGCCCGCTTTGATTTGAGGTGGCGGCGAATAATGTGTAAAATGGGATGCGGCCGGTTCGTCCCGGCATCAGGAGGCAATATGTTACTCAAGGACAGGGTGGCCATCGTCACCGGCGGCGCCAAGGGCATCGGGCGGGGCATCGCCCTCCGGTTCGCCCGGGAGGGCGCCGACGTGGTCGTCGTCGCCCAGCACATTGAAGGCGCCGAGCAGGTCGCCGCCGAAATCCGGGCGCTGGGGCGTAAGTCGCTGGCCTTCGCCGCCGATATATCCCGGGCCGCCCAGGTCAATAATATGGTAGCGGAGGTCATTAAAGAGTTCGGCAGGATAGATATTCTGGTCAACAGCGCCGGCGGGGTGAGCGGGGCCAAGGGGGAGGGCGTCGGCAGCTTCGACGAGGCGGAGTGGGATAGAGTCCTGGACGTGAATCTCAAGGGCGCCTACCTGGTCAGCGCCGCCGTCGTTCCCCACATGAAGAAGCGGCGCTACGGCAAGATTATCCACCTCTCCTCGATGGGCGCCGTCAGCCCGTCGGTCTCGGTGCTGCACTACCACGCCGCCAAGGCGGGCGTGCTCGGCCTGACGACCAACCTGGCCTTCGAGCTGGCGCCGGACAATATCTACGTCAACGCCATCGTCCCCGGCCCCATCGTGACGCCGTTCTGGGACAGCCTGATGCCCCCCGGCCCGGAGCGCGACGCCCTCTTTGCGGGCATCGCCGCCAAGGAAGTCCCCCTGGGCAGGGTGGGCACGCCGGAGGACATCGCCGGGCCGGCCCTGTTCCTGGCCAGCGGCCTCTCCGACTACGTGACCGGCCAGGTCATCTACGCCGCCGGGGGGCAGCCGGTACTGGCGCAGGCGGCCACCTACCTCTCCGCCGCCGACGGCCGCGGGAAAGATTGACATAACGGAGATAATCGTGGAGAAAGTACGCATCAGGAACCGGCGGCTCGACGAAGATACCCTCATGGCCCAGCGGCGCCAGTGGCTTAAGCTCTGGCCGACGGGCAAAGAGGTGGACTTCGACGAGGCGGTGGCCTACCAGAAGGCCCTGCCCGATACCAAAGTGTGGTGGAAGGTAATGGCCCGCCTCCGCGAGGAAGGCCGCACCGTGGTCTCGCCGCGGGCGGGCACGGCCCTTTTAGAAGACGAAATCGCCCTCTGTAAATCGCTGGCGGCGGCCGGCATCCCCCTCATCCCGGTCACCACCGACAGCTATACCCGCCAGGACGCCTTCGCGCGGGTGCAGCAGGCCCTGGACGAGTCCCGGCGTACCGGCCGCAAGATACTCAACGGTTACCCCATCGTCAACCACGGCGTCAAGAATACCCGCAAGGTCATCGAGTCCTGCGAGGCCGCCTTCACGCCGCGCGGCACCAACCGCCTGGCGCAGGAAATCGCCATCGCCTCTGGCATGACCGTCTCCGGCTGCGGGCTCTTTCTGGAGTTCGGCAGCTACCACAAGCGCGAGACGCTGGAAGAAATGATTGAGGCCAACCAGTTCATCAACGGCGTGGTGGGCTGGTACGCCGACCGGGGCGTCATTTTAAGCGGCGACCTCCACGGCTGGGTGCCCTCCTCCACCTTCCCCCTCAGCGTCAACATCGCCACCCACGTCATCGAGTCCCTCGGCGCGGCCACCCAGGGGCAAAAGGCCTTTACGCCGCTGGTGCACCACCAGGGCAATATGGCCCAGGATTTGGCCTGGACGCGGCTCTCGCCGCGGCTGGTGCGCGAGTATCTGGATAAATTCGGCTTCAAGGACGTCATCGTCAACGGGCCTATCTGCCAGCAGACCCCCCTCTACCCCGTCCCGCTGGATTTGGGGGGCGCCTTCGCCTACCTGGCCTACTCGGCGATGGTCTCGGCCCTGACCGGGGCGCCGGCGGCCCACGTGCGCACCGTGGACGAGGGGGCCGGGGTGGCCACCCAGGAGGCCCACGCGATGAGCTACCGGGCGGCCAACTGGATTTTCAACGTGGTGCGCGAGCAGCGCATCGAAATCGACATGAAAGAGGTCAACGCCGAGGAAGACCTGACCGAGCGCGAGGTGCGCGCCATTTTAGACCGGGTCTTCGACCTGGGCGACGGGGATGTCCTCGTCGGGGCGGTCAAGGCGGTCGACGCCGGCGTGCTCGACTCGCCGTGGAGCTCCAACCTCAACGTCCGAGACCAGGTGCTCGGCGTCCGCGACGCCCGCGGGGCCTGCCGCTACCTGGAGTTCGGCAGCCTGCCCTTCCCCGACGACATCAAAGAGTTTCATCGCGCCAAAGTCGCCGCGCGGGCCGAGGCCGAGGGCCAGCCGGTGGACTACCACGCCGCCGTCCGCGACCTGTGGGTCTTCAGCAAGGGGAAAATCGTGGGCCTGCCGCCCTACGATAAATAACGTTTAACCGCCGCCGGAGGAGAGCCATGAAACAACCGATGATTATCACCGGCACGCTGGGGATGGACGCCCACATCATCGGCACCAAGATTATCTCGCGGGCGCTTAAGGAGGCCGGTTTCCGCGTCACTGCCCTGGGCGCCTACACCCCGCCGGAGGAGTTCATCAAGGCCGCCCAGGAGACGGCCGCCGCCGCCATCCTGATGAGCTCCCTCTACGGCATGGCCGAGCTCGACCTGGAGGGCTTCGACGCCAAGCGCCAGGAGGCCGGCCTGGGCGAGGTGCTGCTCTACATCGGCGGCAACCTGGTGGTGGGCCGGGCCGACTTCAACGAGGTCGAGGCGAAGTTCCAGCAGCTGGGCTTCGACCGGGTCTACCCGCCCGAGGCCGATATCGACGCCGCCATCGAAGATTTAAAGCAAGACCTCAAGGCCCGGGGTAAGCTCTAGCCGCCGGGGGGCGGCGCGTTATGGGCGATATCAGGCTCCTCATCGACTTCGGGAGCACCTTCACCAAGGTGGTCGCCGTTGACCTCGCCGGGGAGGAAATCGCCGCTATCGCCCGCGTCCCCTCTACTGTTGATACCGACATCACCATCGGCCTGCGTAACGCCTTTGAGGAGATAGCCCGCACCGGCCTCACTGACCTCCACGAACGAGAGGCCCTGGCCTGCTCCAGCGCCGCCGGGGGCCTGCGCCTGATTTGCGCCGGTTTCGTCCCCGAGCTGACCAGCCAGGCCGCCAGCCAGGCCGCTTTGGGGGCGGGGGCCAGGGTCGTCGGGCTCTATTCCTACAAGCTCAACGAACACGAGGTCGGGGAAATCGAGGCCGCCGCCCCGGATATCCTGCTGCTCTGCGGCGGCACCGACGGCGGCGACGAGGCCGTCATCATCCACAACGCCGGTCTGCTGGCCGCCACCGGCCCGGCTATCAATAACATCATCGTCGCCGGCAACAAGGCCGCTTACGACGCTATCCGCCGTATTTTCACCAAGACAGACAAAAACGTCATCTATACCGGCAACGTCATGCCGGAAATCGGTAAACTCGAAGTTGCCCCCTGCCAGCGCGAGATACGCGAGCTTTTCCTGCGCCACATCGTCCGCGCCAGGGGCATCGCCCGCGCCCGCGAGATGATTAAGGACGTCATCATGCCCACCCCGGCGGCGGTGCTGGAGGCGGCCAAACTTATTTCCGGCGGCCACGGCGGCGATGCCGGTTTCGGCGAGCTTATCGTCGTTGATGTCGGCGGCGCCACCACCGACGTCCACTCCGTCGCCCGCGGCGCGCCCGCCCGCGCCGACACGATTCTGGCCGGCCTGCCCGAGCCTTACGAGAAGCGCACCGTGGAGGGCGACCTGGGACTGCGCTATAATTTAGACCGGCTTCTTGAGTTAGTAGGGGATAGGGAGACCCCGCCCGGCTT
>DAOUEP010000080.1:0-7143 GCA_034430515.1 Dehalococcoidales bacterium | reverse complement strand
GCCCCATCTCCGAGCACACCAAGTTCGACCGCAAGAACTACCCCTACCCCGACCTGGTCAAGGGCTACCAGATATCGCAGTACGACGCCCCCATCGGGCAGCGGGGCTACCTCGCCATCGAGGTGGACGGGGAGCGGCGGGACATCGGCATCACCCGCGTCCACCTGGAGGAGGATACCGCCAAGCTGCTGCACCGCGCCGCGCCGGAGGGCGACTATAGCTTGGTGGACATCAACCGCTCCGGCTGCCCGCTGATGGAAATCGTCGGCGAGCCCGACCTGCGCTCCCCGGAGGAGGCGCGCCAGTACCTCATCCGGCTGCGCAGCATCCTGCAATATCTGGGCGTCTCCACCGGCAACATGGAGGAAGGCAGCTTCCGCTGCGACGCCAACATCAGCCTGCGGCCGGTGGGCAGCACCGAGTTCGGGGCCAAGGTGGAAGTGAAGAACATGAACAGCTTCCGGGCGGTCTACCTGGCCATGGAGTACGAGGTGGAGCGCCAGACCAAGGCCGCCGAAGAAGGCAAGAAGCTCGTCCAGGAGACGCGCGGCTGGGTGGAGGCCAAGGGCAAGACCGTCTCGCAGCGCAGCAAGGAGTACGCCCACGACTACCGCTACTTCCCCGAGCCCGACCTGCCGCCGCTGGCCATCAGCCGGGAGTGGGTGGAGGCCGTCCGCGCCCGGCTCCCCGAGCTGCCCGAGGCGCGCCGCGACCGCTTTATGGCCGTCTACGACCTGCCCCGCTACGACGCCGACCTGCTCACCGGCGCCAAGTCCCTGGCCGATTACTTCGAAGCGGGGGTCAAGGCGGGCGGGGAGGTTACGCCGAAAGAGATTGCTAACTGGCTCCTCGGCGAGACGACGCGCATCATCAACGCCAACAATATTGATATTGACGGGTTCGCCGCCAGGGTAAGCCCGGCGGCCCTGACCACCCTGATTGCCCAGTCCCACGGTAAAATCAACGCCGCCACGGCCAAGTCCGTGCTGGAGGAGATGTTCCGCAGCGGCAAATCCGCCGCCGAAATCATCCGGGGCAGCGGCCTCAGCCAGATAAGCGACGCCGGGGAGCTTGAGAAAATCGTGGCCGAGGTGATAAACTCTAATGGGCAGCCCGTCGCCGATTATAAAGCCGGTAAAGAGATGGCCCTCAAGTTTCTCGTCGGGCAGGTGATGAAGGCGACCCGGGGCCGCGCTAACCCGCAGCTCGCCGGCGAGGTGCTCAAGCGTAAGCTCGCCGGGTCGTAAGGGCCGGCGGTTGGAGTAATAAATGGAAATCTATTTATACATCGCCCAGATTGTGGTAGCCGCCGCGCTGGTAATGGTCTCCCTGCTCCAGGTGCGGGGCGGCGGTCTGGGCGGTATCTTCGGCCAGGCGGATACGGTCTTCCGCACCAAGCGGGGCGTGGAGAAGACCCTCTTTCAGCTGACCATCGCCCTGGCCGTCATCTTCGTCATCCTCTCCATCGTTTCGCTGCGGATACCCACCTAGCGGCGGGCGGCTCTCCCGCGCCACCTGCCTCCCGGGCGTTATCCTGGCCCGTCCGCGCCGGCGCGCGCCAGGCCCCGGCACCGCCAATTATAAGATTTATAGCTGTAAAGAATCTATCTATTGACAAACCACGGCGGGTTTGCTACCCTCGGGTCAGGAGACCAAGGAGGTGTGGAAATGCAAGCGTATTGCATGAAGTGCCGGAAAAAAATCGAGATTAAGAATCCCCGGTCCGTGACGCTGAAGAACGGACGCCCCGCCACCGAGGGTGCCTGCCCCGCCTGCGGCACCAAGGTGTTCCGTATCGGCAAGAGCCGGTAAACTTCCCTTCCTGTCTGCCTCCCCCCACTCCTGCCGGCGCCGCCCCGGCTCCAGAGAACCGGGCTACCTGCCCGCGCCCTATTCCGTCACCACGCCGGTGCCGTAGGCCAGCACCTCGGCGGCGTTCTGCATCACCATCGAGGTGCCGAAGCGCACGGCGATAATGGCGTTGGCGCCCTGCTTCTCGGCGTCCTCAATCATCCTTTTCAGGGCCTCTTCGCGGGCTTCGGCCATCATCTTGGTGTATTCGGTAATCTCGCCGCCCACCATGCCCCGGAAACTGGCCATGATGTCGCGCCCCAGGTGGCGCGCCCGGATGGTCGAGCCTTTGACCATGCCGAGAGTCCGTTTCACCTTTTTGCCTTCAATTTGCTCGGTGGTGGTGATAATCATCTTTCAACCTCCTTGAAATCGTCGGTTCGGGCTTTTTTGATGCGGTCTTTGATGGCGACGCCGAGGAGGATGAGCACCCCGGCCCCGACCGCCCCGGCCGCTATCCTGAGGAGCAGGGGGATATCGCTATCGGCGAAGAAGCCCTTGACCCCCCAGCCGATAACGGCCAGCACGCCCAGCCCGATGAGGATAAAGGCGATGTTCTGCCACATGGTCTGCCTCCTTTTGACTTGCCTCCCCGCCGCCCCTCGTTGTTATCTATTCCCACCCAGGCCCCGCCTGCGCCGAGGCTCCGGCGGGTAAACTGCCCTCGGTTCTTCCGCGGCTTAGCCCGTAGCTTGCCCCGCCCCTTTACCCCCGGTAGGGTGGGGTGGCCTATCTGGGGCTAAGCCACCCGATGCCGCGAGGGTGGTCGGGTGGGAAAAGATTACTTACCGTTTCCTTTTCCAGACGGTCTTCTGGGATGCATCCTCCAGCATAATGCCTAGTTCAGCGAGTTTATCTCGTATTTCATCAGCTAACTGAAATTGCTTGGCCTGCCTGAAATGATTGCGAGCTTCAATAAGCCACTCTATAATGGCTTCTGCGTTAGCCGGTTCGCCGAGCTTGACCCCTCTAAATTTCGTTTCGGCAGCCTGTTTGGTTATAGACAATGCCAAAGCTCTTAATGCCTCAGCATCTAGCGGTTCATCTGTTTCCTCAAAGGTCAGCCCCAGCACCCCGCCCAACTCTACCAGCGTGGCGCGGGCGGCGGCGGTGTTGCCGCCGGCTTCATCGGCGCGGTTAATCTCGCGCGCCAAATCGAAGAGCGCCGCCAGCGCCTGCGGCGTGTTGAAATCGTCATCCATGGCCTCCTCAAAGCGCTTGCGGTAGGGCGCCGCGTCCAGCGCCGCCCCTTTGCCCCCGGCGCTCTGGCGGGATACCACCCGCAGCAGCCGTTCCACTCCTGCCTGTGCCGCTTCTATAGCCTCTTCGGTATAGGTCAGTGGGCTGCGGTAGTAGGAGCTCAAGACAAAAAGGCGCAGGGCGTCGGCGCTGTATCGCTTGAGGAACTCCCGGATGGTAATCAGGTTGCCCAGGGACTTGCTCATCTTCTCGGCGCCCATCTGGAGCAGGCCGTTGTGCATCCAGTATTTAACGAAGGGCTTTTTGCCGGTGAAGCTCTCCGACTGGGCGATTTCGTTCTCGTGGTGGGGGAAGACCACGTCCTGCCCGCCGCCGTGGATGTCTATCTGCTCGCCGAGGTATTTAATCGACATGGCGCTGCACTCGATGTGCCAGCCGGGCCGTCCCGGCCCCCACGGCGAGTCCCACGAAGGCTCGCCGGGCTTGGAGGCTTTCCAGAGGACGAAGTCCATCGGGTCTTCCTTGCCTTCCCCTGCCTCGACGCGCGCCCCGGCCATCATCTGCTCCAGGCTGCGCTTGGAGAGCTTGCCGTAGTCGCTTACCCGCCGCACCCGGAAATAGACGTCGCCGCCGGCGGCGTAGGCGTAGCCCTTGTCAATGAGGCCCTGGGTCATGGCGATGATTTCAGGGATGGTCTCGGTGGCCTTGGGCGTGTAATGCGGGCGCAGGATGTTGAGGGTGTCCATGTCCTCGAAGTGCCGGGCGGCGTACTTTTCGGTCAGCTCCTTGACGGTGATGCCCAGCCGGCTGGCGTGGTTGATGATGTTATCCTCGACGTCGGTGATGTTTTCCACGTGGCGGACTTTATAGCCGCGGAACTCCAGGTAGCGGCGGACGACGTCGAAGACGATGTAGCTCATAGCGTGGCCGATGTGCGAGTCGGCATAGGGGTTGATGCCGCAGACGTACATCTTCACCTCATCGCCCAGGGGCTTGAAGTCCTCTTTCTTGCCGGAGAGCGAGTTAAAAATCTTCATCTTTTATCCTTATCCACGGGCGACAGGAAATTGACGTTGTTGCCGTCGGGGTCTTGGAAGCCAAACGCCCGGACTCCCCAGGGCTGGGTGGTCGGCGGGAAGGTAAACTCAATCTCCATGTCCAGATTTTTCAGCCTGGCGTACTCCTTATCAACATCTTCAACTTCAAACATCAGCGTGAGGAAGCGCTGGCTGGTCTGGAACTTGTCGTTGTCAATGTCCCCCGGGTTCCAGATGGCCAGCCGGGCCTCTTCTAGAGCGGCGTGTACGTCATTGCCGTCCGCTTTAACTCCCAGCACCCCGGCGTAGAAGCCGGCCAGGCGGGGAACGTTATTGGTGTGCAGGCAAGTGCCCGCCATTTCCATAGCTAAATGCCTCGCTTCAGGTCAGCTTTCCTCTTCTATTAACGCCACGGCCTGCGCCGCGATGCCCTCGCCCCGCCCCGCGAAACCCAGCCCGTTGCCGCTGGCCGCCTTGACGCTGACCTGCCCCACTTCTATCCCCAGCGCCCGGCCGAGGTTGGTGCGCATGGCCGCGATGTACTCGCCGAGGCGCGGGCTAGCCGCGATGATGGTGGCATCGATGTTGACGACGCGGAAGCCGCCTTTCTTCAATATTTCACGTACTTTTTCCAACAGCTTAATGCTGGATATATCCTTGTATTTGATATCCCCCGGCGGGAAGTGCCTGCCGATATCGCCCGCCGCCGCCGCCCCCAATAGAGCATCAATAACGGCGTGGGTCAGCGCGTCGCCGTCGCTCCAGCCCTCCAGCCCCGCGTCGAAAGGCACCTGCACCCCGCCCAGCACCAGGGGCCGCCCCGGCGCCAGGGGGTGAGCGTCGTAGCCCTGCCCGATGCGCATTTTAGCCCTCCCGCTCCCGGATGATGATTTCCGCCAGGCTCAAATCCCGGGGAGTGGTTATCTTAATATTATCATAAGAGCCCATGTAGAGTTTGACTTTGTAGCCCAGCCTTTCCACCAGGGCGGCGTCATCGGTCACGGCGGGGCCGTCTTTCCGGTAGGCCGGGGCGATGATGTCGTAGCGGAAGACCTGCGGCGTCTGCACCGCCCGCAGGCTGGCCCGCGGCGGCGTCCCCAGCACCGTGTCGTCCTCCCCGGCCACCTTGACGGTATCCGTCACCGGCACGGCGGCGATGGCCGCCCCGGTCTCCTGCGCCGCCTCAAGCCCCCGCGCGATGAGGTCGGCGGTCACCAGCGGGCGGGCGCCGTCGTGGATGATGACCCAGGCGCAGTCCTTGAGAGTCGCCAGCCCGGCGGCCACCGAGTCCTGGCGGCGCTTACCGCCGGTGCAGACCTGGCTGACTTTAGTCCACTCCGGCCCGGTGAGCAGGCGGCGGCAGGCCGGCTCTTTGCCCCCGCCGACCACCACGATGATTTCGTCCACGAGCGGGGACGCCTGGAAGGGGCGGACGGCGCGCCGGAGGACAGGCTCGCCGGCGAGCTCGGCGAGGACTTTATCCAGGCCGCCCATACGCTTGCCCTCGCCGGCGGCGACGATAATGGCGGCGGTTTTAGGGGTTTTAGCTGTCATAATCTATCAGTTAACTATTCTGTCATTCCCGCGAAAGCGGGAATCCAGTTCTTTTTAACTCACCTCCATTTACCCCTCTCCTGACGAATATTCATAGGAGAGGAGGAGGTTGATAAAATAATGGCTGTATCCATAATAGAAGCCTCTAATCAACAAATACTCCGATTGCTGAAAACACGGTGGCAATAAACATGAAAATAGTTAAACAGATAAGCACTGTTGTTTGCTTAGATTTTTCACGTCTGATAACTTCATCCCGGTAATGACTCAAACTGGGTTGAACATGCTTTGCTTGTTCATCGTATAGATTCCAGAGTTCTTTTTTAGGTAGTTTTCTTAACTCATCTAGTTTCATCACCATGGATTCACTCCTCTCAGATGCCATGTCGTGTTAAGTTGGCTAAATGTTCGCTAGATTTCGTTTTTCTTATCCCTCCCCCCATCTGAGTTATCTATTCCCACCCATGCCGCCCTCATCATCCTCGGCTTAGCCCGTAGTGAAAATCCTCCCGGCACGGCTACTTTGGCCGCAGGTTAATTTCGAGTTCGGCACCGAGGGCATCCGCCACTCTCTTGACGGTAGATAGAGATGGCAGCGAACTCCCGCTTTCCAGCCTGGCGATGCTCTCTTGCTTCGTATTCAATAGCTTGGCAAGTTCCTCCTGAGTCAGCCCTTTAGATATCCGCAGCCGCATCAGCGTTGCCGCCAGCTTGTACTCGGGTTCCAGTGCTTCATACTCCACTCTGAATTCCGTGTCTTTCAGGAGTCTCTTTTTATGCTCTTTCCAGTTCATGTCCCCTCTCCCCTCCTCGATAGATAATCGTGTCTCCTTCGCGCCGCTGTCTCTATGTCGGCTCTTGTTACGGCTCCGGTCTTTTTAGTAAATCCATGCAGCAGCACAAAGGTTCTGGCCGTGGCAATGAAGTAAATAATGCGGTATCGGTTCCTCGCCTGGCGGATTCTTAGCTCCCAGAGCTGCTTTTCGATGTGCCTGGCGTAGGGCATTCCCAGTTGAATGCCGAACTCTTCAAGTAAATCTAAAGTCCTGGCAACTCTGGCTTTAGACTTGGCATCCAATGAATCAATAAATTCCTCCACCGGACACCCGCCGCTCTCGGGCCTATAATATTCGATAGCCCATGATTTAAGCATATTATAACAATAATGTTATATATTGTCAACTATAACCTGGTTGCCCCCTCTCCCTTTCACCAGCCCCGCGCTCACCGCCTCTCGCAGGCTCCCCACCGGCACTATCTCAATATCCTTGACCGCCAGCTTGGCCCCCGCCCTGGGCACGATACAGCGCGTAAAGCCCAATCTGGCGGCCTCCCCAAGTCTGCGTTCCAGCTGGGGGGCGTTGCGCAGCTCGCCGGAGAGGCCTATCTCGCCGACGGCGGCCGTCCGTGGGGTGATGGGTGCGTCGCGGAAGCTGGAGGCGATGGCCAGCGCCATGCCCAGGTCGGCCGCCGGCTCGCCGACGCGCAGGCCGCCGGTGAC